>DATINV010000134.1:0-19033 GCA_035473775.1 Chthoniobacterales bacterium
CATTGTTCTTCTGTGGCGGCAGTCGTCTCGGCTGCACCTTCACTCACATTGCAGGCGAGACGCCTGCCTCCACAGCTCATAACCCGTATTGTTGCAGCCGGCGATAAAACGCGCTCCGACTTAATCCCAGGGACTCGGCCGCTTTCCGCGCGTTCCCGTTGTTTCGAGCGAGCGCTTTCTTGATCAAAAACGCTTCAACTTCTTCGAGGCTCATGTCTTCCAGGCCCTTTGATTCGCCGCCGGCACTCGTTAGGCCAAGATCGGTCGCTTTGATTTGCGAACCGTGGGCCATCAGCACCGCGCGCTCCACCACATGGTCGAGCTCGCGCACGTTCCCTGGATAAGAATGTTGCATCAATCGATCCCGCGCCGGCTGATCGAAACCGCCAAGATCTTTCCGGTACCGTTGCGCGTGCATCCGCAAGAAATTGTTGGCCAGCGGGATGATGTCTTCGCGTCGATCGCGTAACGGCGGCAATTTGATCTCGATCGTGTTCAATCGAAACAAGAGATCTTGCCGGAATTTTCCGGAGGAAACTTCGTCGACCAAATTCGAGTTGGTCGCGGAAATGATCCGCACATTCGCGTGCAGCGTCTTTGACGAACCAACCCGTTCGAATTCACCGGTCTCGATGACTCGCAACAGTTTTGCCTGTTGATTAAGCGGAATGTTGGCGATCTCGTCCATGAACAGGGAACTTTCATCTGCCAGCTCGAACCGTCCGGCGCGATCGCTCTTTGCGTCGGTAAACGCGCCTTTGACGTGGCCGAACAGTTCGCTTTCGAACAAAGTTTCCGACAGCCCGCCCATGTTCACCGTGATCATGCTGTGCGACGCCCGCGGCGAAAGCGCGTGCAACGCTTGGGCGATGAGACTTTTGCCGGTGCCGTTCTCACCGGTGATCAGCACGTTCGCGTCGGATGGCGCCACCCGCTGGATCATTTCGAGCACCGGACGCATCGACGGCGCATCGGCGATCAAGTTGGGAACGTTGCCACCAAGAAGTTTGTTCGCCGCTTCGAGTTTCCGGCCTTTGCGCAACGCACTGCCGAGTTCGATCTGCGTCCGCACGATTGTCACCAACCGCTCGTTGTCCCACGGTTTCGGCACGAAATCGCGCGCGCCAAGTTTCATCGCCTCGACCGCGAGATCAATCGTCGCCCATGCTGTCATCACCACGATTGGCAAAGTGCTGTCGAGCGCCTGGATTTTCGGGATCACTTCGAGACCTTCCTGGCCCGAGGTCGTATCGCGCGTGTAGTTCAGGTCCATCATCAACAACGCGTAATCCCGCTGTTGAAGAGCGTTAAAAATTCCGCTGATCGACGTGACCGCTTCGGTCTGGTGACCCTCGCCCTTGAGCAAAATCCGGAGCGCTTCCAGCACATCGCGCTGGTCATCGGCGATTAACACCCGGCTCACGAGCTAACTCTGAACCGCGAATCGGTCGCTATGTCAATGTCGGACGAATGTCGATTCCGGAAGGTCAATAAAGAAACCGCAAATTGACCGGCAACAGCGGGGTTGCGACGACGGGTTCGTCGGGATCGTTTGATCCGGCGAAAGCTCCGCCGGAAACGGGCGATTCTTCGTTCACTGCAATTTTTGCAGGCGGGGCTTTGACTTCTTCTTTGCCCTTGCCTTTGAGCGTCTGATTGAACGCCGGCAAATCTTTGGCGAGAAGCTGCTCGAAATCCTTACTCACGTCATCGAGCTCGCGCCGCAGGGTATCGATGTAAGCCAGATGATAGTCGCCTGGCTTGCCTTCATAACTGAGTAACGCGCCGTAGAGCTGGTCGGTGTGTTCGCGAATGCGTTCCTCACCCGTAATAGCGCCGCCTTCCGTGGTGGCGACGATTTTCTTTCGCACCGCTTCGATCTTGCCGTCAAAATCTTTCACCGTCTTGTGGAGCGGATCACTTTCCGGCACCGCTTTCACCATCTTTGCGACTTCACCACGCAAAAACACAATCCGATCCATCAACGCGCTCTCGTCATCGAACAGCCCGCGCACTTTCAGGGCGGCATCGAATTGCGCTTTTTTGTCGGCATCGGTAAAC
This sequence comes from Chthoniobacterales bacterium, assembly GCA_035473775.1. Taxonomy (GTDB): domain Bacteria; phylum Verrucomicrobiota; class Verrucomicrobiia; order Chthoniobacterales; family UBA10450; genus AV40. The sequence continues at coordinate 2,062 of DATINV010000134.1, forward strand.
TTCGCCCGCCGATCCAGACCGAGGGTAAACTTCGTCTCATAAGTCTTTCCGTTTTTGGTCAAGCGAACTGTGTATTCACCAGGCGCGAACCGGACACCACGCGTGCCACCAAAGGCGATTTGGGCAGCGGGCGGGACCCGAGGCGGTTTCTCGCGCATGGTCCACATCACGCGATTCAATCCGGGGCGTTTGCTCGCCGGAATTTCGTCCAAGACCTTGCCGGTCGAGTCGAGCACTTCGATTTTTAATTTCCCGAAGAGATGTCGCTCGCGTTGATAATAATTGATCACCGCAGCGTCGGGCGGATTGTCGCCGACGAACATCGCGGCCCCATTCGCCCAACCGCCGCTGCCTTCAATCCGTTCCTGCGCCGGGCGCGCTGAAATGAACGCGACTTCCTGCGACATGACTTCGGGCGTTAACGAGCGCCAGGGCGTGATGTCGTCGATGATCCAGATGCCGCGACCATGCGTCGCCAGAACGAGATCGTTATCGCGCGGCTGGATCGCGAGATCGCGGACCGCGACCGCCGGAAAATGGTTACCTTTGAATTGCGCCCAATTTTTTCCGCCGTCGATCGAGACCCAGAGCCCAAACTCGGTTCCAACGAACAGAAGATCAGGTTTGACGACATCTTCCTTAACCACGTGCGCATAACCGCGAACGGTTTTAGCATCCTGCGGCGTCACCAACGGCGTCCAAGTTTTACCGTAATCCGCTGTCTTGAAAACATAAGGCGCCATGTCGCCGAAAGTATGTCGATCGAAGGTCGCGTAAGCCGTGCCGGCGTCGAAGTTGCTCGCCTGGACCCAGCTGACCCATGAATTTTTCGGCAAGTTAGGGACGTTTGCGACCACGTTGGTCCAAGTCTTACCGCTATCGCGGGTGAGCTGAACGTTTCCGTCATCGGTACCGACCCAGATCAGGTTCTTGTCCTTGGGCGATTCGCTGATCGAGTAAATTGTGGTGTGCATTTCGGCCGACGAATTGTCGATCGTGACACCGCCTGATTGTTCCTGCTTTTGTTTTTGCGGATCGTTCGTGCTCAGATCGGGCGAAATTCGTTCCCAGCTCTGGCCGTGATCACGCGAGCGAAATAAGAACTGCGCACCGATGTAAATCGTCCCTTTCTCGTTAGGCGAAAGCGCGATTGGCGTGTTCCAATTCCAGCGCAGCTTCTCCTTGTAATTCGGCGTGGGCTGAATGTTGCGCGCTTCGTGGGTATAACGATTCACCCGTCCAACGTTGCCGCCCTGATACTCGGCGTAGAGGTAATCCGGATCAGCCGGATCGGGGAACATCCAGAAGCCATCGCCGTTGAACATGTTTTCCCAAACGTGATTGGTAATACCGCCGGGATATTCGGACGGACCTACCCAGGAACTATTGTCCTGCAAACCGCCGTACACTCGAAACGGGTCAGCATCGTCGACACTGACGTGATAAAACTGCGACACTGGCAAATTGTCGGCCTTCCACCATTTACTGCCGCCGTTGTAGGAGTACCACATTCCGCCGTCGTCTCCGCTAAACACGATCTCCGGATTGGTCGCGTCGATCCAGACATCGTGAACGTCGCCGTGCGCGCCATTGAAACCGCCGACAACCGAGAAGCTTTTGCCGGCATCGTCGCTCATGATCAATGCGCCGTCGGTCTTGAATACTCGGTCCGGATTTTTCGGATCGACAATCAAGTTCGCGAAATAAAATGGGCGCCAAACCATCCACTGGCTCTTGTCGCGCTCCTGCCATGTCGCCCCACCGTCATCGGAAACAAACAGCGCACTATTCGGCGATTCGACGAAACAATAAATCCGTTTCGCGTTTGAAGGCGCGATCGCCACTGCCAGACGTCCGTAGGGTTTCTTGGGAAAGCCTTTGTTCTTGTCCGGCGTGATTTCCGTCCAGGTGCTACCGCCATCGTTCGAGCGAAACAGTCCGCTGGCTGAGGGTTTGTCGGGACCGTCGCCGCCAGAACGATATTCCCAGCCTTTCCGCCGAAAATCCCACATGCATGCGAACATGGTTTCCGGATTGGTCGAATCGATCGCGAGATCGGTGCAGCCGGTGGAAAGATTCGCGCCCTTGAGAATCAGGTTCCAGGTTTTGCCGCCATCGGTCGTCTTGTAGAGACCGCGGTCCGGCGAGTCGCTCCATAACGCGCCGGGAACAGCAACAAAAACCGTATCGCTGTTACTTGGACTCACGCGAATCTTTGCGATGCGCTCCGATTTGTTCAATCCCGCATGGGTCCAGGTTTCTCCCCCATCCGTCGATTTGTAAATGCCGTCGCCGATGGAGACGCTGTTACGCGTCCACGGTTCACCGGTGCCGACCCAAACGCTCTTCGAGTTTTTTGGATCGAGCGCAATGGCGCCGATCGATTGCACCGCTTGTTCATCGAACACTGGACGATAACGCGTCCCTTGATCGTCCGATTTCCAAACTCCGCCGCTGGCCGCGCCAACAAACAAAGTGACCTTGCCCGACGGTTCGCGCGTGCCCGCGATTGCGGAGATGCGACCACTCATCGCCGCCGAACCGATGTTGCGCGCACCAAGACCGGAAATAGTTGCCGAATTAAACGGCGGTGACGCCGGTTGTTGCCCAAACGCCAAACCGCAAAACCCAATCGCTACAAAAAATTTTAAGAAACGCATGAGAGTGACTTATTTCGCTGGAGTTGTTGGAAAATGGAAAACCGCGTCGTCGACTGGCCCATTTCCTTCGGCCTTGTCGATTATGATTTTTTGTTTGTCGGCGTCGCCCTTGCTCCCGGCGTCGACTGAAGTTGGAACGAACACGCCATTGATCTTTTCATAATCACCAAGGTCTGTTTCAGTTTCGACCAACGCGCCTTGCTGGACCCGCTGGGTCAAAATTCGGATCTCGAGAAAATGGTCCGGGTCCAAATAAACAAAATTTATGTCACCGTTTTTGCGCGTGACCTTGATCTTGTATGCGTCCGTTCCGTCAACATCTTCCCTGCCGACATATTCGATGGTGCTGCCTTTCTCTTTCCAATCGACCAGCGGCCCGTCCATCTCGGCGTCTTCCATTAATGCCTTCACGTCGTCGGCCGACATTCGCTCGGGATCTTTGCGGCCTTGGAAGGGCGAAATCTGCCAGCCTTCTGTGCCGTCGAATGCCTGCACCGCGGTCATTCCTTGCAGGGTTGCTTCAGTGCGGACCTCAAGCGGGCGCTTTTTGATTTGAGTGTAGGCGAGCCGGATCTTGCCTTCGTTCACCAGCATCGTGCCGGTGCGGCGAAGTGATTGCAAGGCGTGGATCGCCTGACTACCGCCTTTGGCTTCGATATTTTTCGCGACCAACTCATCCAGAGTCGGAGCGGTCGCCGGCATTTCCTGAGTGAACGCAGCCGGCGCGAAGTGCGCCAGTGCGACGAGCATGATTGCTAAATGTTTTTCCATAGACGTGAGGTTGCAAAGAAACGAACAAACCCACGCTCACGTCAAATCCAATGACCTGACTTGCCTGCGAGAGTCTTAAACGACGACGTGATGTCTTGTCAAACGCTTCTGACTTTCTCGACTGTCAAAGCTCCGTGAGAGCCGTGCGCGTGACCGGCACGCAGAACGTTGTAGAGGTGCTTGGCACAAGCGCCTCTACACACCGAAGCCACGGCACGATTTTCAAAACATGGCTACGCCGGACTGATTGTTGAGGCCCGGGTACTTACCGAGATAAATCAGCAGAACGTCGACAGTATCCTGTATGCCGTGGGCGATGATCGGCGCCCACAAGTTTCGGCCAGTAGCGAAATAAATCGCAGCCAGGATCGCGCCGTCGATGACGTTCTCGATAATTCCGGTTGGACCTTGTGGAAAATGGGCCAGACCGAAGAGCAAAGTGATCAGAACGGCGGCGGCAATCCAACCGGCCTTTGATGCGCCGAAAAGTTCCGCGAGACGATTGGTAAGATATCCGCGATAGACCAATTCTTCTCCGAATGCTGCCAGCAACCACGCGAGAACGATTCCCAGGATTAGCAGCTGGGTATTTCCGATGAGCCGCTGCAATTCATGCAGATCCGGCCCCTGACCGAGGATCTTTGTTAGCAACGGTTGCGTCACGAAAAGTTCAAGCGCTTCCATCGCGATACCCACAACGATTCCGAAGACTAAAAGTTTCAGAAGTGGTTGATCGAATTGCAAACCAACGTCTTTCCACCGTTGACCGCGCAATCGGATCGATATCCAGCCCAGCAAAAACAGAAACGGCGTCTTGCTGAACGGAAGCAGACCCAAATAATCGAGATGGAAAACCGTCGCGACGACGAGCGCTTCAATAACAAGAAGGAACAATTTTCCACGCATGTCTGACAGCAAAGCGTTGTCGAGGTGCTTAGATCAAGCACCTAGTTAAGGCCGAAGCGCGGGCCGCACCGGCGTTAGAAAGGCGCTCGCCGGAACGAGCGCCTTATAACACCGAAGAGAGTGCGAAAATTCCGTTTACCAAGCCCGCAACATCCGAGCCATTGCGATAATGCTGAGGCAAATCGGCCAGGCCGAAATAAGGCCGATGATGGTGAACGCTGAGAATTCCGTCACATAATCGCGGAACATTTCGGTTCCGATGAAATCGCTACTCATTTTATGGAAACCGGTGAGCTTCGCGATCTTTTGACCGGCAGCGGTAATTGAAGGGTCCGCTGTTGGTTGATAATTGTGATCGGTTAAGGGAAAACCCGTCTGCCGATTGTGAGTGATTTGAGGTGTTGGTTTCATAAAATTCTAAGTGGTTAAGGTTGATGTTCCCGAATGCGGTTCGAGGACCGGCGCAAAACCCGCGCGTGGTTTGAGATTCGACCACTGGGGTGCCGCGAGGGTGCGGGCTCCAACTTGGCGAGACCGACAGGGCCCTTGCGGGCGCTTCGATCAATTCATCTCCGGTTATCTAGCAGCCGTTTGCATGCCTGTCTACTTCCTGAATGAGATTTCGTTCATAAGTCGTTGTCGCAGTGAGAGAAAGAATTATGAATATTTAAATAGCGACGGGCCAATTCCAGCCAGGTCCGGAGTTTTCGCAATAATGAGATGCTGCTGTGCCGATCCGAAGGCGTGACACCGTTTTTGCCGGTGATACCGTGCCCAAAATGGAACCAACGGCCGATTGGGTAGGACTTAGCGACGAGCAATTGCTCGAGCGCCGAATTTCCGCGCTCGGCCTGACGCTCGAAGGCACGCCGATCCAGCAGCTGATCCAGCAGTTATATAATGAGCTCTCGGCGAGAGGACTCGCATTTTCTCCGCCAACCCATATCGGCGACGAATGGTTCGTCCCCATTGGAATCCCGGCAATCTTCGTTCCGTTCTTCCTGGTGCATGATCGTCTCCGCGCCCTGGAACGGACGATGATGCTCGAAGTGGAAGGCGAAACACCGGAGTGGTTCATGAAACTGATGCGGCACGAGACCGGCCACGCCTACATGTATGCCTACCGACTGACCCGAAAAAAACGCTGGCAGGAACTTTTTGGACAAACCTCAAACGAGGAAACGCCAAGTTTCTACCGTCCGCGACCGTTCAGCCGAAGTTACGTAATGCATCTGGACGATTGGTACGCACAAGCCCACCCAGATGAAGATTTTGCGGAAACGTTCGCAATCTGGCTGACGCCGGAGTTCGATTGGCGAAAACGGTATGCCGGCTGGAAAGCGCTGCAAAAACTCGACTATGTTGATGAGTTGATGAAATCGCTCGCCGGCAAGCTACCGACGCTTCTGCCGAAATATCGCGAGACCGAATACAATTTTCTGAACGTAAAGCTTAAAACCTATTACGCGCGGAAACGAAAATTTTTCGAAGAACAATATCCGGGCTTCTACGACGTTGATCTTCGGCAATTGTTCGCTGCGCCGACCGGAATCAAAGCGAGCAGTTATTTAAGGCAACGGCGCCGGCGTTTGATGAATTCGGTATCGCAATGGACCAACGAAAAAAAATTCCGGATCAACAAGCTGCTCAGTCGCTTGATCGACCGTAGCGACGAGCTCGGTTTGCGGGTGCAGAATGATGATCCGCAGCAGGATTTTCGCGTAGCATCCTATATCACAACACTGGTGATGAATTACTTGTTCACCGGCAAATTCAAACGCACCAAGTAACGGCATCAGAAAGAAACTCAAAGTCCTGGTCTTGTTTGACGGTGTGCAGCCGACACCGATCGACGCGGATTTGAGCAAGGAAATGAAGACCGAGGAATGGGAGACCGAGGCCAATGTCATGGCCGCGCTCAAAGAACTCGGTCACTCCGCCGAACACCTCGCCATCTTCGACGATGTCGATCTGGTCCGGCAAAAAATGGAAAGCTTCCAGCCGGATGTTTTATTCAATCTGGTCGAGCAATTCAAAAACAATCCGGGGTTCGACCAGAACATCGTTTCATTGCTCGAAATGCAAGGCGTGCCATTCACCGGTTGCGGCTCGACCGGATTAATCCTGTGCAAACACAAAGGGATTTCGAAAAAAATTCTCGCTCATCATGGAATCCTGATCCCGAACTTCGTGGTCATCCCGCGCGGGCAACGAATCGGCGGACCGCGTCAATTGAAGTTTCCGATTTTGGTGAAACCAGTGAAAGAGGAAGCCTCCTACGGAATCTCGCGCGCCTCGTTTGTAGCAAGCGACGAGGCCTACCGCGAGCGCGTTGGGTTTGTTCACGAGAAATACAACAGCGATGCGATCGCGGAGGAATATATCGAGGGACGTGAACTCTACGTGAGTATCATGGGCAACACGCGACTGACCGTTTTCCCCATGCGCGAATTGATGTTTCGCGAAGTTCCGCCTAACGAGCCGCGCATCGCCACTTACAAAGCGAAATGGGACGAGAAGTATCGCAAACGCTGGGGACTCGAGGGACAGTTCGCCGAAAATCTCGATTCCGCGCTGATAAGAGAGATCGAGAAAATGTGCAAAGACATTTACCGACTGCTAACGGTCGACGGTTATGCGCGCATCGATTTGCGGCTTACCGCCGACAACAAGCCGTATTTCATCGAGGCCAACCCAAATCCGCATCTGGCCGCTGACGAAGATTTCGCCCAGTCGGCGTTGAAAGCCGGCCTGACCTATCCTCAATTGATGCAGGCGATCATCGGCCTTGGGATGCGAATGGCGCGGGGCTGATACAGGTTGAGCGGTTGAGAAGTTGAGTTGTTGAGAAGGACCTGCGGCTAAGGGTTAATCCGAGCCGAAAATGGGGTCAATAATGTCTCGCGCAACTCCCCTTGTAGGACCATGGTTAATATCCTGCCAGCTGGGTCATTGCTGTTATGGAACCCACCACCTTTTTTGACCATTATCGGATTTGCACCGGCGAGGAGAGCCGCGAAGTCAGCCGGACCGGCGCGGCCATTAATTATAAGGCGATCGACACCCGTTCCCATGAGCCGGTCCGTTTGCAGCTCATCCCGAAATCGGCAATCGAGCCCGAGAAACTCACTCAACTCAAAGAGCGGGTGGAGACCGCGGAAAAACTCGATCATGTTAACATCGCCAAAACCTTGGTAGTCGGCGTCGAGAGCGATTATTTCGCAATTGTTTCGGAATATTTTGAAGGCGAAACGGCTGATTCATGGATCGTCGAAAACGGACCGATGGCGGCTGACGCGGCCTTGCGCGCCGGACTGCAAATAGTGCGCGCGCTTGGCGCGGCCGCATTTTTCAATTTAACGCATCGCGCCATCCAGCCGTCGAACTTGATGATTGTGCCTGGCGAGTCACCGAGCGGTGGGTGGCCGTTCATCAAACTTTTGAATTTCGGTCTAGCCGGCCTCGATTTGCATTCCGACAGCAGCGAGGCAGCCGAAATCGCGCCAACGACGTTGCCGCAGTTCGCCAGTCCGGAACAACGCAATGGCGGCGAAATCAATTTCGAATCGGAAATGTATTCATTAGGCGCGACGATTTGCTTCCTACTTACCGGCGCGGCTCCGCTCGCAGTCACGGGAATGAAGGCGCGTCTGCGGATTCGACGTTTGCCGGAATTGCGGCGCGCGCCCAAGTCGCTGCATAACTTGTTGGTTTCACTATTGCGCGAAAACCCTGAGAACCGGCCTCACGATCCGGTCGCGCTGGAAAAAGAGATGCAGGAATGCCTGTCGAAAGTTGAACGACGTCAGGCCATCGGCCGGAAACTGGGAATTTCGCTTGCCTCGGTCGTTCCCCGAAAACCGAAAGCGCAGCAACCCGTATCACCACTTGGGCAGGTCTTACGCGGAGTAGCCGCCGTCGTTGTTCTTCTGATCGCCGGCGCCGCCGCTGCTGAATATTTGTTTCAAGACAAAGTTCCGTATTTGCGGCGAACGGAAAAAATCGGCGTCCCCATCGGCGTTCCCGATGCCACCAAATTGGCGTCTGCGCCGACCGCGTCGCCAGTTGCGGTAAATCAACCGATTGAGAATTCGACGACGACGACGAATGCGAATGCGAATGCGAATGCGAATGCGAATCAAAAATCGACTGCTGACCAAAATCAACCGGCCACCGCGAGCGAGAGGCCTTCGCCGCTGACGGTTGCAAGCAACGAACAAGACTCATCGACAACCAAGCCATCCGAACCCGCTTCCCCCGGATCTGGCCCAGAAAATCAACCATCCGCGCCCGAAAATCCCGAACAATCGTCGGAGGCCGAATCAACCGAATCGGAGACGATGACCAAAAAGAGACCGGTCACGTCAAATCGGGAATCGACCATTCAGACGCCGCGCATTTCTCGCACAGAACGCGATGCAGGATCGTCCGCCCGCGGGCCGGCTTACGACGGTCGAGGTCGCGCGCGCATCATCGGCCGGACGCCGGATGGAAGACCGGTCGTGAAATTAACGTCCGGCCGGGTGGTAATTCTTCCGCGTCATTACGACGACAACGGAATCTATCCATCGCGTGCGCGCCGGCGGGCCTATAACAATCGGGCAGATGATGACTTTGTCCCTCCGTCGCAACCGTTCAACCGCACTTACGATCCGAACGAGTAAGGCGCATTTCGGTAGTCGCGACAAATCCAAGACGTTCGTAAACCGCGCGGCCCTCATCGGAGGCGTGCAGTACCACCGATTCGATCTCCTGTTCACGGGTCCAATCGATGACCCTCTGGATTAAGAGAGCCGCCAAACCGCGCCGGCGCCATTCCGGTTCAGTATAAACATTCTGAATGATCGCCTGCCGTCCGGAAACAATCTCGAATTTGCCATTCGAGTTCGGTTGGGGATGTGGCGCGATTTCCCGCAAAGTTACGCCCGCGCCGGCGACAATCTTATCCGGTTCATCGTGCGGACTGGCCAGCCAGCCGATGTATTGGTCGCGCTCGACGAGACCGCGAAGCGTCTCCTTGGATTGGGCGCGAAATGTCTCGAATATTTCAGCAGAAAGTTCACCCATATCGAAAAACATCCGGGCGCGATGCTCGCTCATCACGTCGAGATCGGCGCGGGTCGCACGGCGGATGTGAAAATCGTTTCCCACAGAACCGAACGTCGAACGCCTAACGTCCAATGTCGAAATCAAAACGGCACGGTCTTATTCTTCTCGTCACCGTAATTTGAATTCCTGCTTCCCTGGTTTCCTGATTAAAGTCGTTTCAGTATGCAGGATGCGCTCACCCCCATGATGCAGCAGTATCAGCGGCTCCGGAAAAGCATTCCCGCCGACACCCTTCTTCTTTTTCGACTGGGCGATTTCTATGAACTGTTTTTCGAGGACGCGAAAGAAGCGTCGGTTCTGCTCAACGTCGCCCTGACCAAGCGCAATCAGGTCCCAATGTGCGGCATGCCCTATCACGCCGCCCAAACTTACATCGCCAAATTGATCAAGGCCGGCCGGCGTGTCGCGATTTGCGATCAAACAAGCGAGCCGCAGCCTGGGAAAATTGTCTCCCGCGATATCACCCAAATCATCTCCGCAGGGACGGTCAGCGAATTAAATCTGCTCGACGCCAAGCGCGCGAACTATCTCGGCGCAGTTTATGCCGACCAAGGCCGTTTTGGTTTCGCCTACGCCGATCTCACGACGGGTGAATTTCGGCTCACTCAAGTCTCGGATAAACAAGCGCTCTTGGACCAGCTCGCGCGGGTTTCACCATCGGAATTGTTGGTTAGCGCCGAACAAAAGGATTCGTTGGGCCAGATCGATCATGCGCTCGATTACGACAGCTACGCGTTTTTGCCCGAGCACGCGACGTTTACCTTGTGCGAGCATTTTCAGGTCAAATCGCTGGATGGCTTTGGCTGCGCGCAGATGCCGGAAGCGATCGCGGCAGCAGGTGCGATTGTTCATTACCTAAAGCACCAGCTTCGGCGAAAGATCGATCATTTTCGCGCGCTAAAATGTGATGCGCCGAACGATTATGTTCTACTCGACGTCGCGACGCAGACCAATCTCGAGTTGGTCGAATCGCGTGGCGCACGCGACACGAGCCTGCTCGGGGTGCTTGATCGTTCTGCTACGCCAATGGGCGCGCGGAAACTGCGCAGCTGGATCTTACAACCGTTGCGAGACCTGAACGAGCTGAGCTGCCGCCAGCAAATGATCGCCGATTTGTTGCAGGAGCCGGATCTGTTGTCTTCGATTCGGATGGAATTGAAGTCGATTCGTGATGTGGAACGCGCAGTCGGACGATTGAGTCAGGCGTCCGGTAACGCGCGCGATCTGGTTTCTTTGAAAGCCTCGCTCGAGCAGATCCCGAAATTGAAATCGGAGCTGCAAAAGTTACTCGACCGGCTCGCCTTCGGCACAAACCGGGTCAGCGAACCCGGCGACGTTGAATTGCTGGCGCAACGCCTCCAAAACGAAATCCATGAAATGCCCGCTCTCGCCGAAAAGTTAAGCAAGGCGCTGGTAGATGATCCACCGTTGGCCCTCAAGGAAGGCGGAATTTTCCGCGATGGTTACGACGGCGATCTCGATCAACTGCGCAATGCGTCACGCGAGGGGAAGAACTGGATCAGCCAGCTCCAGGAACGCGAGATAGCCACAACCGGAATTAAGTCGCTCAAAGTTCGTTACAATTCGGTGTTCGGTTATTTCATCGAAATCACGAAGTCGAATCTCGAAAGCGTGCCGGAGCATTACACGCGCAAACAAACCACAGTCGGCGGCGAGCGTTTCATCACGCCTGAGCTCAAAGAGATTGAGGGCAAAATCCTAGGCGCTGATGAGCGAGCGCGGAACGTGGAGTATGAGCTGTTCCAAAAGTTGCGCACGGAAACGTTGCGCGAGCTGAGACCAATCCAGCACACGGCAGAAGCAATCGCGATTTTCGATGCAATTTGTTCGCTCGCCGAAACCGCGCGCCTTTTCCATTACTGCCGTCCAACTCTGAACGATTCGCTTCGATTGGTGATTAAGGATGGCCGCCATCCCGTGCTCGACCAAAATCTTGTCGAAGAGAAGTTCGTTCCAAACGACACCATGCTCGACGGCGACAATGTTCGGCTGGCGATCGTGACCGGCCCGAACATGGCCGGAAAATCGACCTACATTCGTCAGGTCGCGCTGATCGCATTGATGGCGCAAACCGGAAGTTTCGTGCCGGCTGCCAGCGCGGAAGTCGGCCTGGTTGACCGAATTTTCACCCGGGTCGGTGCGAACGATGACCTCGCGCGAGGCCAATCAACCTTCATGGTCGAGATGAACGAGACCTCGAACATTGTGAACAACGCTACCGAGCGCAGTCTGGTCATTCTGGACGAAATCGGCCGTGGAACATCTACCTTCGACGGGTTGTCCATTGCCTGGAGCGTGGCGGAATTTTTGCACGACAAGATCAAAGCTCGGACGCTGTTCGCGACGCATTATCATGAGCTGACCAAACTGGCGACCGAACGCAAAGGCGTTTGTAATCTCAATGTCGCCGTCCGGGAGTGGAACGAACAGATAATCTTTCTGCGCAAGATCGTTCCGGGCGGCGCGGACAAAAGTTACGGGATCCAAGTCGCCCGCCTCGCCGGGTTGCCGAAAGAAATCCTCGATCGCGCGAAAGAGATTTTGATGCACCTGGAAAATCCGAACGGCGCAGCCGAGCAACAACCGAAGGCTCGTCAGAAAAAGGGGGCCAAAGGCATGCCACAATCGGAAAAGCCCCAGCTCGATCTATTATGAGTCCGTCTAACTGACTATGCCGGTTAAGACGGAAAAAGAGCTCAGTGAAGGTACCCGGACGCTATGGTTGAAAGCGCTCGCGGCAATCGAGCTGCGGAATTTCAATTACGCGGTTTCGCTGTTGCAGGCAATCCTGAAACAGGAGCCGGAGTTTCTAACCGCACGGCAATTGCTTCGCCGAACCGAGGTGGCCAAACAACAGGCCGGTAAAAAAAGTTTGTTTAATTTTTCCACGGCAACAATCGCGGTGATGAAAGCACAGCGCGAAGTAAAGAAAGCACCGCAGCGGGCGGTAGAAATGATTGAAAAGGTTTTGGAAGAAGAGCCTTACCATCGCCAGGCCAATCTCGTTTTGAAAGAAGCGGGGATCGCGGCGGGTTGGCCGGAGATTGGTGTGTTCGCACTGCGCACTTTGCTCGAGGAAAATCCGCGCGATATAAAATTGCTGCATGAACTCGCGCAGCTTTATCACGCCGCCGGACAGAGCGAACAGGAAGTTGAAGTTTATAACCGAATCACCGAAATCGATCCGCTGGATGCGAACACGCTACGGTTAGGAAAAGACGCGTCCGCGCGCGCGTCGATGCGCGCGGGTGGTTGGACCCATGCCGAGAGTTATCGCGAGCTAATCAAAGACAAAGACGTGGCGACTTCGCTCGAACAACAAAGCCGGGTGCAACTGACCGGCGAAGCACTCGACCAGCAGATCGCGGAAGCGGAAGTGCAGCAAAAGGCCCAACCGAAGAATGTGGATCTCGCCCGGCGGCTCGGATCGCTTTACGAACAGAAAGACGATATCGAATCGGCGATTCGTTTGTATCGGACAGCGGTCGAACTGACCGGGGCGCGCGACTCCGGCCTGATCCGCAAGGTTTCGGAATTGAAAATGCGCGGCGCGGAACGAGAAATCGCGGCGCACGAAGAATTTCTCGCCAGGCATAAGACAAGGGACGCAGTTTACGCAAAGAAAACGGAGGAATTGCTGGCGGCGAAGAAAAAGCGTGCCGGAATATTGATTGAGGAGACGAAAAAGCGGCTAGAGCGAAACCCAACCGATCTTCAGCTGCGATTCGAGTTGGGCGAACACCTGGTCAATGCGCGGCGATTTCGCGAGGCCGTCCCCGAATTGCAACGGGCGCGCCAGAATCCGAACGCGAGATTGAAAGCGATGAACCTGCTCGGTCTTTGCTATCGCGAGCTCGGAATGCTCGATCTGGCGGTGAAACAATTCGAGGACGCGGCCAGGGAGATTTTGACGATGGATGCGATGAAAAAGGAGGTCGTCTACAATTTGGGGATCGTTTACGAGCGAACCGGCGAGAGAGAAAAATCGCTCAATTGCATGAAGCAGGTCTACGAAGCCGATTACGGGTACAAGGACGTTGCCGAGCGGGTCGAAAGCTCCTATCAACAAGGTTAGAATTGCGGGAAACGGCGAGCTTAGGGGGCTAAACCGCCTGCTTACTGTTACATCCAAAATCATGTCAGCATGCGAACTTCTAATGCCCAATGGGCATCCTTTTAACCTTGCATAAACTTATGAAAATAAACCTGATAACGACACGAATTGCGGTTGCGACATTGGCGATTGGCGCACTCTGTCTGGCCACCACCAGTAGCGCGCTCAATGCCTATCCTCCTCTGAAAACTGGAGCAAACGGACCGGCGCCTAGCGCGAAACCCTCGGGCGGAACGGCCAAAACGGGTAGTAAACTAAGCGCAGCCGACAAGACCTTCATGATGAACGCGGCCAAAGGCGGCATGATGGAAGTCGAAATGGGCAAAATGGCGGCGCAAAATGGTCAAAACGCCGACGTGAAAAAGTTCGGCAATCGGATGGTGACTGACCATTCCAAGGCGAACAACGAATTGATGGCGCTGGCCAAGGAAGAAGGCGTTTCCCTGCCGGGTGCGAAAGCAGCGGGCAAATGGAAATCGGACAAAAATTACATGGACGACATGGTGAAGGACCATGAGAAAGACTTAGCCGAGTTCCAGAAAGAAGCCCAAAACGGTACCGACCCCGACCTAAAAGCATTCGCAGCGAAAGGCGCGAAGATGGTTAGCTCGCATCTCAAGATGGCCCAAGACACCGCGGGCAAACTGAAATAATCACAAACTAGACTCTGTCGTGAAGCGGCGCGTCCAATAAAGGCGCGCCGCTTCTTTTTTGCTAAGGTCAACCTGATCAGATGCGAAAGACCAAGATTATTTGCACGCTAGGCCCGGCGACAGAGAAACCGGACGTCATCCGTCAGCTAATCGCCCACGGCACAGATGTGTTTCGATTAAACATGAGTCATGCGAAACCGAATTGGGTTCGGGCAATCGTTCCGCGAATTCGCAAACTCGCTGATGAGCTGTCGCGACCAATCGGTATTTTGCTCGATACTCAAGGACCAGCCATTCGAACCGGTGCGGTTAAAGCGCCGTTGAAGTTGAACACAGGTGACACTTTGGAATTCACCGTTCGCGGAGCCAAGCCAACCAAAGAGAAGTCGGTCTCGGTCAACTACGACAAGTTCGTCCAAGACGTTAATATTGGCGACGCGATCCTGGTCGACAACGGGTTGATCAAATTGAAAATCGCGGAAAAGAAAAAGGACCGTGTAATCTGCAAAGTTTTGACGCCGGCCACGTTGGGTTCCCATCGCCACATCAATCTTCCCGGCGTGCATATCAGCCTGCCGGCCTTGACCAAGAAAGATGTCGCGGACGTAAAACTCGGCGCAAAACTAGGCGTTGATTTTGTGGCACTGAGTTTTGTCCGCAAACCCGGTGATCTGGAGGAGCTCCGCGATTTACTCACTCGGAACAAAAGCAAAGCGTGCGTGCTAGCGAAGATCGAAGACCAGGCCGCAGTCGAATCGATCGACCACATCATCAAGGCGGCCGATATCGTGATGATTGCACGCGGAGATCTCGGCATTGAAGTGCCGATGGAAGAGCTGCCGATCATTCAGCGACGGATCGTGAAAAGTTGTATTCACCTCGGCAAACCGGTCATTGTCGCAACCCATCTCCTTGAGTCGATGATCACAAATCGGTTGCCGACCCGGGCCGAAATAACGGATGTGGCGAACGCGGTTTTCGAACAAGCCGATGGAATCATGTTGAGCGGTGAAACCACCGTCGGCCGTTACCCGGTGGAATGCGTCGATGTGTTGAATCGAGTGGCCTTGCGAACTGAACGAAGCGGCGGCGCCGGTTATGCCGAAGCGGTGATGTTGGAAGACTTTCGGAAAAAGACGGCGGCTTCCGCTGTTGTCCTGGCAAATTCAATGGCCCGCTCGAAGATTATTGCCTTTACCCGCCATGGAAGAATGGCGCGCTACTTTTCCAATCTTCGACCCAAACATTCGACAATTTTTGCGTTTACCACGAGCGAAGAAGTGAGACGACAATTGACCGTTTGCTGGGGCGTCTGTCCGCAGCGGATTGAATTCGGTGATGATCCAAATGCGAACATTGAAGCTGCCGGAAAACTGCTGCGCGACCAGCGCCTGACCAGCCCGGGCGACAATTTAGTTATTACCAGCGACGTCCGGGTGCGGGACGAGCGGATCGATTGCGTGCAGTTGCGGACGGTGAAATAAAAACGCGCAGATCTCTCCGCGCGTTTTCAAATTCGATTGATTGTTGCCTACGCCTACACCCGTCTTCGCTGAAGCTTCGGCGCGGCAAGGAGCGCGAGTGGCTATAAAGGCGTGTTAAGCCTCGACCGGCAACTCAACGTCGATCGGTTTCTCTTTTTTGCTCAGCGCCCGGCGCAACTTCGACAGGGCAATGTTTTGCAGCTGACGAATACGCTCGCGAGTTACGCCGAACTTTTTGCCAACTTCCTCGAGCGTCTTTGGCTTTCCGCCATCGAGCCCGAAACGTTGGAAGATGATTTTCTTTTCGCGGTCGTCGAGCACGTCGAGCAGGCCGCCAACTTCGTTGCGCAAATTTTTGTCGCGCAAAAGTTCGAACGGCGTTTGTGCTTCCTCGTCGCCGACGATCTCACCAAATTCGGTCGAATCGTCGTCACTGATCGGGGCATCTAGCGACGCCGGACGAATCGAAACCGTCTTCAGCTGCGAAACTTTGCCCGAAGCAATTCCGATTTCCTCCCCCAGCTCATCATCAGTCGGCTCGCGGCCGAGTTCTTCACTCATTTGAAGCGAAACCCGGCGCATCTTGGAAATCTTGTCGACTAAATGGACCGGCAACCGGATCGTCTTCGACTGGTTCGCCAGAGCGCGCTTGATCGATTGTTTGATCCACCACGCTGCGTAAGTGCTGAGCTTTCCGCCCTTGGCGGGATCGAAACGCTCAACGGCTTTCATCAAACCGATGTTGCCTTCGGAAATTAGATCCAACAGGGGCAATCCAAGATTGGCATAATCGTGGGCGATCTTGACCACGAGTCGCAGGTTGGAGCGAATCATGAGGGCACGCGCCTCCCGATCGCCTTTTTTGATCTTGGCGGCGAGCTCGATCTCCTGTTGCGGGGTCAGGAGCGGGATTTGCCCGATCTCGCGCAGGTAAATTTTTATTCCGGTATCGCTATCTTCGGCGGCCATATAACCTCTCTTCATGGGAAACTGGGGGCTGATCCGACCAACTGCCGGCTATAGTGTTCGTGGCTGGCTCCTTAGTCGGATTTCTTAACATCAGGGGAAGTATTTAACAAGGTTAAATATTCGGAAATCTGACACTGATACGCTAATCTTTGTTCAAACTTTCTCAAAATATTCCGGGTGAGGAATTTCGACCACATTCCGACCCTAAAATCGAGCCGATTTTACTCCTTTTCGACCCCCCAACTTTTTGCCACTCTTAAATAGAGAGCAGTCCCCCCATGCTGG
>DATINV010000135.1:0-7083 GCA_035473775.1 Chthoniobacterales bacterium
TGTTCAGTGAACGCATAGAGCAGCGAGAATGTGATGTTGCCGTGGTGAAACCGCCGGAAAACCGGATCGAGGCTGGTGTATTCCAAAAAGTCGTGCATCCAACCCATGTTCCATTTGAATCCGAAACCGAGCCCGCCCAGATACACCGGCCGCGAAACGCCGGGCCAGGCGGTTGATTCCTCCGCGATGGTGACGATTCCAGGAAAACGCTCGTAACAAACTTCGTTGCAGCGTTTCAAAAAATAAATCGCGTCCAGATTTTCGCGACCTCCGTAAACATTCGGGATCCACTGCCCTTCCTTGCGCGAGTAATCGAGATACAACATCGACGCGACTGCATCTACTCGCAGTCCATCGATGTGATATTTGTCGAGCCAGAACAGTGCGTTCGCGATCAGGAAATTGCGGACTTCGTTGCGGCCGAAATTAAAAATGAGCGTTCCCCAGTCCTGATGCTCGCCCTGGCGCGGGTCCATGTGCTCGTAAAGATCCGTCCCGTCGAACTCGGCCAGCGCGTGGGCGTCTTTCGGAAAATGCGCGGGGACCCAATCCATAATCACCGCGATTCCAGCCTGGTGACATTTGTCGATGAAATGACGAAGCTCGTCCGGATTTCCGTAGCGACTCGTCG
Organism: Chthoniobacterales bacterium; assembly: GCA_035473775.1. Classification (GTDB taxonomy): domain Bacteria; phylum Verrucomicrobiota; class Verrucomicrobiia; order Chthoniobacterales; family UBA10450; genus AV40. The sequence continues at coordinate 632 of DATINV010000135.1, forward strand.
GCGCGTAATAATTCGTGACCTGATATCCCCACGAGCCTTCGAACGGATGCTCCGCGATCGGGAGCAACTCGATGTGCGTGTAACCCATCTCCAGCACGTACGGAATCAGCGTTTCCGCGAGCTCGAGATAGCTGAGGTGACGATTTCCCTCCTCCGCTTTGCGTCGCCAAGAACCGAGATGAACTTCGTAAATGCTCACCGGCGATCGCGGCCAATCTTTTTTTCGCCGCGATTCCATCCACTCTCCGTCGGCCCATTTGTAGCGTTCGAGATTATAAACGAGTGATGAAGTTTCTTTGCCCCATTGATTGAAGAACGCGAACGGATCGCTCTTGAGTAAGAGCGCCCCGGTTTGACTGCGGATCTCGAATTTGTAATGCGCTCCTTCCTTAACGCCGGGTAAAAATAACTCCCAAACACCAGCGCTCAGAAGTCTGCGCATTGGATTCACCCGGCCGTCCCAACCGTTGAAATCGCCCACTATGCTGACGCGCTGCGCGTTCGGCGCCCAGACCGCGAAGTAAACGCCGCGTTCACCATTTATTTCGCGTAAATGCGCACCAAACTTTTCGTAAAGCTCCCAATGCTGCCCTTCGCTGAACAAATGCAGATCGATTTCGCCCATGATCGGGCCGTATTGATATGGATCGCGCATCGTGTATTCCGATCCGTCCCAATTGGTAATTTGGAGGCGATAATCGAGGTCCCGCGTCGCGTTCGGGACTTTCGCCTGAAAAAATCCATCGCGATGAATCTTCTCCGCTTCAATCGGCTCGGCCCCGTTCGCCACAACTTCGATTTTCTTCGCGTCCGGTCGAAACGCGCGAACCGCGAGATCGTCTCCCATCCGATGCGGCCCGAGAATGCGAAACGGATCGGAATGCGCGCCGGAAAGAAAGGTATTCAGCTCGTCCGGCGGTATTCCGGCCACAGAGAAGGGCTTCGTCATTATGTCCAAGGTAGAATCCATGCGCGCGATTTCAATCAGGTAGGGGTGATTGTGCTCAATCGTCCGAGGGCGGTCGACTCGGGCCATTGAGACAACGGTCCCTACCTATTATCGCGTGCGCTTTTGGGGTTGATCGGGCATAATTGTCGGGTGACCAACAAAAGCGGCTCAGACGCGGTCAACGACCTGCTTGCCACTTACGGCGAGACCGGCGGGATCAATTATCTCGCCGCCGCGGCGACGTTGCCGTCACGAAAGACGATCGAGGATGCCTGCGCCGACTTGATGAGCTTAATGTTTCCCGGATTCCGCGGCGAAGCGCTGGCCGACTCGGAGGATTTGCCCGACGTCACCAAGAGCAAGATCCGAACGCTGAGGATTCGGTTGAAGCCAGAGATTTGCAAAAGCTTCGGCAATTATCCGGCAAGCGACGAGACAAAGGCCAAAGCTGACGAGATTCTCGACTTCTTCATTTCGCAGCTTCCCGAGGTCCGAAAACTTTTGTGGACCGACATCGATGCCTCCTACGAAGGCGATCCGGCGGCGAAAAGTTATGAGGAGATCATTCTCGCCTATCCGTCGCTTGAAGCGATCGCGATTTATCGAATGGCGCACGTGCTTTACAACAAAGTGCCGTTGATCCCGCGCATCATGACCGAATGGGCGCACAGCCGCACCGGAATCGACATTCATCCCGGCGCAGAAATTGGTTCGCATTTTTTTATCGATCACGGCACCGGGGTGGTGGTTGGCGAAACAACCACGATCGGTTCGCACGTTAAAATTTATCAAGGCGTCTCGTTCATCGCTCGTTCGCTCGCCGCCGGACAAGCGTTGCGCGGGAAAAAGCGTCACCCGACGATCGAAGACGGTGTTTGCATTTATGCCGGGACGACGATCATGGGCGGCGATACTGTAATCGGCGCCAACACCACAATCGGAGCCAACGTGTTTCTTACCAAAAGCGTTCCGGCGAACTCACTGGTTTATTACGAAGAGAAAGAAGTCGCCGTTGTCCAGAAACGCCCGAAGCAAACCGTCAATGCAGACGACGACGGGCTCGATCGATGAAATCGGAAATCTAACATCTAAGATTTTGTGATTTACCTCGATTACAACGCGACTACGCCACTTTGCGATGCCGCGCGCGACGCAATGGAGCCATGTCTCAGCAAAAATTTCGGGAACGCTTCCAGTATCCATCGAGCGGGACGCAACGCGCGCGCGGTCGTGGATAACGCGCGCGATAAAATCGCGGCGCTAGTCAAAACCAAGCCAAACGAAATTGTCTTCACCGGCGGCGGCACGGAATCGTGTAATCTCGCAGTCCTCGGTCTTGCGCGCTGTAAAATGGATGGCGGCGGTCACATCATTTGCGAAAAGACCGAGCATCACGCGGTGTTGCACGCAGTCGAACACCTGGAAAAGCACGAAGCTTTTGAAGTCACCTGGCTCGACACTTCGAATGACGGCGTGGTCGATCTTGATCAGCTCGCAAAATCGATTCGGCACGAAACGCGATTGGTTTCAGTCATGACGGCGAACAACGAAACCGGTGTGATTCAACCGATTGAAGAGATCTCTAAGATTTGTCGCGACCGCGGCGTGCTGTTGCACAGCGATTGCGTGCAAGCATTCGGGAAAATCGATCTCGATATGTCGCTGGTCGATGCCGCTAGTTGTGCCGCGCACAAATTTTACGGACCGAAAGGCGCCGGGTTTCTTTTTCTCCGCAGCGGACTCTCGCTGCAGCCGGTTTTGTTCGGCGGTTCCCACGAAAACCAGCGACGGCCCGGAACTGAAAACGTGCCCGCGATCGCAGGAATGGCCGCGGCTGCGGAATTTGTATTGGCAAATCGTCAAGAGGAACAAGATCGACTTCTTAAACTGCGCGATCAGCTTTGGGGTTTGATTTCGCAAAGTGTTCCGGAAGCGAAGTTGAACGGTGAAAATGCACCGCGGCTCGCGAACACACTAAACGTCAGTCTGCTCGGAATCGATTCCGAGATGGCGCTGATCGCGCTCGATCTAAAAGGCGTTTGCGCGTCGAGCGGGTCGGCTTGCATGGTTGGGAGCGTTTCCGCGTCCCACGTTCTGTTGGCGATGGGACTGCCGATGGAACGCGCGCGATCAGCAATTCGGTTTTCGTTAGGCAAAAACACCGCCGCCGAAGAAATCGCGGCGACTGGAAAAATCATCGGCGAAATTGTGGATCGCGTAACTAAACGCAAGAGTGCACATGCGGTGGCGTAGGTCCGAGCCGGACTGGCGGTTTAAGAAAGAAGGAGGGTTTCAGCTACAGTTTTCGTTTGTAGGTGGAACGCGATTTCCGAGTGCGTTGGTAAAAACATATCCGCCTTCGGCGCCTAACTTAACATCGTCCTCGGAGAGGCCGATCCACCTCAGAGGGCGTGATTACGCGCTCGACGAACAAGCGCGCGAACTGTTGCGTGCACTCGACGTCGACAAACTCGCACGCGAGATTCGTGTGGAATGGAATCCGCGGCTGAAAACGTGCGCGGGCCGAGCGGACTGCAGGGAAAAATTAATCTCGCTGAATCCGCTGCTACAAAATCATGCCGACGAGATCGATCGGACATTACGGCACGAACTAGCGCATTTGCTCGCGCAATGGCGAGTGGGGCGACGCCGAATCGCCCCGCACGGACGAGAATGGCGACAGGCATGTGTCGATCTTGGAATCGCGGACGAAGGGCGTTGTCACAATTTGCCGTTCGCGGCGAAAGTTTATGCGCCACGTTACGTTTATCATTGTCCGAACTGCCAAGAAACATTTCCGCGCGTGCGAAAAATCAGACGAGCGATCGCGTGTCTGGCGTGCTGCCGAAAACACAACGGCGGCGATTTCGATCCGCGGTTTCGGCTCAAAGTCACGGCGAAAGTGTAGCGGCGTTTGTTCTCAAACGCCGAACTAAATAAAAGGCGCTTGAAACCAAGCGCCTCTACAACACTTTGGAGCGTTACGGACGCTTCCAAGTACGTCCTTCCGAAACGTCGACGCGCTTTATTTGATGATCGATGATTTTGAAATACAACCTACGCTTCTCCGACGATTCATCGGAATATTCATAATCCGATGGCAGACTCCGAAACGTTATTTCACCAGCCGCAACCGGCTGGCCTACTTTCTGTTTATAAGGCGAGACATTGCGCGGTCCTTCCAACTGTGACGCAACAGCTCGGCCTTCATAAATTTCCGTCTCATCTACGTCGCCAGGCTTAAGAAAGAAGATGACTCCGCCCTCTGATTTCGGAACAACCTCAACTCGTAAAGGCTCGGCCATGCTATTTTTGAAGATCCCAAAAACTGTGTCGTCTTTGATTCGTAGCTGCGGTCGGTCGCGCAGAACCCGTATTTTTTCCAGGCAAATGCCGTGTCCTTCAAAGGACGACGTATCGAGTTCGTATCCGTCACGCTTCTCGTCGCTCACTACTCCAGTAACCTGCACCCACTTTCGGTCCATTTCTCGGTATTCAGGCTGTGTGCTGTTATTCTTTCGAACAAGTAAGGCTTTCGATGGATTCTTTTTGACGGCAGCTTTTTCGTCTGGACATATAAAAAAGTAGCCCGGCACTCGCGCTATTCCGACGACCGTGATCCGGCGGTTCTGAAACTTCTCGGGATGCGCAAGCACGTCGCGAAGTTCTGTAGCCAATAAATTAGTCGCGACGCTGGCCAGAACGAAGATTACCGAGCACGTCCGCTTCATTGGGGGTTACGATGATTCAAATGTTAAACATCGTCGTCACCCTTCTCACCCTTCGCCGCCTTCTGACCCCGCAATTTTGCCTGGATGAAGTTGTCGATCTTGCCGTCCATGACTTCCTGGACGTTGCTGGTCTCGGCGCCGGTGCGATGATCTTTGACCATTTGATAGGGCTGAAAAACGTAGGAACGAATCTGGTTGCCCCACGCGATCTCGCCTTTCTCGCCGTATTGCCGGTCAATCTCGGCGCGTTTTTTGTCCTGCTCGATCTGATACAATTTCGCTTTTAACATCTTGAGCGCGAGATCGCGGTTGCGACCCTGACTGCGCTCGGCCTGACACGCGACGACGATGCCGGTCGGTTTGTGCAAAATGCGCACGGCGGTTTCAACTTTGTTCACGTTTTGTCCACCTTTGCCGCCGGCGCGAAAGGTATCGACCTCCAAATCGGCTGGATTGATTTCGATCGGTGCGGTGTCGGCGATCTCAGGAACGACATCGACGCTTGCGAACGAAGTGTGTCGGCGTTTGTTGGCGTCGAATGGCGAAATCCGCACCAGTCGATGCACACCGCGCTCGGTCTGGAGATAACCGTAAGCGTATTCGCCACTCACGAGGAGCGTGACCGATTTGATCCCCACTTCTTCGCCCGTCTGAACATCGACAATCTGCGATTTCAAACCGCCGCGCTCGATCCAGCGCTGGTACATACGCAGGAGCATGTCGGCCCAATCACACGATTCGGTGCCGCCGGCGCCCGAGTGAATGGTAAGGAACGCGTTACTGCGATCGCTCTCACCGGAAAGAAACTGGCGCAGTTCGAATTCCTCTAGCTTGTGAATCAGACGATCATGTTCGGTGGCAACTTCGCGCTCGGCCTGGACGCGATGCGCTTCGTTTTTTTCTTCGGCCGCGAGTTGATGAAGCGCGTCGAAGTCTTCGATCTCGCGTTCGAGCTCGTGGAACGGATTGATCAACGATCGGAGGCGCGAGACTTCATCGACATCGGCCTGGGCGCGGTCGCGGTTGCTCCAGAAATCCGGCGCCGCCATCCGCGCTTCGAGCGCGGTCAGTTTTTCCTGCAGTTTTGGAAGGTCAAAGAAACCTCCGCAGCTCGCGCACGCGCGACTTCAAATCTTCGGCGTCAACGGTAGAGGTATCAGCAGGCATGAGGGAAATTACTCGACGTGTGACAACACGCAACGCGTTGTAGCGGTCGTTGTGCCAACGACCGAACTAGTAAATAGGCGCTTGGCACAAGCGCCTCTACAACGCGCGCGAGCGCGACCGCCTAGCGTCTCGCCGAATCTTTCCGCTTGTCGGCCTGCGCGGCGGCGGATTCGATCCGGAAAACGGTTTCGCCGTCCTTCATGAGATCGAGACGGTCGCGGGCGATCGTTTCCAGATAGACCGGATCGGTTTTGAGCAGGTTGACTTCACGCGTCTGTTTGGAGAGCAACGCCTGTTGTTCGTCGCGTTGGGCCTCGAGTTTGTCGATGTCGTCGTGACCGAGTTTCAATTTTTTGTACGGCGGGACGAACAGACTGATGATAACCATCCACGCTGCAAGAAAGAGCAGAGTCAAAAGGACACGATTCCAACGCTGCCAAACGGAAGCCTCACGTCGCGCACGGAAATCTGTGTAATCCACTTTCAGCGGATATTACCGCCGTACTGCGCTTTGTCACCCAATTCTTCGGCAATTCGCAGAAGTTGATTGTACTTGGCGACGCGGTCGGTCCGGCAAAGCGAGCCGGTCTTGATCTGCCCGGCGT
>DATINV010000136.1:0-36951 GCA_035473775.1 Chthoniobacterales bacterium
TTAGACCCGGTACGTGCGACAACCAATAGAGGTTGCTAAGTCTTAATCCGAATCGGCTTCTTTGAATCGCAGTGCGGTTCGCCATTCATCCGAACAATTCAACACTGGGGCCACCCATCCCGCGCTGTCCTCACCAGGAAGTTAGTAGTGCGACCGCAATCGGCTCGGTAATAATGAACTTATCGCCAATCTGCTGCTGAGGACAGCGACCGCTACAGTTTGATCTGTTGATCAGATGAATTGACAATCCCGGTGGGTTTCCTGCCAAACTTGGCGGCTAAAGATTATGTCGCTCGAACAATGGTCTTATCTCGCGCAAATTGTTGGCTCGGTCGGACTCATTCTCTCCCTTGTGTTTGTTGGTTTGCAGATCAAGCACAACACCGCGGCGCTTCAGCGCAACGAGCATAATTCCACCATGGCACAATGGACGGTGATCCGTCAGGCGATCGCAACCAACCGCGACATTGCCGAGCTGATGACAAGCGGCCTTCGCGGAGAGAGCGCACTCGATGCGGCCGATCAGCTGCGGCTCGAACATTTTTTAAATGAAAATCTCTGGGCGTCTTTCCATATCTGGGACCGAACGCAGCGGGGAGTTTTCCCGAAAGGGACATTCGAGTTGTCGACCGGGCAATACCTGAAGGACATACTCGGCACGCCGCGCGGCGAAGCGTGGTGGGCGACCGCCAAAAAGTCGGCATTCCCGCCGCCGTTTGTTGCCGACGTGGACGCGGTGTTGGCGCAGAAATGTTAGCACCTCGCTTTAGCGAGGTGGTAGAGGACCAATAGACGCCCAACTGCTTTAGCAGCTTATTGTGAGGGCCTAATGGAAACCACTGAAGCGGTTGTGTGGATGATCGAGCGTGAATCACCGCCCTGAAGCGCGGTGTTAATGAGAGGCAAGTTTTCTGATTGTGGAGCGGCGAGGGGTTTCGTAAAGCTCTGAGCATGCGTATTCGAGCTTCAATTATTTTCACCGTCACTGTTGCCCTTTCGTTTGGTTTCTCCGCAACGCGCGTATGCGCGCAAGATCCGGCGGTTGTTAATGCCAAAACAATCAAAGTGCGATTCGAGAATGATCGGGTTCGGGTAATGGAAGCGACCTTGCCGCCCGGCGTGAAAGAAGCAGTGCACTCGCATCCTGCTTACGTGATTTATGTTTTGGAAGGCGGCCGGTATCGCAACTACGCGTCAGACGGCAAAACATCCGAAGGCGAACTGAAAACCGGCGAAGTTCTTTATCGCGATCCGTTAACGCATGCCGCGGAGAATATTGGCAACACGTCGATGCACATGATTCTGGTGGAGCTGAAAGGGAAGTGACGAGTGAGAAGTGACAAGTAATGAGAAAAGATGCGACTTATGAAATCGTTGACGATTTGCTTAGTCATTTACGCGGCAACGTTGGTGTCGGCGAACGCGCAACAATCAGCGACGCCAGCGGGGTCGACATCGCCGGCCGCACAGGCGACGGCAAAATTTCCGCCGGCCCGCGATGGATCGCACGATTTCGATTTTTTGATCGGCGATTGGAAAGCTCACGTGCGCCGGTTGCCCGATCGGTTAGTCGGTTCAACAACCTGGGTCGAGTACGACGGCATTTCGAATCACCATAAGCTGCTCAACACGAATGCGAACTTTGAGGAATTCGAAGTCGACAGTCCGAAGCAGCACCTTCACATCAAAGGGCAGACGCTTCGGATGTATAATCCGGACTCGCACCAATGGACTATCTATTTGGTGGACCTCGACAAAGGCACTCTCGATTTGCCGCCGGTGGTTGGTGAATTTAACGGCAATCGCGGCGAGTTCTATAATCAGCAACAATGGAAAGGCCGCGCGGTTGTCGTCCGTTATCTTTGGTTGAACATCTCGCCGAAATCCTCGCGAATGGAACAATCGTTCTCGGCCGACGGCGGAAAAACTTGGGAAACAAACTGGGTTTGCGAACTGAGCCGGTAGAAAAGCGAGAGTCTCGTAAAGTGGTCTAAAACCGCTTCCTGAGCGCAATGTACCAAGTGCGTCCTCGAATGTTGGCGGTGCTCTCGTCGTATCCGTTTTCAACCGACGCCGCGACAAACGGTGGTTGTTGGTCCGTCAGATTATTGATTCCGAAGGTGACGGTCGTGTTATTCAACCACGAACGCCATCCGAACGGGTTATACTCCGCATTCTTAAGCGTTGGAGAATTTTTCTCCTCGGTGCTGCCGCCGTTGTTCTTAGCGTAGCCGGCAACGTCACCGGACGTTGCCGTGTTTCGAAAACTAAAAGTGTAACTCAGAATCCAATCCAACGTGGTCCATTCGCGAACCTTTCGATCTCGCTGATCAAACGTGAACTTACTGTTATCCCAATATTGGCCCGCGAAGTGAACGGTGAAACCGGTATCGAGGCCGGCCAGAACAGAGCCCGGCGGTCCGTCGTAAAGTAAACTGGCGAACCAGCGATTGTGAGTGAAGGCGCCGCCGGCCTGCGTCCCGAGAAATCCGCCGCCAAATTTGCCAACTACGTTCTGTTCTCGTCCGCCGGGTACCGTTTGGACTACGACGCGATCAATGTACGTCCCCCGCAGCATGGCAATGAACGTGCCCCAATCTTCGTGCCCGAGTGTCTTGGTGTCGAAAGAATAGACCGCAGAGTAGTCCCAGCCTTCTTCGATCATTTTCCCGAGATTTTGTTGGGGAAGCAGCAGCAGAACGATCGGGCCGAAGGGATCACCCGGGGCCGGCGGCGCACGCACAACCTGGCCCGGAAATTGGCTTTCATGATCGACCAGAAACTGAGGATCCAACTGCAGGGTCACTCCGCGAATATCGATGTGGTAAAAGTCGGCGCTTAAAGTGAGGCCGTGAAGCGCCGACCACCATTTGCCCGGGGTTGCGACGGCGCCGTAGGTCCATTCATATGCGGTCTCGGGTTGCAACTTTGGATTGCCGCTAATTCGTGCCAAGACTTCTTCAAGCTGGTTAGGTGGCACGGATGGCACGCGAGGGTCTTTGACGGCGGTCAGAAAGTCTGACGGTCCGCGAAACAAATCACTTAGAGTCGGGGCGTGGTAGGCTTCAGTGTAAGTCCCGCGAAGGGTCAGTCCCGAATCGATCGGCTGCCAGCGAATTGAAAACTTAGGTCGCTCGGCCGACCCGAAGTCACTGAAGTTCTCGTATCGTTCCTGATAGCCGAGTTCCAAAGTGTAAAGTCCCGGAACATTCCAGACTGGACTGGTTATGGGCAGCAACACTTCCCAGTAGGCTGACCAAACGTCGCGACTTCCGTTGGTTGGATTAAAGTTTGTCGAACCAATGGTCTCACCAGCTGCAGTCAAAGCGTCTGGAGTATCGCGCGCGGCTTCGGTCCGATGTTCGGCCCCAATAGCGAACGCAACCGGCGCTGCCGGCAAACTAAAGAGGTCGCCGTACATTCTCAGGTCTTCCAGTAGCAGCGAAGTCGTTCCGGTATGATTCGTTGTGGCAAATATTCGATTAATTACCGCGCGAGAATTCTGGTTCAGGCCGAACGGATTGAATGCTGTCGCCGGATTCGGATCGAGCAGAGCTGCTCGCAAGTTCGTAGTGTTTACGATTCCGCTGAAACTTTCGATCCGATCGTCTTCGCTATAACGAACTGCGCTCTCCCAGTTCCATTTCGAAAGATATTCGCCGAATTCACCCAGATTCCCGCGGAGGCCGCCGGTAAAAACATAGTTACTGGTCTGGATCTTGTCGGTCCGCACGCCTGCTTCCAAACCGCGATAACGGACGCCGGTGACGAATTCGGTTCCGGCCGGCGCCGCACTCTTTTGAGTGGTGGGAATGCTTGGATCGTAGCCGCCAGCTGAGGTGTAGTCGGCGACGGTAAACGGATTGAATGGATTTTGGATCGGAACACTGATGCCAACGCTGCTAATTCCACCAGGGTGTGTAGCATCAGTGAACGGGTCCGGTGTGAACGGAGCTGGCGCGAGGTCGCCTTCCCAAAACCCGCGCATGTATTTGAAATCGGAAAAGACGGCCAGGTATCGGTCGCAGATTTTGGATTCGAGAGAGCTCGCCAGGTATTCACGATCGGCTTGCCCCATGGCACCGGTGATGTCTGAGAAATTAAAGAGCCGCTGTTCAGGGGGGAGACTATTTTGCGGAGCATACTGCGGATCGCTGGCCACGTTTGGGAAAGCGTGAGGGGTAGGCGACCGAGCGCCGCCGTTGAGCTTCGGCTGGTAAATAAATCCGCCGATGTGCCCGGCGAAGTTTGCGCTGCGAGCGTCTATGCCGCCAAACGATCTGCTGTCGGCGTCGTGGGAAATGTCCGCATCGCGCGCGTCAATCGCCGCACGATTGTAGGACTCGGCGTAGAAAACGATATCAGTCTTCTCGTCGCCAACGCCCGCCAGAAGATAAGTTCTTTCTTCCCCTTGATCGTTGGCGAAGCCGAGATTGGTATTGCCGTAGCTGCTGTAGATTTCTAACCCGCGAAATTTGTGAATCAGGTAAACATTGAAAACACCGGCAACGGCATCCGCGCCGTAAATCGCTGATGCGCCATCTTTAAGTAGATCGACATGATCGATTAGTCCGATTGGGATGGTGTTGAGGTCGACCGTGTCACCGGCAAATCCAACCGGAGCAAGACGTCGTCCGTCCTGAAGGACCAGTGTTTCTTTTGGAAGAATCCCTCTCAGATTCAATTCGGTGCGTCCGTTGCCGCCGTTTACATTGTTCTCGGTGATGGAAGCTCCCATGACTTCCGGCAACTTTTGAACAAGATCGGTGGCGTTTCGGATACCTAGCCGGGTAAGGTCATCCCGGCTGTAAACATCGACTGGATTCGGGCCGACCTCTTCGGAAGTTGGAATGTTCGATCCAGTGACAATGACTTCCTCTATTGTCACGCCCGGCTGGCCCTGGGTTTGAGTGGATTGCTGCGCCTGAATTGCAGAAATAACAAAAAGCCCGCCGCTACTGATCGCGATCAATAATGTTTTGGCGGTTCTGTTCATGCCGTGCCGGTCATGAGCATCTTTTCGCTTTTTTTCAGTGGCTCAAAGAAGTTTCGGGTAGGCCACCGTTTTTGTTGACCGGTTAGCGTGAACCGACTGGCTCCTCTGGCGGAAAAAGTTTCAGCAGCTCCGAGGAAGTTGCCCGAGAGTCTTGGAGTTTGCCGTCGAAATACACCCGCACGATGAACCCGCCGTAACGACGCGACTCGGCCGTCGACTGCTGCTGATTTTTGGGACGAACGTAAGTTGCGCTGATAAATTTCGGCGTGGCGTGGGTCCAGTCGCGATTTTCGGTCAGCCAGTTGTAACCGACTTGCGCGTTGGTTGGGACAAACTTGTTGTTCGCAGTCACGTCGTAAAACGAGATGCTGATTCTGACTACGTGACCATTTTCCGTTTTCGGCCGCGGCTTGACCCCAACTTTGAGAACAAAATGATCCTGAGCGTTTGAATCGGCGATTTTCGATAGCGCTGTTTCAGTAATGGACAATATCGTATCAAACGAAGCCCCGGTGCGTTGCAAAAGCGCAGGGAAGCGGGCGTCGGAATGCAACGGCCTGAATTCAGGAAGGAATGCGATCCACTGCAAGATTCCGGAGTGTTCTGCAAAAGCGCGTTCGAGCCAGTGAAATGCTTCTTCCTTTTCACCCAGCGCGACGTAGACGGCCGCGATGGATGGTGCAGGGACGTAGCGGGTTTGGCTTTCCCGAACTAGTTCGTCGACAATTTTTCGGGCCTCGTCTGGTTTGCCCATGCGGACATAGGTAATGGCGAGGCCGGTACTTGGCAGATGCCTGACGCTTTGGGCCTTGTCATAAAGCTCAATCGCTCTTGGGAAATCTCCGTTTTCTCGATAAGCGGCCGCCAGATTCGAATCGAGATAGAAATAGTTTGGATCGAGTTGAAGTGTTCGCTGACCCTCCGCGATTGCGTCATTGATGCGATCGTTCGCCAAATAAGCGGCCGTCGCCACGTAACTGGTAATAGGCGAAACCGGATCCAATCGCTTTGCTTCCAGGACAAGGCGAAGTCCTTCCTGTAAATCTCCCCGAAACAGCGGCACTAGCGCCGAGAAGAAATGAGCGGGAGCCGAATTGGGATCAAGCTGAAGGGCGCGTTGTAACTCTGCGTCGGAGCCAGTGAGATCCCAATCCAGAACGCGCTTTGCTTCACTCAGATAGCAATGCGCTTCAGAATCTTTTTCGTTGAGCGCGATTGCTTTGAGCGCGGCTTCCTTTGCTTTCGGATAGGCGTCTAGTGGCGTCAGGTAAACGCCCGCTAAAAAGTACCAGACTTTCGCGATTCCAGTCCACGCACTGGCGAAGGTCGGATCTTTCTCAACGGCGCGTTGAAAGAAACCCAGCGCGCGCCGCAGATCTTCCTCGCTCGATTTGTTCGAAAAGTAGAGGCCTTGAAGATAAAGATCGTAAACCTCCGAATCGCGCTGTTCATGGACGGGAAGCGCAACCGCGAGCTTGATCTTGAGGGCGTCGACTATGGAACGGGTGATGTCATCTTGCAGCGCAAAAACGCCTTTCAATTCGCGATCGTACGTTTCCGTCCAAATCTGAAAACCAGTTCGGGTATTAATTAATTGCGCGGTAACTCGGACACGATTGCCGTCTCGCCGCACGCTTCCTTCAAGAACGTCTTCCACGTTCAGTTTCCTTCCGATCTCGCTCACGGCAGTGTTCGTTCCCTTGAATGAAAAGGATGAAGTGCGCCCGAGGACGCGCAACCCGTCTACTCTCGCCAGGCTGTGAAGAATCTCTTCGCTCATGCCGTCGCAAAAATATTCCTGATCCTTGGCCTGGCTGAGATCGACAAAGGGCAAAACGGCGATGCTTTTCTCCGGCGGATTTGTCGGCGCGGGGCGAAGGACGTTTTCTTTAGTTAGCCAGATCGCGGCCGCGCCAATGAGAAGACCAGCCAAAGTCGCGCCGACGAGTTTCGGATTCCGGCGCGACCAGCGCCAGGTTCGCACGGGCATGGTGACCGGGCGGGCGGCGATCGGCCGATTTTCCAGCCAGCGCTCGAGATCAGCCGCAAGTTCGCCCGCAGATTGGTAACGAGAACCTGGATCTCGTTCCAGACAACGCGCGCAAATGGTTTCCAGATCGCGATCCAGCGAAGGTTCGAGTGAACGAAGTCGGGGCGCTGGAGTATCCGCCGCCTGTTGAATGACAATCAGAGCGTTGTCGCCGACAAATGCCGGTCTTCCGGTCAACACGTAGAACAGAATTGCGCCGAGACTATAAACATCCGATGTCGGAGTCAGATCCGCGGCCGCACTTTTTGCCTGTTCGGGTGCAATATAACCCGGCGTGCCGAACGAAGTCAGCGTCCGAGTGAGATCGCTGTTTGCATCCAGGGACTTGGCCAAACCGAAATCGCTCACCAGTGGCTCACCGCGGTCGTCGATTAAAATGTTCGCCGGCTTGAGATCACGATGGAGAATTCCGCGACCGTGCGCGTATTCGACCGCGCGCGCGACCTTCGCCATTATCTGCACGGCCCGGCGCGGGTTGCCGCGCAAACTCGCTGCGAACTGCTGAAGACTCCCGCCGGCGACGTGCTTCATGCTAAAGAACGGCAAACCGTCCTCGCTTTCGCCAACATCGTAGATCGGCAAAATATTTGGATGATCGAGACTGGCCGCTGCTTCGGCTTCGCGTCGGAACCGGGCCAGCGCGTCATGCGAGCCGGCGTGATAACTGAGTACCCGTTTCACCGCGACGATGCGCCGTGAATGTCGCTGACGTGCACGATAAATTACGCCCATTCCGCCGCGTGCGATCTCTTCCAGAATCTCGTAGTTGCCCATGCGCCAGTGCTTGTCCGGCACTTCCGCTTCGCCGAGAACGCGCTCGAAGGCTTCACTCGACGCCTGGGTGTCAGCTTCCAGTCCTTCGCCAAGAAGACAGTTCACGCACAACCCGTTGTTCAGACGCGTTTTTGTCCCGCACTGTTTGCATTGCTCTCGTGGCGCATTTGTATCATTCGCGATTTGCGAGTCGGATAGGTCGCGCGAATTTTCCATCCGGTCTAGGTGTTGGCCGCGGCAAGCGCCGCACACAGATGACGGATTTCGTCATCCACTTCGGCCGGATTTTCCACGGTGTGCGCGACTTCATCACGCAGCAGCCATCGATACCGCTGACGCAAATTATAAAGCTGTTTTTTCACGGCGCTTTCCGGAATTCCAAGGGTCTCGGAAAGGTCACGATACGACGCGTCAGCCCGTTCACCGGTGAGATAGCCGCTCAGCGCTTCGAATAAACGGAGCCGACCCTTGCTTTCACATTCTTCGCGAAGGCGACGAAGGGTTTGTTCGACGACAGTCGCGGCCCAGCGAAGGTCAAAAACTAATTCGGGAGGAAGAGATTCGAGCGCTTGGTCCGGCACGGAAATTTGCGACGGGGCCTCCGCCATCCATTCGTCCCACGAAATGAATTTCATTTCACCGCCGCGTTTCTGGGCTCGGCTTCGCTCGGTCTCGTTATTGAGGAAGTTCACCAGCGATTTGAGAAGGAACGAGCGAAATCGGCCGCGAGTTGGATCAGCTCGCTGGAACCAGTTGTTCTTGAAAATCATCACAAAAAAATCTTGGGTCAGGTCCTGAGCATCTTCGGGTGAATACCCGCGCCGGCAGACAAAGGAGAATATAGGACGCCAGTATGTCCGACAAAGTTCCGACAGTGCGTCACGCGCCTTCTGTTCCTCGTCGCCATGATCTCCGGCCGAAAGAACAATGGACCATCGAGTAGTGGCGAAGACGCCTCGCTGGTTTTTGTCTTCCGCAGCACCGTTTGACTGCATACGCACACATCCTCGCCGACCCGGCCCTGTTACAAGCTTAAACTGTAATTAGCTATCTTGGCCCGCAATTTCAATGGCCTCCGCCGGTCATGTTTCCCATCGCCCCGCTGTTACTTTGCATCCTCCGGAGAGCTTCGGAACCGGCGCGCTCGACATTGTTCACATTCGCGGAGTCAGCCTGGCCGTTTTCGTCCACTTCAACCCAGCGACCTCCCAAATGCGAGCCGGTCTCCGCGGGAATATAAACGTAGTGCTTGCCGTTTTTGGTGACCATTCGGTCGCCAGAAGCCGACGTCGTCTTTAGAGCAAAATTCAGCTCGGTAGATCCGGATTTTGCCAGAACGTTATTGATCGAAGCTTTTACGGCGCCATTGATCAGGAGTGTTACCCGGTAGGTAACGCCGGGCGCCAGACCATCATAAGTGTAATGTCCTCTTGCATCGCTCTTCACGAATCCGCTCGAACCATGACCATTTCGCGCTTCGATTCGAACGTCGGCGCCAGCGATCGGTCGCCCATTTCCATCTTTGACCATTCCTTCGAGAGCTGAAGACGCAGCCAATGAGTTCCCGGCCCAAATAAACGCCCCCAAAGTGAGAAGTCGGGTTAAAAGCGAAACCGCAATCCGTTTCATGTCTCGTTGTTGTGGGTAATACTTTCTAAAGAAATTACTGCATTTCTAATGCATTTTGCCTGTTCATTAATTCCTACAGGATGCGCTAGCCGAAGTTCCTTGTCGGTTTCCAGTTTCTGGTCCCCGCAACATCGCACTCTGGGTGAAGGAATAGTAAGCTTGGGCTTCCGGCCATCCTTCACCGATTCAGGATCGGTGCCGCCTGAATCGGTGATGTCGTTGCTCGGAGCGGTTCCGAGTGCGTTCAGCGACTTGCCTTCATTAGTTCCTACAGGAAATGGGGGCGAAGGTTCCGAAGCGAAAGCCACATTTCTGATTGGCGATCTTGCGAGCGAGGCGTACGTTTAGGGCTGAGGCCCGTGAAAAGAGGAGTACTATTATGAGCACTGCCGTCGCCGAAGAGAAAAAAACCAAGCTCAATCAGCTCGAGCAATTAAAGAAATTTACCAAAGTTGTGGCCGACACAGCGGACTTTGAATCGGTCAAGGATTTCAAGCCGCAAGACGCAACCACCAATCCCAGTCTGGTTTACGCCGCGACCCAAAAGCGGCAATACGGCCGCCTGTTGGATGAAGTGTTGAAGGACCGCAAGAACTCGGGCCTCAGCGGCCAGGCCCAAGTCGAAGACATTTGCGATCATCTCCTGGTTCAATTCGGAACGGACATTTTGCAGATCGTTCCGGGACGCGTTTCAACCGAGACCGACGCACGCCTGTCGTTCGACGTGGAAGGTTCGATCAAGAAGGCGCGACGGCTGATCGAGCTCTATGAGACCAAGAAAATCCCGCGTGAGCGGGTGCTAATCAAAATTGCCTCGACCTGGGAAGGACTCCTCGCCGCCGAGACGCTTCAGAAGGAAGGAATTCGCTGCAATCTGACCTTGATGTTTTCGCTGGTCCAAGCGGTCCGCGCAGCCGAAGCGAAAGTGCAACTCATCTCACCGTTCGTGGGCCGAATTTACGATTGGTATAAAGCCCACGAAAAACGCGATTATACTGGATCGGAAGATCCCGGCGTGAAATCTGTCACCGAAATTTATAATTACTACAAGAGCTTCGATATCCCGACCGAGGTGATGGGGGCGAGTTTTCGCAACACGGGGCAGATCCGCGAGCTGGCGGGTTGCGATTGTCTTACCATCAGTCCCGAGTTAATGGACGAGCTTTCGAAATCGACCGATCCGCTCGAGCGCAAGCTCGATCCGGAAAAAGCGAAGTCGGCCAAGGTGGAGAAGCTGCAACTCGACGAGAAGAAGTTCAAATATTTGCTGAACGACAACGCGATGGCTTACGAGAAAACGGGCGAGGGGATTCGAAAGTTTGCCGCGGATGTAGTGAAGCTGGAAAAATTCGTCGCCAGCAAGTTGTAGGTAGGGGCGGTTCGCCGAACCGCCCGCGGGCGATTGGGGTCAATCGGCCCTACCTGAATTATGTTCAACATCGTTTTAGTTGAGCCAGAGATTCCGCCGAACACGGGCAATGTTGGGCGTTTATGTCTGGCGACGAAATCGACGCTGCATTTAGTGAAACCGCTTGGGTTCTCGCTCGACGATCGACAATTAAAACGAGCCGGCCTCGATTACTGGGAGGAGGTCGATCTGAAGCTGTGGGATTCCTTGCCCGCGCTGATGAAATCGAAGGATCAGAAAAAGCGCTGCTTTTTCGTTACGACAAAAGCGCCGGGAGCCTACTGGGAAGTGAGATTTCAGCCCGGGGATTTCCTGGTTTTTGGCCGGGAAACCAAGGGATTACCTGAAAGCCTCCTCCAGGAGAACGAGGGGAGCTGCATTACCATCCCGATGCATGGCACTCGGAGCTTGAACTTGGCTACGGCCGTGGCGATTATCTTATTCGAAGCAGTTCGCCAGCTGCAACACTCTGGCAAAGACGGTGTTGAATAAGTCGGCACCTGACAAAGTCTAAAAAACCCAGGAGGCAAGAAATAACCTTATGAAAACAGTTTTAGTTTTAATCACCTGTTTGGGCCTGAGCTCGATTGCGAGCGCAAACCAGCAGAACAACAACAATAATCAGCAAATCAAAAAGAAGGGTGGCGGCAACGCTTCCCAGCAACCAGTCGTGAGCCAGCAGACCGGGAAGAAATTCAAAACCACCGGCGTAGGCATCAATCAACAGTCAAATACGGGCGCGAAGTACAATGCCAACAAGTTCAATTACCAGAACCAGACCGGGGTGAACAACTCCGCGAAGTACAACGCGAACAAGTTAAAATATCAGAAGCAGTCGGGTCTCAATAGCTCGGCCAGCAACACGAGCTTCAACAAGACGAAGAACGTCAACATCAACAAGAATGTGACGGTGAACAAGAACTTCAAGGTTCAGAAGTTCAATCTGGGGAACAAACCGAACGGGAAGTACCAGTTCGTGAAGTTCAATCAGAACTACAAGATCGCGGGGGCCCAGAACTGGAAGGGCTCAAAGTACGTCGTCTTCAAGAATTACCATCCTCAATGGCAAAATCAGTGGTGGTGGCAACATCATTACAACCACATCACGTTTGTGTTCGGTTCGCCGTATTATTGGGACTCCGGCTACTGGTATCCGGCATGGGGATATGAGCCGGGTGCGTCTTATTATTTTGACGGCCCCATCTACGCCTCCAGCCCGGAAATGGATCCAGGCCAGACTGTTGCCAACGTGCAGTCGGCGCTTCAGCAACAGGGATACTACCAGGGCGACATTGATGGAGTCCTAGGACCGCAAACCCGAGCGGCCCTGGCCGAATATCAATCCGCTCAAGGTATCGAGCCAACTGGCGCGATTGACGAGCCAACGTTGGAAACGCTGGGCATGGCCTAGCCAAAGCTTAGTTTGATTCTGAAATCGCCGCGGAAATTCCGCGGCGATTTTTTTGTCCGAGTGAGGCGGCGAAAATACCCCAGTCTTTCAAGGCTGGGTATTGGGGACCAAATTCCTGGGCAAGTCCCTCGTTTTCAAAAAAATCTGTGACCCAGCGCTAAAGCGCTGGGCTATTTTCTGGAGCTGCTGAGATAAGTAAGAGCAAGAGTAAGGGATTGAAAGATGCCGATCTTGGCCGACTAATTGTCCGTGTCGCAGCCGCAACTCATCGCCCGCAATTTGTTTCAATCGTTCCGACTGGGATCGCGCCGGATTGAAGTGCTGCGGGGCATTTCGCTCAATGTTGAGCGCGGAGAAATCATTTTCATTTGCGGCGCCTCCGGCGCGGGAAAAACAACGTTGCTTTACACTCTCGCCGGGTTGGAGCGGCCAGAATCCGGGACGGTTGAATTCGAGGGCCGCAATCTTTACAACGGCCGCTCGTCATCTCAGGCCCGTTTTCGAAACACTAAAATGGGTTTTGTGTTCCAAGGTTACTTTCTGCTGCCGGAGTTAACGGCTGTGGAAAATGTCTCGCTGCCAGGAATGATCGGACGCGGGGAGGCAACCAAAGAGGCCGCGGAAAGTCTGGCGGCGGTTGGTTTGGCCGACCGGTTGCAACACTTGCCCGCCGAACTTTCCGGCGGCGAGCAACAACGTGTGGCAATTGCGCGCGCCCTGGTGAACGATCCCGACATTATTTTTGCCGATGAGCCGACCGGGAACCTCGATTCCGCGACCGGCGAGTCGATTGTCGATCTGCTGTTGAAACTGGCGCGCGAGCGTCAGAAAAGCCTGATGATCGTGACCCACGACACCGCCTTGGCCGCGCGGGGAGATCGCGAACTGCATATTAAGGATGGCCAGCTGGAATAAGGGTGGCGATTTTTGTCGCTTGAATTGCGCGACGAAACGCGGAGATTTTTATTGAGATTATGAAAACCTCTAATGCTGGTGGTGCGGTGATTGACCAACCTAAATCACGCGAGGCGGTTAAACCGGCGGTCGACAAAGCGACGACCCCGAAGCCTGCTGCGAAGCAGTCAAAGATTTATATCGACGGAAAATTTTACGCCGAAGCGGACGCAAAAGTTTCCGTGTTTGATCACGGCCTACTGTATGGCGATGGAATTTTTGAGGGGATTCGTTTTTATAACGGTCGCGTTTTCCGGTTGGAAGAGCATCTGGAACGGCTTTGGGACTCGGCTCGTTCCATTTGCCTGCACATTCCAATGTCTCAGCGCGCGATGACCGAAGCGTTGCTGGAAACGGTCCGGCAAAACAATCTTCGTGACGGTTACATTCGGTTGATCGTTACTCGCGGCGTCGGCAACCTCGGTTTGAATCCGGAACAATGTAAGACGCCGAGTGTGATCATCATCACCGCGCAAATCGCGCTTTATCCGGAAGCAGTTTACAAGAACGGATTGAGCTTGGTGACATGCGCGACGCGGCGGACAAATCCGAGCGCGCTCAACCCAGCGGTCAAGTCGCTCAATTACTTGAATAACGTAATGGCGCGGATCGAGGCTAATCAGGCGAACGCCGACGAAGGCTTGATGCTGAACGACGAAGGGAACGTCGCGGAGTGCACGGCCGACAACGTTTTCATTATTAAGCGCGGGCAAATCTTCACTCCTCCGATCACCGCCGGTGCATTGCGTGGCATTACGCGCTCCGTTGTGTTCGAAATTGCGGCTGAGACCGGGATTAGAGTCGTAGAAGCGGATATCACGCGCCATGAAATGTTTGTGGCGGACGAAGCGTTTCTAACCGGCACCGCTGCCGAGATTATTCCGTTGGTAAAAGCGGACGGGCGGCCGATTGGCACGGGTAAACCGGGCCCAATCACCGCGCGCATGATCTCGCGTTTCCGGGAGATAACGCGGGAAACCGGGACGCCGATTTACACCTAATGGAGGATCGATTCGCCTTCGCCAAAGCTACGGCGTGACAGCTATCGGCGCGAAAGGTGCTCGACAAACTCGCAGCTTGAATGTTTTAAGCGTGTAGCAGGTCTAAGGAAGTAGCAATGTTGTGCGACGTTTGTAAATGTAATGACGCAACGGTCTTCCTGACCCAAATCATCGAAGGGAAGATGCAGAAGGTGAATCTCTGCGACGCATGTTCGAAGGAAAAGGGCGTCCAAGACCCGACTGGCTTTGCGCTCGCCGATTTACTTCTTGGAATTGGCGCCGCCGAAGAAATTGAAAAAGGTGCCGCAAGCCAGCGGTGTCCGGTTTGCGGTTTCACCCAGGCCGACTTCAAAAAGGCCGGACGACTCGGGTGCAGCGCTTGCTACGCGACTTTTACCGAAGCATTGACCGCATTGCTCAAGGCAATGCACAAAGGCACGTCGCATGTGGGCAAAGTGCCGCAGCGTGCACACAAAGCGCTGGAATTGACCGACCGGATGCGCAACCTGAGCGAAAGCCTGCAAAAAGCGGTAGCCGAAGAAAATTACGAAACGGCCGCGTCCCTGCGGGATCAGATTAAACAGCTCGAAGGCGAATCAACGAGGTAGGCCTGTGAAATTTGCGAACCTGATGTCGAACGCTGGGGAATGGCTCCGCGGCGAAGGACCCCACCATCAAATCGTGGTCAGCAGCCGTGTGAGACTGGCCCGCAATCTCCGCAATCGCGCATTTCCTGGTCACGCGAAGAAAGCGGAACGCACCGCGATTCTCGAAATGATCAAACCTTGCATTGAAAGCCTTCCTGAAATGGAGGATTCGTTTTCGGAATTCCTGCAGGACTTGTCCGCGCTGGAAAAACAAGTTCTCGTTGAACGTCATCTCATCAGTCGCGAACACGCGGCCAAAAGCACCGGCAGCGCGGTGATCATGAATCGTCGCCAGACCCTAAGCATCATGATCAACGAGGAAGATCACCTACGGATGCAATCGATGCGTTCCGGATTGCAGTTGAAACAGGCGTTCAAGTTTCTCGACAAAATCGACACCGCTCTAGAGAGCGAGCTCGAATTCGCCTACGACGGTCGGCTCGGTTATTTGACGGCGTGTCCCACAAACGTTGGAACCGGCATGCGCGCGTCCGCGATGTTGCACCTGCCGGGACTTGTCTTGAGCGAGTTGATTAACCAAGTCGTGCAAGCCGTCAGCAAAATCGGTTTGGCCGTGCGGGGTCTTTACGGCGAGGGCACTGAGGCGATGGGGAATCTTTTTCAGATTTCGAACCAGACCACGCTTGGGGAAAAGGAAGACGAAATTATCACTCGGCTGACCAAAGTGATCGAAACCATCATCCAAAAGGAGCACGACGCCCGGCAGGTCTTAATCCAAAAAAAATCAAATACTCTTTGGGACCAGATCGGTCGCGCATACGGTGTGCTTACATATGCGCACGCCATGAGCTCGAAAGAGGCGCTCAACCTGTTGTCGATCATCAAGCTCGGAATTGATCTGGGCGCGTTTCCGGAGGACAAACGCCTGGCTATCGATGAGTTATTCATCGACACGCAACCCGCGCATCTCCAAAGAAGCTCGCAACAGAAGCTCAGTGCCGAAGAACGGGATCATCTTCGGGCTCAAATTGTTCGCACCCGTTTGAAAGTGCTTCCCAAACCTGATATTAGTAAGCTGGTGAAGGAAGCGAGCAACGGCTCGAGTTCGGAGCCAACAGAACAATGAACAACTTCACGCCCCGCGCCCAGCAAGTCCTCCAACTCGCTCGCAAAGAAGCCGACCGTTTCAATCACAACTACGTCGGCACCGAGCATCTTTTACTCGGACTGATCAAACTCGGCCAAGGCGTTGCGGTTAACGTTCTCCAGAAAATGGGGCTCGACCTCGAGACCGTTCGCATGGAAGTCGAGAAACAAGTCGGCTCCGGACCCGAAACAAAGATCGTTGGCAACATTCCCTACACCCCGCGGGTGAAAAAAGTTTTAGCGCTGGCCGGAAAGGAAGCGAAAGCGCTTAATCATTCCTACGTTGGCACGGAGCATATTCTGCTCGGTCTGCTGCGTGAAGGGGAAGGCGTCGCCGCACGCGTGCTTAAGAGTCTTGAGATCGATATCGAACGCACTCGTAACGAAATTTTGAAGGAGCTCGATCCGAATTTCACTCCGTCGGAATCCGAAGAAGGCGAGCCGACATCTAAGAAAGATGTGAAGACGCCGGCGCTGCGCGCGTTTGGCCGAGATCTGACTGAGCTCGCTAAAAAGAGCGAACTGGATCCGGTGATCGGTCGGCGTAACGAAATCGAGCGCGTGATTCAAGTGCTTTGCCGCCGGACTAAGAACAATCCGGTGTTGATTGGTGAAGCGGGTGTCGGCAAGACGGCGATCGCGGAAGGTTTGGCTCAGGAAATTGCCAGCGGCAACGTGCCGGAGCTGCTGCGCGATAAGCGAGTCGTCACGCTCGATCTCGCGTTAATGGTTGCCGGCACCAAATACCGCGGCCAGTTCGAAGAGCGGATCAAAGCGGTGATGGACGAGATTCGCCGCTCCAAGAACGTCATTCTTTTCATCGACGAATTGCACACGATCGTCGGCGCCGGTTCAGCCGAAGGCGCGATGGACGCTTCGAACATCATCAAGCCGGCTTTGAGCCGCGGTGAGCTGCAGTGCGTCGGCGCGACCACGATGAACGAGTATCGCAAGTACATTGAGAAGGACGCCGCGCTCGAGCGCCGTTTTCAAACGGTGAAGGTCGATGCTCCAACGATCGACGAGGCGATTGAGATCTTGAAGGGATTGCGCCCGAAGTACGAGGCCCATCACAAAGCAAAATTGACCGACGAAGCGCTCGAAACCGCGGTGAAATTTTCCGAGCGTTACATCACCGGCCGCTTTTTGCCGGACAAGGCGATCGACGTCATGGACGAGGCTGGCGCTCGCGCCCGCATCAACGCGATGACGCGTCCCCCTGACGTAAAAGAGATCGAAAAAGATATCGAGCAGATCCGGTTGCAAAAGGAAGCGGCGATCAAGGCCCAAGACTTCGAAAAAGCTGCTTCGCTCCGCGACAAGGAAAAGCAGACCAAGGAGAAACTCGATTCGATCATGCAGAAGTGGCGTCAGGAGCGCGAGGAGAAGGAAGTCCTCGTTACCGCCGACGACATGATGCACATCATTTCGAAAGTGACCGGCGTTCCGCTGCAACGGATGGAACAGGCCGAGACCGAGAAGCTTCTGAAGATGGAAGAGGAGCTGAAAGGCAAAGTGATCGGCCAGGATGAAGCAGTCACCGCGATTTCGAAAGCGCTGCGCCGCAGCCGCGCCGATTTGAAGGATCCGCGGCGACCGATTGGTTCGTTCATTTTCCTCGGACCGACCGGAGTCGGCAAAACGTTCCTCGCCCAAAAGCTGGCCGAATTCATGTTCGGCGACCGCGACGCGCTGATTCAGATCGACATGTCGGAGTACATGGAAAAATTCACAGCATCACGATTGATCGGTTCGCCGCCGGGCTATGTCGGCTACGAAGAAGGCGGCCAACTTTCCGAAGCCGTTCGTCGCCGTCCGTATTCGGTGGTGCTCTTCGACGAGATCGAGAAAGCACACCCGGACGTGATGCACTTGCTGCTTCAAATTCTCGAGGAAGGAAAAATCACTGATTCGTTAGGCCGGAGAATCGATTTCCGGAACACGATCATCATCATGACGTCGAACGTCGGCGCCGAGTTGTTGAAAAAGCAGACAACTCTGGGCTTCGGCGCGCCGCGCGAAGGACATGATTACGATTCGATGAGGGAAAAGATCCTCGAAGAAACCAAACGCGTCTTCAAACCGGAGTTTCTCAATCGCCTGGACGAGATAACCGTCTTCCACTCGCTCCAGAAGTCGGACCTCCTGGTAATTGTCGACCTCGAAGTGGAGAAAGTGAAAGCGCGCCTGAAAGCCAAGGAGGTCGAGATCGTTCTCGACAATGTGGCGCACGAGTTCGTGATCGAAAAAGGTTACGATCCAAATTACGGAGCGCGGCCGATGCGGCGAGCGGTCGAACGTTATCTCGAGGACCCACTGGCCGAAGAAATTTTGCGCGGAAACGTGAAGGCCGGTAGCAAGGTGCACGTCACGGCGAAAGATGGAAAACTCGTTTTCCAATCCGACGTGACTGAAACTGTTGCCGGGGCAAATCGCTGAGCAGTACGTTGCGCGCTGACGACCTGGCCTTCTCTTGATGTCGCGTCGGGATTGGCTCCTAGCGCTGGCGTTGGGTGCAATCACTTTTCTGGTTTATCAGCCGGCTTGGAATGGCGGACTTCTCTGGGATGATGGCAATCACATCACCGCGCCGGCCTTACGATCCATTCATGGACTGGTTCGCATCTGGACTGACCCGGCCTCAGCTCCCCAATACTATCCGCTGCTCCACACCGTTTTCTGGATTGAATATAAACTTTGGGGTTCTTGGCCGCTGCCCTATCACCTGATTAATATTTTGCTGCACGTCACGTCAGCTTTGCTGTTGGTGAAGGTGCTGCAAAACTTGGAGATCCCGGGCGCCTGGTTCGCGGCCGCCATCTTTGCCCTTCATCCGGTGCAAGTCGAATCGGTGGCATGGATCGCAGAGCTAAAGAATACTCTTTCTGCCGTTTTCTGTTTGGGAGCAGCGCTCAGCTATCTGCGCTTCGTGCGAGATGGAAAACTAAGGTTGTACCTACTTGCCTTCGTCCTGTTTCTGCTCGGCTTAATGGTAAAAACTGTCATCGCCACCTTACCGATGGCAATCCTGGTAACTTTGTGGTGGAAGCAGGGCAACCTCGAATGGAAGAGAGACGTCAAGCCGCTGGTACCGTTTTTTGTTAGCGGAATCGGCTCTGGCTTGGTCACCGCCTGGGTGGAGCGAAAAATCTGTGGAGCTGAGGGCCAGGTCTTCGATTTCTCCTTGATCGATCGCTTTCTCATTGCCGGCCGAGCATTCTGGTTCTATCTGGCCAAACTCTTCTGGCCGGCAAATCTGGTGACGATTTATCCTCGCTGGCAAGTGAATCACCTGACTTGGTGGCAATATCTTTTCCCGATCGGCGTTCTTTTCTTGCTCGGGGTACTTTGGGGCTTGCGGCGACGCTCGCGCGGCCCGATTGCGGCGGCTCTTATTTTCGGCGTCATGCTTTTTCCGATGTTGAGCTTTTTGAATATCGCCTATTTCATGTTTTCGTTTGTAGCCGACCATTTTCAGTATCTGGCCAGCATTGGCATTTTCACTTTCTTCGGAGCTGGCGCGGTCAGGTGGCTCGATCGGATGCAGGGATGGCGTCGATTGGCGGCTGGTGGAATGGGATTGGCGCTGTTGGTGACATTGGCTGGGTTGAGCTGGGCGCAAAGCCACGTTTACCAAGACGCTGAAACGTGTTTTCGAACGGTTATTGCAAAAAATCCAAATTCTCCCGGCGCCCATAATAACTTGGGCACTGCGCTGATGGATCGAGATGCAGTGGACGAAGCGATTGTTCAGTTTCGAAAAGCGGTGGATCTCCAGCCCGATTATCAACTCGCCTCTTACAATCTTGGCGCTGCACTCATGAAACGCGGTGACGCAGCCGAAGCCGTTCCGACTTTGAAGGCGGTGTTAAGGGCCAATCCAAGCAACGCAAAAGCGAATTACAGTTTGGGCACGGCTCTGTCTGCGATCGGCGATCGTGAACAGGCAATCGTTGCGTATGAGCGCGCGCTAAAACTGGAGCCGGATTTTCCAGATGCCCATTGCAATCTCGCCAATCTCTTACTGGAAAAGAACGAGACCGACGGAGCTCTCGCCCATTATCGCGAAGCGGTCCGTCTGCAGCCGGAAAACCCGGGTGCGCATTACAACCTGGCGGTCGGTTTAGTCCGAAAGGGAGAGGCGGATCCGGCGATCAACGAATTGCAAATCGCGCTGCGACTAAATCCGAGTTATCCAGACGCGAAGCCGCTGTTGGATGAGCTGCTCGCTCAAAGACCGCAACACTGAGGCTATTCAAGCGCGCGGATGCGCTTCGGCATAGGCTTTTTTCAAGCGCTCGATCGTTACGTGAGTGTAGATTTGCGTTGTCGACAAACTCGCGTGGCCGAGGAGTGCCTGGACACTGCGCAGGTCCGCGCCCCGGTCGAGCATGTGAGTGGCAAAACTGTGACGAAGTTTATGAGGACTGATCGAAATCGGAATCGAGGTGTGTCGCAGGTAACGTTTCAGAATCAACCAGATCGAGTGCGAGGAAATCCGCTTTCGTAGTTTGTTGATGAACAATGCGCCAGAATGAACGTTCGCGGCCGAGCGATATTTTTGAATCGCTTCCAGCGCAGGGGCGCCGATTGGGCAAACCCGTTCCTTTCGGCCTTTTCCAAAAACGCGGACCGACTCGGTGTAAAGATCTACCTCGGCCACGTCGAGCGCGGCCAGTTCGCTTAGACGTAGACCGCTGCTGTAAAAAAGCTCCATGATGGCGGTGTCGCGCAGTGGCATCCATTCCGGCGCGGCCCGTTCTTTGGGGACCTTCATCGGCGCGGCGAGAAGCTCTTCGATCTGTTGCCGGGTGAGAACGAGGGGAAGCTTTTTCTCTACTTTGGGAAGCTGCAGCTGGCGCAACGGATCAATTCGCAATTTTTTTCGATCGTTCAGAAATTTGTAGAACGCGCGCAAGGCTGCGAACTGCAAACGAACATACGATCGCGCCTGCCCGCGCTTCATTATGGTGAAGAGATAATCGCGAAAATCGTCAGTGTTGCATTGTTTCCACGGCTTCGAATTCTTCGCGCGAAACGCGTTCAATGCCTGGCGGTAGGCCTTCAACGTTCGCGGTGAAGCGTTTTGCTCAACCGCGAGATGGCGAAAGAACTCCTCGGCAAGTGAATCCTTTTTGGTTGAGCCTTGTTTCGGCGTGATCATCAAATTCGAAATCCGAAACCCGAATATCGAAACAATCTCGAAGTCCGAATTTTCAAATCCGAAAAACTGCTCCGTTGTTTAAAACATTCTGATTTCGTGATTCGAACATTGTTTCGGATTTCGATATTCGAATTTCGAATTTTCTTTTCAGAATTCCGGATCCGGTTTCTCGATCACGTACCGGGTCTGCGCCGCTTCGGCTTTACCACTCAGTTGACTCTTGAAAATCGGCGGAGGATTAGTCGAGATCACGTCGAAACTTGTGACCACAAATTCAGGATACAATCGGTTGCTAGCCGGCTCGTAGACTTTGTCGCCGCTAAAATGGCCGGTGAGCTTGTATTCGTAATTGTTGTCCGACCCGAATTTTAGCGCCGCGCGATCGGGAGCGAGTTTTTCTTTCTCATTCAACATAACGAGCTGAGAAGTGCTCCAGGGTTGGCCCGGCTTTCGGATATATCCCCAAAATTTGAAGTCGGGTTTGAAATAACGCCGGCCTATGTAGTAATCGCCCGGCTGCTCGGCCGCGATTCGCGCCGCCATCTGGTTCTTCGCGGCCTGGCTGGCCGTAGGCTCGGTCTGACAGCCGGCCAGAAGGAGGACGGCTGCCGGAAGCAGAGCTCTCATCGCGAACCTTGATCGCACGATCGACTTCTACTCAACTCTGCCCTCGACGCAATCGCGCGTTTCTTTTTGCATCGCTTCGCGGGCTCCGTACAATTTTGCATGTTCGAACTCGAAGGGTACGCCACCGGCGTGCGGGATCTGATGTCTAACGTTTGAGCCAATGCTCGTTCGATTTTTCAGCGCACTTGGTCGGCCGCTCATTCGATTCGTTCAGTACTTGGGGGAAGTCGTCATGCTCGGGACGGATACGTTCCGATCGCTGTTCACTCACCGGCTACGCTGGAAATTATTTCTCAATCAGGTCGTCGAGATCGGGCTACTTTCACAGTTAGTCGTTGTCATCACGGGCGGCTTTACCGGGGCGGTTTTCTCTGCGCAGACTTATTTTCAGTTTCACAAGATTGGAATGGGCTCGGCCGTTGGCGCGGTAGTTTCAGTGGCGCTGATGCGCGAACTCGGACCAGTGCTGACCGCGTTGATGGTGACCGGTCGCGTCGGAGCGGCGATGTCGGCCGAGATCGGGACGATGAAAGTGACCGAGCAAATCGACGCGTTACGCGCGCTGGCGGTTTACCCAACCGACTATCTAGTGGTTCCTCGCGCGCTCGCCATGATGGTTTCGATGCCACTGCTGGTTGCCGAATGCATCGCCGTCGGAATTGGCGTCGGTTATCTCGTCGCAATTTTTATGCTGGAAGTGAACGGCACCTACTACATGGCGAACATGGTGAGGTGGACGCGGAATCGCGACATCATTATGGGTCTCTCGAAAGCCTTTTGTTTCGGCATTCTCATCGTCTTCATCAGCTGCCACAAAGGATTGACCGCGCGCGAAGGCGCCGTGGGGGTTGGCCGCGCCACCACTGAGGCAGTTGTTAATGCTTCGCTCGCGGTCTTGATCAGCAATTTCTTCCTGACGATGACGTTGAATATTATCTACCCGGCCGGCTATCAATGACGAACAACGGATCAATGATCCGCGTGGATGGGTTGGTGAAAAACATCGGCGCGCAGGAAATTTTGCGAGGAGTCGATCTCGAAGTCGCGCGTGGTGAAACCCTGGCCATTATCGGGCGGAGTGGCGGAGGCAAAAGCGTGTTGCTCAAACATCTGATCGGTTTAATGCGACCGGATGCGGGCCAGATCTGGATCGAAGGCCAGAACATTATCGGCATGAGCGAGCGAAATCTCGCTTCGATCCGGCAGAAGGTCGGAATCCTGTTTCAAGGTGCGGCGCTGTTTGATTCTATGACGGTGGCGGAAAATATTGCTTTTCCGTTGCGAGAAGCCGGCGAGCGTAGCTCAAAAGTTTTGCGAACAAGAGTGAGCGAAATACTGGAAGTGATGGAGTTGAGCGGCGAAGAGGAAAAAATGCCGGTGAACTTGAGCGGCGGCATGAAAAAACGCGTCGGGCTGGCGCGTTCCATCATTCGTCAGCCCTCGTGCATTCTATATGATGAACCGACTTCGGGACTCGATCCGGTGGTTTCAGACTCGATCAATCGTTTGATCCGCCGATTGCAAAACCGTTTTGGCGTGACCAGCATCGTCGTTACGCATGATATGAAGAACGCCTTTCACGTGGCCGACCGCATTGCATATTTGCACGAAGGCCGAATTTACTTTCATGGAACTCCAGACGAATTGCGCCTATCGACCGACAAATTGATCCAGGATTTCCTGCTTGGTCGCTCAGAGGAGCAGTTGACCCCGAAAGCCTTTGGGGGTGAGAGTTAATTCAAATGACTCGGCCCGAGCGTGGATTGGAATTCAAGGTCGGTGTGTTTGTTTTCCTCGGCATTGCCGCGGTCGGCGCGCTAGTGGTACAATTCGGAAGACTCGGCGAAGGCTTCAAGACCTATTATCCGCTGACCGTTCGCTTCAACGACGCCAGCGGTTTGTTGAAGGGTTCCGATGTGTTGCTCGCAGGCGCGCGAATCGGAAAAGTTTCCGGCGGTCCACAGCTGGTTCGCGAAGGCAACGGTGTTTTGGTTCCGTTGAAGATCTACGACTACGTAAAGATTCCCGACACCAGTAAGTTTACCGTAGGCAGCTCTGGATTGCTCGGTGACCGGTTTGTCAATGTGACGATGCCGACCGGAACGCCTACCAAGTTCCTGCCGCCTAACTCGACCATCAGTGGCGCGCGAGAGACCGGCATCGAAGATCTCACCCGCGAAGGTGGTGCGTTGGTTGGCGATTTGCGCGGGGTAGTTCAGAAGATCGACACCACGGTGACGCGATTGAACGACGAAGTGCTTTCCAAAGCGACTGCTGAGAATCTGAGGTCAAGCGTGGCGCATTTGAATGAAGCGACGAGCGCCTTTGCTGATTCGGCAAAGAAACTTGGGCCGGTGGTCGACAAAGCCGATTCGGCGATGGATTCGACGAAAAAGGCCGCTGACGACTTGCAAAAAGTGCTCAGCTCTGCCACTCAGGGGAAAGGATTGCTCGCCACCTTGCTTACCAATCAGGAATTGGCCAACGATTTGCGCGCTCTGGTTAGTAATTTACGCGCGCACGGTGTTCTGTTTTATCGAGATAGTACCGCCAAGGCAGAATCCGGTGCTCGCGAGCAGGCGAAGCCGTCGCGAAATCCAACCGGAGGCCGCTAATGACACCCGCGCTCACAGTCAATCTACTGCGCTTGCTGTTCGTAACTTTTTCCGCGGCGATCGGGGCCAACATTTCCTCGGAGTTTTTTGGAGATTCTTGGCCGGGCCTGGCGCTCGGCCTTGTGCTCGGCCTCGTCATTGTTCTGATTGACCGCTTGCTCAAGGGCGTTTCGTTGCGGTTGTTTTCTTCGG
Organism: Chthoniobacterales bacterium; assembly: GCA_035473775.1. Taxonomy (GTDB): domain Bacteria; phylum Verrucomicrobiota; class Verrucomicrobiia; order Chthoniobacterales; family UBA10450; genus AV40. The sequence continues at coordinate 24,576 of DATINV010000136.1, forward strand.
CGACCTTTGGGCTTTTGCTCGGGTGGGTTTTTGCGAACCTCTTGATCGCTTCACAGATTTTGAAATATCAATCCGAACCCGCCCAGTGGGCGGCGCGGCTGATTGTTTATGCGGTGTTCGGTTACCTGGGGATGATGCTGGCGATGCGAAGCAGTCGCGACGAATTTTCTCTCATCATCCCGTATGTTCGTTTTGCCCGGGAAACGACCCAGCACGAACCGCTCGTTCTCGACACCAACGTGATTATTGACGGTCGCATTGCCGACCTGTGTGCCACCGGATTTCTCAGCCGCTCGCTCATTGTTCCTCGATTCATCCTGGATGAATTGCAATTGCTGGCCGATTCGCGCGATCCAACAAAACGTGAACGCGGCCGGCGCGGCCTCGAGATTCTGAATCAACTACAGCGCGCGAGAGACATCGAGCTGGCAATTCACGAAACGACCAACGACGATCTCGATCTGGCGACAGATGCTCGACTGGTGCGCGCAGCCAAAGTTTTGAAATCACGCCTCCTGACGAATGATCATGCGCTCGGTCAAATTGCGCGTTTGCAACAGGTGCCGGTGTTAAACCTCGCGGATCTTGCTCGCGCTCTGCGGCCGACTCTCGTTACGGGCGACGAGGTAGATCTGCACCTGGTGAAGGAGGGCCGTGAAGCGCACCAGGCTGTGGGTTATTTGCCAGACGGGACGATGATTGTTGTTAATCACGCGCGCGTTCACCTTGGAAAAACGCGGACCGTGGTCGTGGCCAGTACGTTGCAGACGGCGGCCGGGCGCCTCATTTTTGCCGAACTCAAGGACGGCGCGACGCAGCCATCCGTTTGAAGCGTCTTCTCAAATTCATTTTGCCGAACGGCGTGGTTGATTTCATTCGGGATCGCCGAAAATTGCGGGAGGCAGGGCGGCGATTGTCTCCGGTGGAGTTGTTTTCTGCGCGCCGGCTCGCCCTGGCGGCCGATGTGTCCGGCCTCACCCTCTTTCCGCCGGGACACACTGAGACTTTGCGTTGCATCGTGGATGTCGGCGCCAATGTGGGTCAATGGTCCGACATGTTGTTGGACTGCATCACTCCCGAAAAATTAATCATCGCCGAACCGATTCCGGCTGCATTTGCCGTTCTCCAGAAAAAGTTCGGCAACAAACCGGGCGTGGAATTGCATCATCTCGCCATCGGCGAAGCTGAGGGCGTGGCTAAGCTCAAAATTACGCGAAACACCACCGGGGCTTCATTGCTTCAACCGCGCGAAGAAATGCGCGCATTGGTCGGAGGCACTTGGTCGATCGCCTCCGAGATTGAAGTGAAAATGACCACGCTCGATCGTTTGCTTGCCGATCTTCGCGAAGTCTCGCTTCTGAAAATTGATGTCCAGGGTTACGAGAAGCAGGTGCTGGCTGGCGCGACTCAGACTTTGCCGAAGACAAAATTTATTCTCGTCGAGTTGAACTTCATGCCGCAATACGACGGCGGCTCCTGGTTGGGCGAGATCCACCAAATTCTCACCCGCGATTTCGGCTTTTTTCTCGCCAATGGGACGGCCCCTCTCGTGCTCAATGGCCGTGCCTCGATGATCGACGGTCTTTACGTCAATCCTAATTTAGTTCAGGAATGGAACGATCCTCGATTTTGTTCAAATGCAACCGAGTGAAGCGTTAAGTGCAAGCGCGCAGATCGCCGTGACGCTTGCCGGATTCGCCGGCGTCGTGGTCGCATTCCGGAGTGGCTCGGTGCACGAATGGTCGAAAATGGATAAGTTTCGACTCGAGATTCTGTTGAGTAATTCGGCATTGCCCTTCGTTCTTTCCATCTTCGCTATGGTCCTAGGAACCACCAGTCTGAGCGAGCAGACAACTTGGCGCTTGTGCAGCCTTATTGCGTTCGTCATTACCGCGGCCAGGGGCCAGGTTTTGTCGCGGACTTATCGAGCATTTTCTCGCGAGGAACTTAAAGCTTCAGGCAGTAAGCGATGGATTTTCTTTTCTAGCGGTTTTGCCGGTATCGCCGTGACCTTGTTGCAGCTCTATAACGTAATTCGTTTGCAAACCTTCTGGCCGTTCTTGGCCATGATTGGGACCTGGCTCTGTCTGGCAATGGTCCAGTTTGTCTTGCTGGTTACGGCTCGACATCAGCCAGAGCCCTGACAGTTGCAGCGAAACCCTGTCGCTGAAGCCGGTCGCTCGATAATTTGTTGAATCCGAAAGCCTCCGGTTGTGCATCCTATTGAGGAATGAATCAAAATCCGTGGAAAGTGCGTTTTGCCGCGCTCGGCTTTGGAATTCTCACCCTCGTCGTGGTCTACGGACTCACCCAGTTTTATTCGAACGACGTTCGTCTGATGTTCTGGAGCGGTGCGACGATTCTATTTTTTGCCGCTATCTGGCTGGGCCGAGGGAAACAAGATTGGCTCGCTGCCTTGCTATTGGTGGGGCCGACGGTGATCGCATTCGCCTGTCTCGTGTTGGTGGAGGTCTCCTTTTTGTGGCCCCATCTCCTGCTGTGGGTAGCAACAGTAGTTTTCGGCCTGATGTTTCTGAAATTGCTGCGGCGACGACGCGGGTTAGCAATTGGTTTGGCTGCTGCATTGATCTTCGTCTCAATCGCATATTGCCAATTCTACATCCCGCGGAAGTTGGCGCATAAATCCAACCGATTCGCCGATTCGTCAGCGCCGGCATTCAAGTTAGAACCAGTCAGCGGCGGTGCCGTTCCGGTGAGCCCAACGCCGGGGAAAGTTTTGGTTATGGATTTCTTTTCAACGACGTGCGCGCCGTGCATTGCCGAGCTGCCTGAGTTGGCCGCGGTCCGGGCAGAACTACAGAACAATCGCGATATCGAATTCGTGATCGCAGCCAGCGAGCTGGGGAACGATACGCCGGACCGTTTCCGATCATTTATCGAGAGACGCCATGTAAATATCCCGCTGGCGTTCGATCACGATGGAAAAGTGCACGACAGGTTTGGTTTGCATGGCGTGCCGGCGCTGGTCGTTCTTGATCGCGAAGGGCGGATCCGCTTAACTCGAATGGGCTACAATTCCGCGGAGACGAGTTTTCATCGCGATCTCGTGCAATTTCTCAAAAGCCTGTAGTAACCCAGCAAACTCTCGATCGATCGCCTGGGAAAGAGGTCTCAAATTTCGCCGCGATACGGCCGTAAATCGTTTTAATCCGAAGTTGGTTGCATGAACGCAATTTCGTTGAATAGTCTGCGCCTTATGAAATTTTCGCTGCAATTATTTGTTCTCGCCCTCGTGGGATTATTGCTGAGCTCATGTGCTTCCGTTCAACGTGAAGCCGCTCCCTCGCAGCCGGACCGCCCCGAGCGCGGTAAAGGGTTGGTCATTTTATACCGCGAGCGCCATTTCACTGGCGGCGGAGTTAGCTACAAGGTGTTCGACAACGGAACGAGGATTGGCGGGTTGCCGAATGGCGCTTATTTCGTTTATCAAGCAAAGCCAGGGGTGCACAAGTTTACGGCATCAACTGAAGTTACTGATGAAAAACCGCTGACCGTTGAAGCCGGAAAAACCTATTATGTTCGCGGCGAGGTCCAGATGGGTGTGCTCATCGGTCGACCACACCTCATTATCGTGGACAGACAGGAAGCCGAAGGCGCGATCAAAGATTTGCATCGTGTCAAAATGAAACCGTAGGCGCGTTGCGCCAGGATCAGCTTAGGCCGACAGCTTTGCGGACACGGGCCATCACCTGATCGGCGATTGCATTTGCTTTCTTTGCGCCTTCAGCCAGAACGCTGTCGATGTAGGATTTGTCGCGTTGAATTTCTTCGCGACGCTTGCGCATCGGCGCGAAATATTCCCAAAGTTTTTCAAACAATTCCTTTTTGAAATCGCCGTAGCCGGTGCCGCCTTTTTTGAATCGCTCCTGCATGCTCGCAACTTCATCTTTGGAGGCGAACAGCGAATAGAGCTGCACGATGCTGGATTTGTCGGGATCTTTCGGAGCTTCGACCGGAGTTGAATCGGTCACGATGCTCATTACGCGTTTTCGCATTTCTTTTTCTTCGCCGAAGATATCGATTGTGTTGCCGTAGCTCTTGCTCATTTTTTGTCCGTCGAGTCCCGGCACTACTTCGGTTGTCACTTGAGTGCGGCCTTCCGGAAGTTTGAATATAGGCCGGTCCGGCTCGGACCCGTAAGCTTCATTGATGCGCGTTGCGATATCGCGGGTGATTTCGATGTGCTGTTTTTGGTCTTTGCCGACCGGCACTACGTCACTATCGTAAATCAGAATGTCCGCCGCCATCAACACCGGGTAAGAAAAGAGTCCAGCGTTCGCCGCCATACCACGCGCGACCTTGTCTTTATAAGAATGCGCGAGCTCCAGGCGCGAAACCGGCGTGACAGTAGACAGAATCCAGGTCAGTTCCGTTACCTGGGGGACGTCACTTTGCAAGAAAAGCGCAGTCCGTTCCGGATCCAATCCACAGGCGAGAAAATCAAGTGCGACCCGACGGACATTTTCTCGGAGCAAATTCGGATCGCGCAGGCTGGTGAGGGCATGATAATTGGCGATGAAATAAAAGGTCTCGCCTTCGTCCTGGAGCGCGATGGCCGGCCGCATCATGCCGAAATAGTTTCCGATGTGCAGCACGCCGCTCGGCTGTATTCCCGACAGAATCCGCATGGCAGGTTATTAGAATGACAAATGACGAATGTCGAATGAAGCCCCGAATTTCCGACGCCAGCTGGCAACATGCGGTCATTCTTCACGTTTCGTCATTGTTTCGAGATTCGACATTCGTGCTTCGTTATTGACCTGACTTCTCGCTGGCAAACTTCCAGCTTCACCATTAGATAACCCGTCGAATGGCCTCGAAAAATTCAATGCCCGTTTCCGTTGTCACCGGCGGTGCCGGTTTTTTGGGGTCGCACTTGGTCGACCGATTACTGAGCGAAGGCCATCGCGTCATTGCGATCGATAACTTGATCACCGGTAACCCGGCCAATATCGGGCATCTCGCTGGCAATGCGGATTTTCGTTTCATCAAACACAACGTCTCCAATTTCATCTTCCTACCCGAGGAAAAACTCGATTACGTCTTTCATTTCGCGTCGCCCGCGAGCCCGATCGATTATCTGGAATTGCCGATTCCCACGCTGAAAGTAGGCGCGCTCGGGACGCATAACACTCTCGGCCTGGCCAAGGACAAAAAAGCTTCGTTCCTTCTGGCATCGACCTCGGAATGCTACGGTGATCCGTTGGTGCATCCGCAAAAGGAAGATTATTGGGGCAACGTAAACCCGATCGGGCCGCGCGGCGTTTACGATGAGGCGAAGCGTTTCGCCGAAGCGATGACGATGGCGTATCACCGCTACCACAAGGTCGACACAAAGATCGTGCGCATCTTTAATACCTACGGACCGCGCATGAGACTGCGTGACGGACGCGTGGTGCCGGCGTTCATCGGGCAAGCCCTGGCCGGTAAGCCGCTCACGGTTTTCGGCGACGGCTCACAAACTCGCTCATTTTGTTACGTCTCGGACTTAATCGACGGAATTTTCCGACTCGCAATGAGCGATTTTCATGAGCCAGTAAATATCGGGAATCCGCGCGAGATGACGATTAAACAGTTTGGCGAGGAAATCATTCGCATCACCGGCGCAAAATCGAAGATTGAATACAAGCCTCTGCCGGAAGACGATCCAAAGGTGCGACAGCCCGACATTTCGCGTGCCAGGAAAGTTCTTGGTTGGGAGCCGAAGGTCGAATTCGAAGAAGGTATTAAGAAGACGATTGAATATTTCCGGGATGCGTCAAAAAGTGCCGGCTCGAAATAAACGAGGCCTCCTGTGACTGCCCGACGGATTCTATTTTGCGCAGCGATTCTCTTGCTCTGGGCAAACGGTGCCAATGCCGCGAGATACCAGCGTTGCACCGATGGCAAGACCCTGGTGTGGAACAATCTTCGCGGCGTTGCTCAGGATGTGACTTGGGCGGGACTTCGTGATCTAAACGGATATGCGGCCGGCGAGGGGACTCTGACCTGGTACCGGCTCGGCGCTGTAGTCAACAGTTACTCCGGTAAAATGGTCCGTGGAAAATTTGAAGGGCCAGTGATCCGAACACAGGGAAACACTCGATTGCAGGCAAATTTTACCAATGGCGAAAAAGTTGGTGGTTGGTCGGAGCCTGGATCGAGGCCAACGACGAGCGCGAGTCCAACCACCAGTGCGCCACCTACGGCCGTCGCAGAGACTGAAAATCCCGAAGAGACGCCGACCGAGTCCCCATCGCCGTTTCCATCGCCCACACCAGAGGCAAGCCCAACATCTACGCCAACACCTCGGCCCCTGCCCAGTCCAACGCCGACACCGAGATTCAGTCCGACTCCAACACCAACCGCCACGCTGAGGCCGAGCCCGAGTCCCACGCCGACACCATTCCGCCCATCGCCGACGCCAACACCGACATCGACGCCAAGAACAACATCGATGTCGACCCCAATGGGGATGCCGGCGCTGTTGCCGACAGTTACACCAACACCAGTGCGATCAATCGCGCCCTCGCTGATGGTCCAACCATCGCCTTCCGCTTCAGTCGTTGAAGCTCCGGTGCATACGTTGGAGCTGGCCCGTTCGCCTGAACCTCAAATGAAAATGGAAGAGTTGCCTCGTCCAACGGCGTCGACTCCGCCGAGAACGGCACCGCCGCCATCGGCGTCCGGCGGCTCGCGAAAAATTGATCCCAACCTGAAGCGGCAAATCATCGCCGCTTTCAAGAAGCAGATCGATTTCGTTCTGGGTCAGGTTAGGGACACGACTAACAATTTTCGTGAAATCGATCGCCTGGACCAGGTCCGAGGTTTGCCACCGGCCGTTTCTTCCCATGTCACCTTGCTGGCAAATTCGGCCCGCGACTTTCGGGCGAGTCTGGGGTACGAGGTGACCTACTACGAATGTCTTTCCGAAATCCAGACTGTAGACGCGCTGGTGGTTTTCGATGAATCGACCAGAGACATCGAAGCCAAAGATGCACCTACCGCGCGAAAGGCATTGGAAACCCTTCGGTCGCGCTACTCGGAACCGAGCGCTGAGGCCCAGAAACCCTTGTGGCATTATCTTATTTCCCTCTACTCGTTATGCGATCGACTGAAAACCGAAGCCGAAGGGCATCTGCAGCGGGCGCGTGCGCTCGAGTCCGATGGTAAGAAAGCCGATGCGCTCCGCGAATATCGCGAGATTTACCGGTTGTATCCAAATAAGGTTACGGCTGAACGAATTCGTCTCCTCGAAGCTCAAACACGTTAACTTCGAAAACTGAAATGTACGAACAACGGAACCATCCGTTGATTAGTCGCGCAAAATTCTTGCGTCGTGTCGGTCGACATCTCGTTGGCGTATTAATGTTCATCATCGTTGCGTTGGGAATCGGCGTCCTCGGATACCATTGTCTAGCGCACTTAAATTGGGTCGACTCGTTATTAAACGCTTCCATGATTCTTGGCGGAATGGGGCCAGTCGATCCGATTCAGTCGTCCGCCGCAAAGATTTTCGCCTCGTTCTACGCGCTTTTTTCCGGGCTAGCTTTCATCGGTATCGCCGGCGTAATGCTGGCCCCGTTTGCTCACCGATTGCTTCACCGTTTTCACATTCAAGGAAAATAGCGATTTTCGGGCGAAACTATCCCCGGATTAGGGCGTTGAATCGTTGATATGGAAAAGCTTACGAAACGTGATAGCATCTTCGCTGTGAATGTGCGGAGGATGAATCGCGCGCTTTTTGGAGTCCTCGGCCTGGTCAGCTTGGCAGCGGTTGCGCTGCCAGCAGCGCGGGCCAGCGATTTCGATCCGATTTTCGGGTTTTATCGTCCCGAACTCTTCGCCAACATCGATATTTCGGGATTACTTCGCAATTTGCCGATGACCGAATATTTGGATGGTCGTCTGCCGGGTTCGACTGCGCTTGGCAAAATGGGGACAGCCCCTGTCGGAGACTTACCAACCGCACTGGTCAGCGCCGAGCCACGCCAGAAGAACAAAGCCGTCTCGGGACCGGTAAAAGATCCAAAGGACGGCAAAGATTATTCCTCGGTTGAATCGATGGCGGTCGAGAAAGCATCGCTCAGCTGGACCGGCGGAGAAGTTGGCTTCATGTACGGGCACGCCAGCGGAAAATTTGGCGGCGATACATTCAGTTCTTATATAATGGGCGGCGTCGGCAACGATCATCTTCAAATCAATGTCGGTGCCGGCTACGAGGAAACTCATTTCTCGCGGTCGCGCCATTGAATCCCGAACGGACCTCCGAATCGGAAGCGAAAACATCCGTCGAAATTCCGTCCGCTGTTTCGGACGCGCCCGTTTGTCCTGTCTGCGGATCAATTGTCGTCCCGGAGAAATGCAAGCTTGTCTGCCACAGTGATATTTGCCGCGGCCGGATCGTGATGAATTGCTCGGAGTTCTGAGCCGGCAGCTGCGGCCGAGAACCAGGAAATCTTCCCGGGCGATACAGCCGGTTTTGTGCGAAAAATCGAATTGACCGGTAGAACTCTATGAACAACCCATTCGCCGGTCGGTCTGGTTTGCTCCAGATCCGTGGCTTGACGGCGCTATTGCTGTTAGGCGCTGCCGCTTGTCTCGCCAAATTCAGTATCGCGCCGCCGCAGCTTCTTAGCGGCGAACATATGCGAGGCGGTGTCGATCGCCGGGAACGTTATATGCCGGTTCCGGGCGGTGAACGCGGTGAGACCAGCGAGCTCAATCGACTGGAAGAGGAATGGAACAATCGTCTCACTTACCCCACCGGCGTTTTCGATCCGGCCTGGGTCCGGGCGGCCGCGAAGATCGATTCGTTGATTAGCAGCGCGATTCCGTCAGGTGTTCCGCTTAAGAATTTAAACGTGGCCGGTTCACCACTCGTTCTTAGCCCAAGCGGCTTTACCTCGCTCGGTCCGTCACCATTGCAAATGACCGGATGTTCGGGTTGCTACGACTACACAAAAACGGAAGGGCGCGTAAACTCAATCGCGGTCGATCCGACTACCACCACTAACGGCAGCATCGTTGCTTATCTGGCGTCGGTTGGAGGCGGCGTATGGAAAACCACCAACTGTTGCAGCAGCTCCACGACTTGGAACGCGACGACAGATGGTGCATTGCTCTCGACTATCAGTGTCGATTCGATTGCGGTCGATCCGAATAATCACAACACCATTTACGCTGGCACTGGTGACTTGAATTACGGATCATTCTCGATGGGCAGTCAGGGCATTCTTAAATCGACTGACGCCGGCGCCCACTGGACAATGTTGGGCGCGAATGTCTTTGACGCGGGCCTAACCGAACCTGCCGGACAATTTCCGCAATACAATGCCGTCGGAAAAGTTCGGGTCGATCCCAACAACAGCAACAACGTCGTTGCCGGCACAAAAACGGGACTCTTTTTTTCTTACGACAGCGGCAATAACTGGGCCGGTCCATGCGCACCGGACAATTTCAGTTCGCAGCGTCAGGACATCACAGGTCTCGAATTGTCCAATATTGGCGGTGTGACCCGCGTTCTCGCTGCGGTCGGCACTCGGGGAATTGCGACGAACGTGCAATACAATCTCAACCAAAACGGGGCGAACGGAATTTATAAAGGCACAATGCCGGCCAGCGGTTGTCCGAACGATTTCACGCCGGTCACCACCAACGCAAATGGCTGGAGCGGAACAAACGCGACCAGTGGCGCTGCTTGTAACATGCCGATCGGGGGCACGACCTGCACGAGTTCAAGCACGAATAAATTGGGCCGAATCGACATGGCGGTTGCGCCGAGCAATCCGAATTATATTTACGCGCAAGTGCAGGCAATTGAGACCCAAGCGAGTTGTGGCGGCACCGGTTGCCAACTTGGCGCGTGGCGCAGCACCGACGGCGGTTCGACTTGGTCGCAAATTCCCGGTTCGACGGGGGCGGCTCTGGCCGACTGCGGCGGCAGCAATGCCGATTACAACCAAAATTGGTACGACCAAGGCATCGCAGTCGATCCTAACAATCCGGATCGCGTTTTCTTCGACACCTTTGAAATCTGGTTTTGGCAAAATGGGAACACATCCTGGAATGACACCACATGTGGGTACAGCGGCAACACCGAAGTCGTGCACGTAGACCAACACGCGCTTGCGTTTGTTCCTGGATCTTCGAGCATTCTCCTTGCCGGAAGTGACGGCGGCGTTTACGCCACGACGAATGCGAACACAGCCACCGGTTCAATCGATCCGAACTGGGTCAACATGGACAATGGTTTGAACACGATCGAATTTTACTCCGGCGACATTAGCGCAAACTTCGCGACCTCAGTATCGCCGCAAGCAAATGGCGGCGCTCAAGATAACGGAGCGAGCTCAGTGACATTTTCAGGTACACCGACAGGTCCCGTGCAATGGCAAATGGGCTCAGGCGGTGACGGTTTCTTTGCCCGAATCGATCCAGTGGGCGGTCGTTTTTGGCAGGGAAACAACGGCGGCCAGCTCAATTATTGCGACAACACCATAAACGATTGCACCGCGCCGAACGCTACTTGGGTTCCCGATTCCAGTCCCTGGTCCAATCCGGGTTCGCCCGATCCCCAATCGTTCGTACTACCCTACGAAATCTACAAAGGCACTCCTGGTAATACGCTCACCGATTGCCCGCCGATCGGATGTGGACACATGATTGTCGGGACCAATCGTGTCTGGGAAACACTGACTGCCGGTAACGCCTGGGCGCCGGTAAGCATGAGTTTGGTGAAAGGAACGCTGGCCGACCGGTCTTATATTAATCAGCTCGCATTCGAACCGCTGGATCAGTCTCGAGCGATGGTCGGCACCAATGACGGCAATGTGCAGTACGGCCACGCATTAAATACGGGCGGGATCGCGACTTGGGTGGATCTCACTGGCAGCAACGCGGTATTGCCGAATCGTCCGGTTCTCGACGTGGCGATGGATCCAACGACGACGTCCTCACCAATTGGATATGCCGCGGTGGGCGGGTTCAATGCCAATACTCCGAGCACACCGGGACACGTTTTCCGCGTTGTTTGCACCGCTGATTGCGCCACGTTCAGTTGGAGCGATAAGACCGGCAATCTTCCGGATATTCCGGTCGATTCGATTGTCGCGAATCCGAAATTCGCTCAGCAAGTTTTCGCCGGGACTGATTTCGGTCTGTATTACACCAACGACATCACCGCAATTTCGCCAGTCTGGTATCGCTTCGATAACGGATTGCCGCACGTGATGATCTGGGATATGCAAATCGATCGCGGCAATACCACGCTTTCAGTGTGGACGCGCAGTCGTGGCGCTTATGCTTGGCCGTTGCCGTCTGCACCGCTGCTGAACCTTACGAACGTGGTTTCACGAAAAACGCACGGCGCGGCTGGAACGTTCGACCTGGATATCACCGATGGAAGCGCAATTGAGTGCCGGAGCGGGGGAACCAATAACGCTTACAAGATCGTCTTCAGCTTTACCAATTCGGTAACGTCCTGTGGCGTTCCAAGTTCTGGCACTGTTACGGCTGGTCCGAACTCGAACCAATGCTCAGTCGACGTCAATGTTGCGACTGGCAATCACGTCACGGTTTCACTTACCGGCGTGACCGACGCGAACGCGAATGTCGGTACCTTCTCTGCGACCATGGGCGTATTGGTCGGCGACACGACTGCGAGCGGCTCAGTCAATTCGAGCGATGTCGCGCAAACCCAATCGCAGTCGGGCCAAGTAGTAACCCAGAACAATTTCCGCGAAGACGTAACTGTTAACGGTGTCATCAACAGCTCCGATGTTGCCCTTGTGCAATCGCAATCAGGGACTGCTCTTACGGCATCCGCGCCCACTGGACCTACTCCGGGGCCGAAGTCGAAACTGCGCGGGCCCGCTCGAGATAAATAGGAACTGCCCGAGTAGTCCATTCAATGAAAACCTGTTGCCGTAGGCTCCAGTCCTGCGGTAACAGTGAGGTAGTGCAAAAATTCCCCTCGGATCCGGTCTGTTCAATCGGTGCGGCCTATCAAAGAACAGCAGCCGAACATTTTACGTCCTCGGCAGAATTTAATTGACCTGACAACAGCGCTGCGTTAGAAACTTAACCGCATTCGCTCACGGGCGCTTTAACGGGCTAATGCCTTTATGCCTCTTCCAAACTCTATGCTAACTCGCCGTCTTTTTGTCCCTGCGCTTATCGCCGCAACGGTCATTCTCGGGGTCGTTGGTTTTGGTCAACCGGCCAACAACAACAGCGGGTTCACTCTCGGCACTCCGGTGACTGGTGAGAAGGGAATTAGCCGCACCACCGCGGATATCATGGCTGCAGACGGAGCGAAAGGGCCCAAGAAAAATACTTTCATTAAACGGGAGTTTGAAATTCCGGGACGGGAACA
>DATINV010000137.1:0-5224 GCA_035473775.1 Chthoniobacterales bacterium
ATCTTTCACGTCGATTTGTCCGTTCCTGAGCGCGTCGTAACCGAGCGCGTGTTCGATTCCGGCCACGTTTGACGGACTCAAGCGATATGCGGCAGCCAGCGGTTGCCAGCCGTCCTGTCGATCAAGGAATTCATGAGTGAGCCCGAACTTGAGTCCCGGATGCTTCTGCAAATCGCTGATCGCGTGAATGCCGAGTTCGTCGGCGCGTTTTCGCGACATCACCAGCGCATAAGTGTTGTTGAATCCGAGCGGCTTCGTCATTCCGATTCCCAGGTTGCCAAGCTCGGCGACAACAAAGTCGGCGTGCATGGGGTCGCTTCGCTTCAAAATCTCCTGGACGATTGTCCCGGTGTATTCCGGATAAGTGTCGATTTGCCCGCCGCGAAGCGCTTGCCACAGAATGATCGTGCCGCCCATTCCTTGGCGATGCTCGGTCGGAATTCCGGCATCGCTCAGCGTTTGCTTCGCGATCTCTCCGAGGACATACGATTCGGTGAACTTTTTCGAGCCAACCTGCACTGGTTCCGCGGCAGAAGCAGGGAAACAAATTAGGAAAATAGGAACACAGGAAAAAGAGAGTATCCTTACAAGGAGTTCCTGTTTTCCTGTTTTCCTGATTCTTCTCATAATATCTGAAGGCCGCGCTGTGCGTTGATGAATTCGGTGACGAAGTTGTTTGCCGGGCGCTCGCGAAGGTCAGTCAGCGAACCTTGCTGGACGATGCGGCCTTCATTCATGAGCACGATTTCGTCGCCGAGATAAGCGGCCTCGGCCAGATCGTGAGTAACAAGGAGCGCGGTTTGTTTCAGTCGGGCGAAGATTTCCTTCAAATCCTTTTGCAGTCCCGCGCGCACGAGCGGATCGAGCGCGCCTAACGGTTCGTCGAGCAACAACAATTCCGGAGACAGCATCAATGCGCGCATCAGACTGACGCGTTGACGTTGACCGCCAGAAAGTTCGAGCGGATATCGATCTAGCAAAGCTTCGGGAAATCGCGTCAACGCGGAAAGCTCGGACAATCGAGGGAACAGTTCGTTTTCCGGGCGACCGAGATGTCGCGCCATCAATAAAATATTTGCCCGCGCGGTCAGGTGGGGAAAAAGACCGCCTTCCTGAATAACGTAGCCGGTGCGGTGTCTGATATTGTCGGTGTTTTCAGCGCGAAGCGGCGTCCCATCGAATTTGATTTCGCCGCTGTCGGGTTGGAGCAGACCGATAATCAAACGCAGCAATGTCGATTTTCCGCAACCACTGGGCCCAATTAGAACCGTCGTCTTGCCGCGTTCGACAGAAAGATTGGTTTCATGAACAGCGGGAGCGTCGCCGAATGTCTTCGAAACTCCGAGAAGTTGGACTAATGCACTCATGTTGTAGCCGCAGCCCTGCGGGCCGCGTCCAGGCGTCGCACAGCGACGCGGCTACACTGCCACGGTGAAATAGAAAACGCCAAACCAGCGCTGGTCGTCAGTCCAAACTTGTTGAAACTCGAAGCCGGCCTGGCGCGCAAGCATGGTGAATCCGCCGATGGTGTGCTTGTAGGAATATTCCGTCAGAATCTTCTCGCCGGCGCGAAATTGAAATGCCTGGTCACCGATCTGCACGGTCTGATCGACTTCACTGAGCAGGTAAATTTCGATACGCCCCTGCGACGGATTGTAAACGGCGTAATGCTGCCAATGCGCGAGATCGAAATCGGCATCGAGCTCGCGATTAATCCGCGCGAGCAGGTTTTTGTTAAACTTCGCGGTAACTCCGGCGCTGTCGTTGTAAGCCGCCTCAATAACGTGACGATCTTTCTGGAGATCAACGCCGATGAGCAAACCGCCGCCTTCACCAGCCAATTCCACCAGGCGCGCCAGAAATTCGCTTGCGTGGTCCGGTTCGAAATTCCCAATGGTCGAACCTGGAAAATAAATAACGCTGCGCGAGGAAAGGTGCCGGGGAAGCGGCAGTTCGAACGGCTCGAGATAATCGGCGGCGACTGGAAGAATTTGCAGATCCGGAAACATCTTTCGGAACCGCTCCGAAGATTTTTCCAGCTGCTCTTTTGAAATATCGATCGGAACGTAAACGGTCGGCCGTTCCAGTTCTTCGAGCAGGATCCGTGTTTTCGTTCCCGCGCCGGTGCCGAGACCGATCAATTCGATTTGCGGTCCCAGCGTCTCGGCGATTTCCGCGCCGTGCAACCGCAGGATCTCAATTTCGGTTCGGGTGATGTAATATTCGGGCAGCTCGCAGATTTGCCGAAACAGATGGGCGCCCTCTTCGTCATAAAAGAATTTGCAAGGCAGTTTCCGCGGGGACTGGGAAAGTCCCTCGAAAATCTCGTCGCGAAAAACTTTCTTCGCGGCTTCGTGCGCGCTGCTATTCGATTTCACGAGAGATCGCGTGCTAAACGGAGGCCCATGAATTGCCACCGTTTTTCGGGTTGAAAGAAATTCCGATAGGTTTTGCGAATGTGTGCCTTCGAGGTAGCGCACGAACCTCCTCGGAGCACGTATTGATTGCACATGAATTTGCCATTGTATTCGCCGAGCGCGCCGTGCTCTGCCCGATAGCCTGGGTAAGGCGAATACGAACTCCGGGTCCATTCCCAGACGTCGCCAAACATTTGGGCGAATTCTCCGTCGGCCGGAGCGCGATCTAACGCTGCGGGATGGAATCGTTCGGTTTCGACAAAGTTCCCGTCCATTTGGACGTTGGCGGCGGCGCGCTCCCATTCGAACTCGGTGGGCAATCGCGCTCCGGCCCAGTTGGCGTAAGCGTCTGCTTCGAAATAGCTCAAGTGCGTGATCGGTTCGTTCAGATCGACTTTACGCAATCCGGACAGCGTGAAATTCCACCATTCGCCGTCCCGCGCGATCCAATAGAACGGCGCACGCCAGTTCTGTTCATTCACGGTCATCCAACCTAACGAAAGCCAGAGCTCGGAACGCGAGTAGCCGCTATCGGCAATGAATCGCAGATATTCCCGATTCGTAACGAGACGATTTGCGAGCGAGAACGGCAAAACTAGCGCCCGGTGATTTGGTTGTTCGTTGTCGTAGCAAAATCCATTGCCATTATGGCCGACTTCAATCGTTGCCTCCCCAAACTCCACAAATTTCACGGCTGGAACGTTTGCGGCTTCAGTTTCAGTTTTTCGTGTTTGAAAGACCGGATAGAGCGGATTTTGGGCGAAAACGTGTTTGATGTCGGTGATAAGAAGTTCCTGATGCTGTTGCTCGTGGTGAATTCCCAGAGTGAGCACCGGCTCGATTTCACGAAATAGTTTTTCGTCGGCGCCCTCGATTAAATCGTTAACGTCCGATTCGACCGATGCCCGATACTTCTTTGTTTGTTCCACTGTTGGTCGCGAAATCAGTCCGCGGAGATCTCGCCGGTGCATAGTGCCGGCCGCATTGTAATAAGAATTGAAGAGGTAAGCGTATTCCGGAACCGCATCCCGATATCCCGGCACCCATTTCTTCAAAATAAAGGTCTCGAAAAACCAGGTGGTGTGGGCCAGATGCCATTTAGCGGGGCTGATATCCGGCATCGATTGAACGACGCAATCTTCGGGAGCTAGATTTTCGGAAAGTTTGCCGGTGAACTTTCGGACTTCATGAAAACGCGCCAGGAGATCCTTCGCGGGCGAAGAACTCTCGCGCGAGCGCGGTGGCGCGGTCGCTGTTTGGTGTTTTTTAGCGACCGCGGTCTGGATCAAGTGATTCCGCCCTCCTGTTCGAGTTCTTCCCGACGCGCCTCGAGCATTTGATCGCGGGCCGCCTCTTCACGTCCGTCAGTTACGAGACGTTCGCCGACAGTTTCCTCGTCTTCCTCGATTCCAGGACGCGGAACTCGCCGACCGCGATCGTCCGGAGTAATTTCCCATTCCTTTTCGAGTTTGATGTTTTTGTCGTCTTGTTCGGGCGGGTCGTTGTTTTCAACGCCCATTAATTCCTGACGGGCTACGTTCCAATCTGTATCTGTGAATTCGTCAGGATTGCGTTCGTCGATCAACGCGATTTCGCGCGCGCGGCGCTCGATGTCTTCGGAAGAGGCAACTCCCATTCCGTTGCCGTGGAGCTCAATCTTGCCACTTATCGGTTTCTTTTCATTCATACACTTACAATTACGAAAACCGAATCCCGTTTACGTGCAAAAAGTTACAGCGCGAATTGCAATCGCGAAAGAGGATTTTCCTAACGTTCGGATCTACGATAATCGAAGATCGATGGAAAAAGATTTCAAAGTTTTGCCACTAAGGAACGGGGGCCGGTTGGCTTTCGTCGAATACGGCAGCTCTCTCGGTGAGCCGGTCTTTTTTTTCCACGGCTGGCCCAGCTCGCGAACCATGGCCGAACTGACCGACGCGGCAGCGCGCGAGCTGAATGTAAGAATTATTTCGGCCGACCGGCCGGGAATTTGCGATTCCAGTTTTCACGAGGGCCGGCGGCTCCTCGATTGGCCCGATGTCATCGAGCAATTCGCCGATCATCTCGACATCGGGCGGTTCCGCGTGCTGGCTATCTCCGGGGGCGCGCCTTACGCCTACGTCACGGGCTTGAAAATGCCCGATCGCGTGCCCGCGATGGCGATTGTTAGTGGCGCTGTCCCGTTCGCCGACCTCAATGACCACAGCGGTCTGCTTCCTTTGTACCGATGGATGATATGGTTCTATCGGAATCAGCCGGGGTTCTTGCGAGCGTCTTTCCGTTTGGTTCGTCCAATTATTTCCTGGCGAACGTCGCTGCGCGTCGCGCGAAGTTTCTTGCGAACGCTACCGCAGCCGGATGCCGAAGCGCTCCGGGACAACGCCGCGTTTAATATCTGTTTCGAAAGTCAACGCCGAGCGTGGCGCGGCTCGGGAGCCAATGGTGTCATGGCCGATGCTGAAATTTACGGGCGCCCGTGGGGTTTTCGATTGGAGGATGTCAACGTTCCGGTTCGGTTTTGGCACGGAAAAGAAGACCGCGCGTTTTCATTTCGAGTTGCTGAAGAAACAGCCAAGCGGTTGCCTAATTGTGTCACTCGCTACGTTGACAACGAAGGGCATTTTTCGCTGCCGATTCGGCACATGCGCGAGATCTTGGCTGATTTGATCGCGGTCAATGGAGGGTGCCGCGCTGTTGCGGCCAGTCCAGCTCGGACCGCCCATTAATTTGGGACACGACAGCGCCTGTCCCTCCATTTAGATTTCAACGTGGAAGATTTTACCGGAACAATCCAGGATCAGCCGACT
>DATINV010000138.1:0-8297 GCA_035473775.1 Chthoniobacterales bacterium
TCCGGACAAATTCAAATTTACCTTGGTGCGGTCGCGCTTGGCATGCTCGCGCTCATTCTCTTCTACGCATGGTTGGCCTGATCACCGCACTCATCATCATTCCCGTCGCCGGCGCGATCGTGCTTTACATCGGCCATGCGAAGAATCCGCGCGTCATCGCACTGATTTTCAACGGCATCTCGTTGTTTTACGCGCTGATGCTTTGGCAAAAGTTTGATGCCGGCGCGCCCGGCCTGCAGCTGATCGAACGGCACGCCTGGATCCCATCGCTCGGCGCCGAATATCTGGTCGGCATTGATGGATTGAGTTTGCTTTTGATTTTGCTGACATCACTGGTTTTCCCGTTCGCGTTTTGTGCGCAACAACTGGAGCGCGGCGCGTGCGCGCTTATGCTGGTGATGCAGGCGGCCCTCTACGGCACGTTTACCGCCCAGAACTTTGTTCTCTGGTTTTTGTTTTACGAGATGAGTCTGATTCCGGCGTTTCTGCTCATCAAAATTTATGGCGGTGCAAATCGCGACCACGCCTCAGTGAAATTCTTTCTCTACACATTTCTTGGCAGCGTGTTCATGCTGCTGGCATTCCTCGGAATTTATTTTGCCAAGGAAACGTTCGATTTCGCGAAACTCGCCGATCTCGGCAAGACCGGCTTACTAACTGGCAATGTCCGCTGGTTTGTCTTCGCCGGAATTTTTCTGGGACTCGCCGTCAAAGTCCCGATTTTCCCATTTCACACCTGGCTGCCGGACGCTTATCAAACCGCGCCGACCGGCGTCTCGATGGTCCTCACCGGCACGCTTTCGAAGATGGGTGTTTACGGATTCATCCGATTGCTCGTCCCACTCTTTCCGAACGAGATCAAAATCGCCGGGCCGTGGATTCTCGCGTTAGTAGTGTGCTCGATCGTGTTCGCGCCGTTAGCAGCGTGGGCCCAGCGCGATCTCAAGCGCATGGTCGCGTATTTGTCGATCAATCACCTTGGCTATTGCCTGCTCGGATTGTTCGCAATTGCGACAACGTCTACTTCCGCTGTGATCGACAGGCATGCGGCACTAAGTGGAGTCTTCCTGCAAATTTTCAATCACGGTCTGACAGCCGCGGCGCTTTTTTATTTTGTCGGTTTGCTCGAACAGCGACGCGGTTTGCGCGGGATCAACGACTTTGGCGGGTTGATGCAGCGCGCGCCGCTACTTTGTGGCTGGATGAGCGTGGCGGTGTTTTCCTCGCTGGGACTGCCCGGGCTCAACGGATTCCTCGGCGAGTTTCTTATTTTCAAAGGCTCATTCGCAACTGCTGCCGGATTTACTTCCCTCGCAGTAATCGGGTTGCTTTTCACGGCGGTAACTTTCATGCGGGCGATGCAGTCGCTCTTTAGCGGTCCACTCGCCGAAAGTTGCGCGGGTTTCTCCGATCTTCTTCTCAACGAGAAGATCGTCGTCGTTCCGGTCACGCTGTTGATGTTCGCGATTGGTCTCAATCCGCAATTCATCCTTAACACTTTCAACACAACCGTCGCTCAAATGGCGCGATTGTTCGGCGCATGATCGCCTGGACGATTTACCTCACGTTCGCGGGCGCGGTGATAGTCCTGCTCCTCCCGCGCAGTTTTGCGCGCTGGATCGCGCTGCTTACAGCCGTCGCCGGTTTCGCGATTAGTCTGGCAATATTTTCTCGGCCGAACGTCGATCTCGGCCATTTCACAACAATCGTTCGCGTCCCGTGGATTCCAGCGCTGGGAATGAATTACCATCTCGCGCTCGATGGGATCAGTTTGACGCTGGTTCTGGTCACGGGTTTGGCTGCGATCAGCGCGATTTTATTTTCCTGGGACGTAGATGAGCGTGCGAATGAATTCTTTTTCTGGCTCCTGCTGGTGGTCGGCGGTTCTTACGGCGTTTTCCTAAGCGCGGATCTGTTTCTTCTCTTTCTCTTCTATGAGCTCGTCATCGTCCCGAAATATTTCCTGATCGCGATCTTCGGTTCGACCAACAAGGAATACGGCGCGATGAAATTGACGCTGTATTCGTTCTTCGGCGGCGCACTGGTTTTTCTTGGAGTCATCGTCGCTTATGTCGCAGGCGGTTCGTCCGACTTGAATCAGCTCGGGCAATTTCAATTTTCGTCGCAGCTGCAATCATGGGCTTTTCCCGTGTTGTTTCTTGGTTTCGCAGTGCTGGCCGGTATTTGGCCATTGCACACCTGGGCTCCCACGGGTCATGTCGCCGCGCCAACAGCCGGCTCAATGTTGCTCGCCGGAATTGTGATGAAGCTCGGCGCTTATGGCGCGCTGCGCGTGGCGATGAATCTTTTTCCCGATGGTTTCCAAATGTGGCGCGGTTGGTTTGCTGTGCTCGCGGTAATCGGGATCGTTTACGCCGCGGCGGTCGCGTTGCGTCAGCGCGATCTCAAGTTTGTCATCGGCTATTCGAGCGTCAGTCACATGGGATTTGTGTTGCTCGGGCTTGCCACAGCGAACGTTTTCGGCGTTTCCGGCGCGGTCCTGCAAATGTTTTCTCATGGCGTAATCGGCGCTCTTCTCTTCGCCGTCGCCGGAACGATGATTTATCGCCGCACCCACACTCGCGATCTCGATGCACTTTCGGCAATGAACTTGCGCAAGGCGCTGCCGTTTGCCGCCTTCACTTTCGTTATTGCGTCGGCTGCGTCGATGGGCATTCCCGGATTTAGCGGATTTGCCGCTGAAATCACCATCTTGATTGGCGCGTGGAGAACGTATCCTGCCGCGGTCTGGATCGTCGGAGTTGGAATGGTGTTGGTTGGCGCGTTCACTCTGCGCGCATTGAAGCGCGCCTTTTTCGATTCCGACTTGGCCGCCGGAGGCGCGGCGCAGGCGGCTCCCGCGGAGAATCCAGCGACATCTGGGCAGCTCGAGCCGATCACAATTCCGGAAAAGCTTGGCGCCGGTTTGCTGATGTTGGCAACGCTTGTGGTCGGGCTTTACCCAAAACTGTTACTCGATCGGATCCAGCCGGCGGTTGAAGCAATGCGCTTTCTGAAATGAACTACCTCAATTTACTGAAACTGGCCGCGCCCGAAGGAATTGTTGTTCTGGTCGCACTGGCGGTGTTGACCATCGGCCTAACGAGTGATCGGGCTCGCAATTTGCCTGCCGTCATCGCCGGATTCGGAATCTTGCTCGCAATTTGGACAGTGGTGCGTCTACCGCAGCAGGCAAATCTGTTTGGCGGGATGCTGGTGATTTCGCCGCTGAATTCCCTGTTCAAAATAATCTGTCTGGCCCTGGCGTTCGTCACCTTGCCGCTCGCAGCCTCAGAAAAATCGCTGCGCAATCCGGGCGAATATCTGGCGATGCTGCTGTTTGGCACGGTAGGACTTCTTCTTCTGGTGGGGAGCGAGGAATTATTGATGATTTTTATTGGCCTCGAACTGCTCGGGCTTTCGCTCTACGTAATGGCAGCATTCGACAAAACCGACATCCGATCGGCCGAAGCCGGTCTGAAGTATTTTCTTTTCGGAAGCACAGCCAGCGCATTCACCCTTTTCGGGATCAGTCTAATTTATGGGACGTCTGGCACGACTACGCTCGCTTCGATCGGCGCCAAGATCGCATCAGGATCGATCCAACCCCTGTTTGCTGTCGGAATCGTCATGACGCTGGTTGGCTTCGCGTTCAAAATCGCGGCCGCGCCATTTCATCTGTGGGCGCCGGACACTTATCAGGGCGCTCCGGTTCCAAGCGCCGCTTTCATCGCATCCGGCTCCAAAGTCGCCGCGTTCGTCGTGCTCGGGAAAATCGTGCTGACCGGTTTCGCTCCGGCGCAGGGTAATGCTGCCTGGCACGCTATGATGGCCGGCTGGTCGCCGGTCCTCGCGGCGTTAGCGGCGTTGTCGATTCTCCTGGGGAACTTTGTCGCCCTCGCCCAAACCAATGTTCGTCGGCTTCTTGCTTACTCAGCGGTCGCGCATAGCGGATATACATTGCTCGGTTTGGTCGCGGGCGGTCGCGAAGGATTTTCCGCAACGCTTTTCTATACGACCATTTACGCAGTCACTCTTATTGGCGCGTTCGCCGTAGTTGGATTGGTGAAACGCGAAACCGGCGGAGACGACTTCCCAAACTTCGCGGGGCTAGCGTCGCGCTCGCCCCTGGCGTCGGCTTGCATGGCGATTTTCATGCTCTCGCTTGCGGGACTGCCGCCGCTGGCGGGATTTTTCGGCAAGTTTTACTTATTTAGCGCCGCCTTTCGGGCCGGCGCAAATCATGGTCTTCTCTGGCTGGTTGTCCTGGCTCTCTTCGGAAGTTTCGTTTCGCTCTATTATTATCTAAGCGTTCTCAAAGCGATCTTTGTAGACAAAGCGCCTGATGCCGAGGGCCGTCACCCATCACAAATGCCGGTCCGGCTCGAACTCTCTCGTCACGTCGTCGCCTCCGCGACAATAGCCATTTTGGCTGCCACGGTTCTCTTCTTCGGCGTTCTTCCGGGAACGCTCGCCGCCTTGATCGGAAAATCGGTTCCTTAAAAAGTTTTCGTTAGACTAAAAAAAAGCGTGATCATTTGTTGAAAATCACGTTATAGCTTTTCCGTGCAGCAAAAGCGGACAGGTGACGCCGCGAACGTTCACCGCCGAAAAGCGGGGCCGATCACCGAATTTATCGATCGGCATTACCGGCACTTCAATGCGGCCGTGGTCAAGGATGCAGCCGACGCCTATATCACCCACTTGAACAACGGCGGGAAAATGATGGTCACGCTCGCGGGCGCGATGAGCACCGCCGAGCTCGGTTGCTCGTTGGCGGAGATGATTCGGCAGGACAAGGTCCACGCCATTACCTGTACCGGCGCGAATCTGGAAGAGGATTTGTTCAATCTCGTCGCCCGCAGTCATTACGAACGTCTCCCGAATTACCGCGAGCTCGGTCCCCAGCAGGAAGAAGAGCTGCTTAACCGCCATCTCAATCGCGTCACCGACACTTGCATTCCGGAAGAAGAAGCGATCCGCCGCATTGAGCGGATCGTGATCGACGAGTGGATCCAGGCCGCGAAGAAAAAAGAGCGGAGATTTCCGCACGAGTTTCTCTTCAAAATTCTACGCGAATGCCATCTTAAGAAATCCTACGAGATCGATCCGGCCGACAGCTGGATGATGGCGGCGGCGCACAAGAATCTACCGATGGTCGTTCCCGGGTGGGAGGATTCGACGCTTGGGAACATTTACGCCGCGCGCTGCATTACCGGCCATATTTCTGATGTTCACACTGTTCGCTCCGGCATCGAATATATGATGTCGTTGGTTGATTGGTACCGGCGCGAAGTGAAAGAATCATCGATCGGCTTCTTTCAGATCGGCGGCGGCATCGCGGGCGATTTTCCGATTTGCGTCGTGCCGTTGCTCAATCAGGACCTGGTCACCGAGCAGGTTCCGGAGTGGGGGTATTTCTGCCAGATCAGCGATTCGACTACCAGTTACGGTTCTTACTCCGGTGCAGTGCCGAATGAGAAAATCACCTGGGGCAAGCTTCGCTCCACCACTCCGCGCTTCGTGATTGAATCAGACGCCACGATCGTCGCACCTCTCATCTTCGCCAAGGTCTTGGGCTGGTAGTCATCGACGATCTCTTGCCGCGGCGCAGCTTTAGCGAAGCCGGTTCGCGAAGGTGCTCGGCTGGTAACACGAACGCGCGCTTGACGATCTAGCAGCGCCGTTAAAAGATGCCGGCATGAAAACTTCCCTGATTCTTACCGTGTTTATCGTAGCGACTGCGCTCGCTGCTTCCATGTTAGCTCAAACCACCACGTCGACAGCGTCCGGCAACAAGAAGTCCAATATGGGCCAGGTCGCCGTGCCCGATCACTCCAAAACCGCCAGCTCTGCAGCGAAGCCCGGCGCGCCGGACATGCAGAAAATGATGGAGCAGATGGCGGAGCTGTCGAAGTTGAATGAGAACCACAAACTTCTCTCCAGTTTCGACGGTGATTGGGATTACACGGTCAAGATGTGGATGGATGGCAACACCAGCGCCGCTCCACAGGAATCCAAAGGCATCGCGACGAGAAAGACGATAATGGATGGCCGTTATGTGACGATGGACGTGAACGGCACCATGCAAATGCCCGGAGCGGATGGAAAATTGACGGACATGCCGTTCCACGGAATGGGCTTGGAAGGTTATGACAATGTGAAAAAGAAATTCGTCGCCTCCTGGATCGACAGCATGGGCACCGGCATTGAATCCTCCGAGGGCAAGTACGATCCCGCCACCAAGACGTTCACCTACTTAATGGAAATGGAACCGATGCCGGGAATGAAAACGAAGGCCCGCGAAGTTCTAAAGATCGTCGATGACACTCACATGATGCTCGAGTGGTACGAAACCCAACATGGTAAGGAAAAGAAGACGATGGAGATTAATTATACGAAGAAGTCGTAACCGTTTCTTCTTCCTCTTTCTAAGCGCCCGCGGATCCGTCCCCGGGCGCTTTTTTATCCCTTCCGCTTCTGAATGCCCCGACTGATGATGAAATGCGCGACGAACCCGACTGCAAAAAGAATATATCCGACCTGAGGATTCAAGGTCAGCGCGATTACGAGTTCAGCGAAACCAAACAACCAGACGAAAGTTTCACCCGCAAACGCCTGACCCCATTGCGGCCTGAGATTTCCAGAAGGGACTCGCGGTTTCAAAGACGGCCAGAATCGCGGAACGGACCGGCAATACGCGAGGTAGGACTCGCCTTGGCTCTCGCGCAGCGCTTCCTCTTCCCGAAAAATCAGGCGGTACACGAAGATCCAGTTGGCCAGGACAAGCACAAGGAATCCTGATCGAGTCGCTAAAATACCGATCCCGGCCGCCATCGGCAGATTGGCAAAATAAAGCGGATTTCGAACATAACGAAATGGACCATCCGCTATCAGTGCTTCGGAATGTTGCGCCGTATCGTGCACGACGTCGGTCCGCAGATAAGCGGCGCCCCACGTCCGGATCGCTGCCGCCAGAAAAACGAGCAACGCTCCGATTCCAATCATAATTCTGGCAAAGGTTTCGGCTTCCGAAGTTCCCCGGGTGATCGACGGCGCAATTAAATGCCGGACCCAAACAATGAAGGGCACGAGGTCGACCGTTGCTAGCATGAATCCGGTGAAATAGATCGCCATAATGATCCAGAACCGGCGTTCGAATTCGAACTTCGTAGCGCGCACGAAGGGGGAAGTTAACCACGGATAACGCGGATATCGCAGATAATTCTAGGCGTTTTCTTTGATCCTTCTAAATCGGTGTAAGCTTTCATCCTCAACTTCTCAACGACTCAACATCTCAACTTCCACTAATGGATTCGCTTTCCGTCTTCTTTCTTGCCCAAGGCGAACAGTCCGCCGGTTCAGTGATGGAGCGGTTGATCACTTTTATTCGCGGCGCCGGACGCACACTCGACTTCGCCGTTTACGACATGCGCCTGAGTGATCCATTGAAAACCGCGCTCAATTCCGCTCTGCGCGAACGGGTGAGTGCCGGTGTCCAGGTCCGAATTTGTTTTGATGGTGACAAACCAGCGGTCCCGAATGTCGCGGCTGGTCAGGACCCCGCGCCGGCGGGAACCAGCGCTTTCGTTCAGTCATTGGGTTATCCATGGCGGCGAATTGGCGGGATGAAATTGATGCACAACAAATTCGTCGTCCGGGACGGCCAATCGGTCTGGACCGGTTCAACCAACCTGACCGACGACGCGTTTACCCTGATGGAAAACAACATCGTCACGATCGATTCCAAACCATTGGCCGATTATTACGCGGAAGAATTCGAGCAGCTTTGGGAACGCCAGAATTTCGATAATACCGGCAACATCCGCACTGTCGCGGCGCCGATCGTTTTCTCCGGCAAACCCGGGCAGGCCACCGTTATGTTTTCGCCCGGACTCGGCCATGATATCGATTCCGAGGTCGCGCGGCGGGTCCGTGAAGCAAAACGCCGTGTCCGGATTTGCAGTTTGTTGGTCAATTCCGGCACGCTCATCTCCGAGCTGATTAATCTGATTCGGCGGCGCGACATCAAAGTCGACGGAATCTACGATCGCACCCAAATGGAGGAAGTTTACGAACAGTGGCAGGAAGTGCCCTCAAATCATTGGAAAGTTCCCGCACTTCAAGAAATCGTTCGGGGCGCGAATTTGGTTGGAAAGAATTCCACGCCCTACACTCCGACCAGCGTCCACGATTTCATGCACAACAAAGTCCTGGTGGTGGACGACACCGTCATAACCGGTTCCTATAATTTTTCCCGGAGCGCCGAATTCAATGCTGAAAACATTCTCTTCATC
>DATINV010000139.1:0-11507 GCA_035473775.1 Chthoniobacterales bacterium
ATGCAATCGCCTTCCTCAATCTTTAGCTTCGATTTTAGTGCTGCCTTCTCGGCATCGCTGAAAAATTTCACGATCGGCGATTTCCATTCGCCGTTCTCGATCTTGATAAATGCGAGACCTTTCGCTCCAAACGTTTTTGCGATCTCGGTTAATTCATCGACCTGCCCAATGGTAATTCCGGCGAAGCCCTTTGCGTTAATGGCTTTCACCACCCCGCCGGCATCGATCGCCCCGCGGAAAACCTTAAAACTGCTGGCACGGAATTCTTCGCTTAAATCGATCAACTCCAGGCCAAACCGGCGATCCGGTTTATCGCTGCCGAATCGCCCGACCGCTTCATGATAAGTCATGCGATCGAATGGCGTTTTGACATCGACATTGCGCGCAGCTTTGAAAATCGCCGCCAACATTCCTTCAGTAAGCGCAAAAATGTCCTCCGGCTCGGCAAACGACGCCTCGATGTCGATCTGGGTGAACTCGGGCTGACGATCCGCGCGCAGGTCCTCATCTCGAAAACATTTCGCGATCTGGAAATATTTTTCGACGCCCGCGACCTGAAGCAACTGCTTGTATTGCTGCGGCGCTTGCGGCAACGCATAAAACTTTCCCGGCGCCAATCGGCTGGGGACCAGAAAGTCCCGCGCGCCTTCCGGCGTGCTCTTCGACAAAATCGGCGTCTCGATCTCGAGGTAACCCTGGGAATCCAGATAATCGCGAGTCGCTTTGGCGGCGCGATGGCGAATTCGCAGATTGCGCGACAATTCCGGACGGCGCAGGTCGTAGTATCGATAGGTCAGACGCAAGTCTTCGTTGTGAATCTCGGCGTCGATCGGAAACGGCAAATCGTCCGCACGATTGAGAATTTTCAGCGAGGCCGGGATCACTTCGACGTCGCCGGTCGCAAGCTTGGGATTTTCCGTTCCCGGAACGCGCGGAGCGACTTTACCAGTCACTTGAATCACATCTTCACTTCGCAACGTATGAGCTTCCTTTGCCAGGGCAGCGTTTTCCTCCGGACGAAAAACGACCTGGGTTAGACCTTCTCGGTCTCGCAGATCGATAAAAATCACGCCACCGTGGTCCCGCGAAACATGGACCCAGCCGGCAAGGGTGACTTCCTTGCCAATGTCGGATTTGCGAAGTGAGTTGCAGTCCTGCGTGCGATACATGGTCAAACCGGGCCCGAGACGCTGAAGAATTTTGCCACGCTGTCCAGCAAGGCTTCGCCCGAAATCAAAGATTCTTCGCGCGTCGCCAGGTTTTTCACTTTCACCTGCGGCCATTCATCTCCGTAAAGAATCGCGATTCGCGCTCCCGCATTTTCGGCAGTTTGGAATTGCTTCCCGACTTTCTCGGGAGTGAGCGAATAATCGATTCGATAACCGCGGTCGCGCAGTTCCTGAATTTGTTCGAGCGCATCCCCGCGCCGCTCTTCCTTCGCGATGACAACATAGACGTCGATCTTATTCTGCTCTTTGATCGCGTTATCCAATTTTTCGCGAGTCGCAGTTCGCTCGCATAACAATTCTCCGAGCACGACGTCTCCCATGGCGAAACCGAGCGCCGGCATCGAAACAGCCCCGTCACTTAGTTGTCCGATCAAATTATCGTAACGACCACCGCCCGCAATCGCGCGCAATTTTCCCGCGCGATCGAAAACTTCGAAGACCGTTCCGGTATAATACGCGAGGCCGCGAACAATTTTAACGTCAATATCGACAAATCCGGCGAGGCCACGCGCGCCAAGTCCATCAACTAAACGATCCAGTTTTCCGCTCCGGCCGCCTTTGTCGAAAATCGAGAAGATGGGGCCGGCCAGCTTGCCAAGTTTCTCCTCCGTTTTCTCGCGCGATTCGCGTCCCGACTTGTCGATGACTTGCAAGACTTCCTCCCATTTTTCGGTCGGGAGCTTCTGTTGCTGCAAAAAGTCAGTCCAGAATTCGCGATCGCTAATACGGACGACGAAATCCTCTTCGGTAAGTCCAAACGAACGCAGGATGTCGATACAAAGCGCGATTAGCTCGATATCCGCGGAGAAATCGCTTTCGCCGATGATGTCGCAATTGAGTTGATAATGTTCGCGCAAACGGCCGCGCTGTTGTTTTTCGTAACGAAAAAATTGCCCGATCGAAAACCACTTGAGGGGTTTTTTGAAAGCGCGCTCGTGGGCTGCAACTACCCGGGCAAGCGTCGGCGTCAGTTCGGGCCGCATTGAAACTTCGCGCTCGCCTTTATCGGTGAAATTGAAAAGTTGATCGACAATTTCGGCGCCGCTTTTCTTTCGATAAAGCTCGGTTAGCTCCAAAACGGGCCCGTCCCACTCTACGAATCCATAGCGTCGGGCGACGTTCCGCCATTGACCGAAAATGTAGTTTCGCGTCGCGCAATCCTCGGGCAGGAAATCTCGGAAACCTGGGAGTGTTTGCATTATTTCAAAAACCGGACAGCCAACTCGGCGCGAACCATTTGTGGCGTTGCGGTCGAATAAATCGCCGCTGCCGGAAGTCAAACTTCTTCACAACAAAAAGCATTGGGTAACCAAAGCAAAGGACAACTATGAAACAAACTACATTAGCGAAAATATTGGCCGTGGCTTGTGGTTTGGGTCTTGCGACAGCAATGGCTCAAACTTCAACGACGGTCACCACTAAAGACGCCGCAGCCGGTGAGGCCGTCACCACGTCCTCCACCACCACTGCCAGCGGCACCATCACTACCTACACGCCCGGCAGCGATTACATCGCGCTTCGGGCAGGAACAACTGGCACTCCGGTGAAGTACTACTACAACAAGGAGACGACTGTGCTCGATCCTGAAGGTCACGTCGTAACCTGGTCGGCTGTTCGCCCAGACGCGCCCGCCACTGTTTATTATGTACGCGAAGGCGACCGGATGCTTGTGCGCAAGGTTGTGCTGAGCAAACCGACGGTTGTGGAAAAGGAAACCACCACCACAACAACAACTACCAAGCCCTAAATAGCCAATAACGGTGCTTGGGCGCCGTGGCTAGATTGCAAAATTCAAAGCGCTCGCGAAGAAATTCGCGGGCGCTTTTTTTTGATCAATCGCCGTAACCGCCCGGAAATTTCTGGTGCCATTTCCAAGCGCTTTCGATGATTTTGTCGAGCGATTGGAATTGAGGCGTCCAGCCCAACTCGCGTTTTATTTTCTCCGAGGTTGCTATTAAACGCGGCGGATCCCCCGGGCGGCGCGGTTTCTCCGCCACGTCGATCTTGCGCCCGGTAATCTTGCGACAGGAGTCGATCACCTGCCGAACACTCGCGCCGCCGCCGGTGCCAAGATTGTAGAACTCACTTTTCGAAGAACCGAGCGCGAGAATATGGGCCCGGGCGAGATCGAGAATGTGAATGTAATCGCGGATACACGTACCATCCGGAGTCTCATAATCAATTCCGAAGATTTCCACGTTTGCTTTTTCGCCGAGCGCGACTTTGAGCACGTTCGGAATCAAATGCGTTTCGCATCGGTGGTCCTCACCGAAATTGGCTGAAGCTCCGGCGGCGTTGAAATATCGAAGCGAAACGAATCTCACCCCGTGAATTTGGTCGTACCAGCGCAGGATCTTTTCAAAAGTTAACTTGGATTCGCCGTAGGGATTGATTGGCTGCTTCGGCGTCGTCTCTTCAATCGGCAACTTTTCGGGCGGACCAAAAATCGCGCAGGTCGACGAAAAAATTATTTTATCCACGCCGGCCGCGACCATCGCGTCGAGAAGATTTACCCCATTTGCGACGTTGTTGCGGAAATATTTCGAGGGATTCTGCATCGATTCGCCAACCAAAGCGTTGGCCGCGAAATGCATGACTGCGTCGGGCCTTTGTTTCGACACCGTCTTTTCGATTAGCTGCCGGTCCTGGAGATCGCCTTCGATGAATTCAGCGCGGGAATCAATCGCCGCACGATGCCCTTCGCTGAGATTGTCGAAGATCGAAACCGTGTGGGCTTCATCGAGCAGGAGCTCGGCGCAAACGCTACCGATATAACCGGCGCCACCGACGACGAGAATTTTCATCGTCGAGAAAATCGGCGGACAACGCCGTTAATCAATCCACGCCCGAAGAATTTTTCGAGGAGACCTGCTTCGACGGCGACTTCGCGGACGAGCGGTTCGCGCTGGAAGCGACCTTCTTCGCCGACTTCGGAGATGATTTCGTCTTACTTGAGGCCACCTTCTTCTCTGACTTGGCAGAAGATTTGGTCTTACTCGAAGCAACTTTCTTGTCTGACTTGGCAGAAGATTTCGTCTTGCTCGAGGCCACTTTCTTGTCTGACGTGGCAGAAGATTTCGTCTTGCTCGAGGCCAGTTTCTTGTCTGACTTCGCAGAAGGTTTCGGCGGATTCGAAGCAACGGCGACCGTTGTCGACGGACTCTTGGTGTGTAACGCCGTAAGCATCGATTGCACCTGCGGATGTTTGGACCGCGGTCCGAGCACCTCGACGCTCTTTTGCTCTGAGCCCCATTGCAGAACATCAATGTCGACGACGCGCACGCCCCAGCGTTTCATTTCCAACTTGGTCGGCTTGTAAAGATCGATCGTGTTTGAGCCGACCAGGGCAGTCCCGTAATCGTCGATGATAAATTCTTCGCGCGTGCTACAAATTCGGAATCGGGTCCCGAGCGGGAAGCGCGACCAATCCGCGGCCGCGCTCATGACATGTCGGCCGGACAAATATTTGCCGAGGGCGTTGTGAATGCCGCCCTCTTCCTTTCGGGTGTAAGCAGTGGTGCGGACGTTGGACATTCGCCCAAGATGCGAGTTAGCAGTTTCTACAGCGGCCAAAGGTTTTTGGACGACGGATCGCTCTGCGCAACCGGCGAGAAAACAGATAACGGCAAGAGCTACTGTAAGGTTAAGGCTTTTTGACATTTATAACACCGCGGCCTCAATAAGCACTGAACCACGGAGTGGCAAGCGAATAATTTACGCGTTCGCGATTTTATCTTTTTGCCACTCAACCGCTTCCAGCTGGGTAAATAGCAGCAGAAAGCGAGCTAGCCGCCAGAATTACTCACACGTTATTCACCTAACTACGCTGCAATTCCGTGGTGCAATGCGGACAACGCGTCGCCTTGATCGGGATCGACATCGTGCACGCCGGGCAATCTTTCACCACCGGCGGCGCTGTCGGTGATGGCTTCTTCATCCGGTTGATCCCCTTCACCAACAGAAACACGCAAAACGCGACAATTGCGAAATTGATCGTGATGGTAATGAAATTGCCGTAGGCGAACACCGGCCCCAATTTCTTTGCATCAGCCAGCGCCAACCCGGGCGTGATTTTGTCGGACAAAGGGACATAAAGATTACTGAAGTCGAGATTACCAGCGACCCGACCGATCGGTGGCATTAACAGATCTTCGACAACTGAGCTGACGATCTTCCCGAAGGCCGCGCCGATAATGACACCGACGGCGAGATCGATTGCGTTACCTTTGACGGCAAATTCTTTGAATTCCTTCCACATGTCGCCTGTTTAAACTACTGGGCGACAATGTTCACAAGCTTTTTCGGGACAATGATAACCTTCCGAACTGTCTTTCCGGCAATAAGTTCCGCTACTTTTGGATTCGTTTGCGCTGCCGCTTTTATCTCCTCTTCTGTGGCCGAAATCGATGTCATCAGTCGGTCGCGAACTTTGCCGTTCACTTGAATGACAATTTCCACTTCATCTTCGGCCAGAAATTTTTCGTCGTAAGACGGCCACGTTTGTCCCGTAATGTCCCCTTCCGACTTCAACGTCGCCCACAAATCGGAGCTGAGATGCGGCGCGAAAGGATTTAGTAAAATCAAAAAGGTTCGCATCGCCGAAGTCGGAAGAGTCTCGGTCCCGCTTCGCGGGATGAATGCATTCACAAAAATCATCATCTGCGAGATTGCGGTGTTGAAAGAGAGTGACTCAATGTCTTCCGTCACTTTTTTGATCGTCGCGTGAAGGACTTTGTTCTGTGCCTTGGTCGGATCGACATCTTGCAACGCGGACGACAATTGCCATTCCCCGGCCTGGTTCTCGGTCATGATCAAGCGCCAAACCCGGGCCAGAAAGCGGAAAACGCCTTCGACGCCACGCATGCTCCACGGTTTCATCTGTTCCAGCGGGCCCATAAACATTTCGTAACAGCGAAATGCATCGGCGCCGTACTGTTCGATCACATCATCCGGGTTCACGATGTTTCCGCGTGACTTCGACATCTTCTGGCCGTCTTCGCCCAAAATGATTCCCTGATTAACCAAACGCTGGAACGGCTCCGGTTTCGACAAGTACCCGAGATCGAAAAGCACTTTGTGCCAGAAACGGGCGTAAAGCAGATGCAACACCGCGTGCTCCGTCCCGCCAACGTACAAATCCACAGTGCCGGGACAATCTCCGCTCGCCCAATATTGTTCGGCGGCTTCTCCGACGAATCGCTTATCGTTCCGCGGATCGCAGAAACGGAGGTAATACCAGCACGAGCCGGCCCATTGCGGCATCACATTTAGTTCGCGCGTCGCCTTGTCCGAATAACGGACCCAATCCTTCGCCTTGGCCAGTGGTGGCTCACCGGTGCCGGTTGGCTTGTAGTCTTCCAAAGGCGGTGGGACAACCGGCAATTCCTTCTCGTCCAACGCATTGTGTTTGCGATGTTGAGCGTTCGGCTGGGACTCCTCCCAAATAATCGGAAATGGTTCGCCCCAGTAACGTTGCCGCGAAAAAAGCCAGTCGCGCAGTTTGTAATTGATCGCGCGCTTACCAAGTTCGCGCTCTTCCAACCACGACGCGATCTTTCGAATCGCATCACGCGACGGCAATCCGTCGATGATTGGAGAATTGATGGCAATGCCATCCCCAACGAACCCAGTCGGGTCTTCGTCTCCCGGCGGTTGAACAACTTGCCGAATCGGCAGATCAAATTTGCGGGCGAACTCGAGGTCCCGCTCGTCATGCGCGGGAACCGCCTGAATTGCGCCAGTACCGTACCCAAGCAGCACGTAATCCGCGATCCAGATCGGGATTTTTTCTTCGTTTGCCGGATTGATCGCATACGCACCCGTAAAAACGCCGGTCTTGTCTTTGGCGAGCTCGGTCCGTTCGAGATCGCTTTTGCGCGCAGTGCGCTCGCGATACTCGCGGACTGCCGGCCATTGTTCTTCGGTCACAATCCGATCGACC
The DNA here is from genome assembly GCA_035473775.1 of Chthoniobacterales bacterium. Classification (GTDB taxonomy): domain Bacteria; phylum Verrucomicrobiota; class Verrucomicrobiia; order Chthoniobacterales; family UBA10450; genus AV40. Next base: position 7,171 of record DATINV010000139.1, read on the forward strand.
AGCGAATGTTCCGGCGCGAGCACCATGTAAGTGGCGCCGTAAAGCGTGTCGGGACGTGTGGTGAAAACGCGGATCTGGGCGTCGTGGTTGTCGATCTTGAAATCGATCTCGGCGCCTTCGCTTCGGCCAATCCAATTGCGCTGGAGGGATTTTATTCCTTCGGGCCAGTCAAGTCCTTCGAGTTCGTCGATTAACCGCTCGGCAAAAGCTGTGATGCGCAACATCCATTGCCGCATCGGTCGGCGCACGACCGGAAATCCGCCGACTTCGCTCTTACCATCTATAACTTCCTCGTTCGCTAAAACAGTCCCCAGCTCTGGACACCAGTTCACCGGAACGTCCGCCACATAGGCCAGCCGCACCTCATCCGGATTTTTGCCGAGATAAGTGGAAATCGGCTCGGTCTTGTTCGTCTTTGGGTTGAACCAGGAATTGTAGATCTTCAGAAAAATCCACTGCGTCCATTTATAGTAACCCGGATCCGTGGTGTTAATCTCTCGTTGCCAATCGTAGGAAAAACCGATCCGCTTTAGCTGTGATTTGAACTTGGCGACGTTCTCGCGCGTCGTGATCGCCGGATGCTGCCCACTCTTGATGGCGTATTGCTCTGCCGGCAAACCAAATGCGTCCCATCCCATCGGATGCAAAACATTGAAGCCGCGCATTCGTTTGTAGCGCGCGATGATGTCAGTGGCGGTATAACCTTCGGGATGTCCGACGTGCAAACCGGCACCGCTCGGATATGGGAACATGTCGAGCACGTAAAACTTCGGCTTCTTCGAATCGAAGCTCTCTTCGCCGGGATTTAAGGCATGAAAACTCTGACGTTCGTCCCAGATTTTCTGCCATTTCGGCTCGATCTGATCGAACGGATAAGGTTTGCGGCGCTCGCTGCTCATCGGATTATATCTACTAGGGAAAGCTCGCCACGGCGAGTCCATCCAGTGGCGGACAAGAAAACAGGAAAATGGAATTGGTTCTTGCAACCCACAATGCACACAAGACCCGAGAGTTTCGCGAGCTGTTAAGCCATAGCTTTGAAATCAAAGACCTCAGCTCGAATCCAGAAATCGTGATGCCGAAAGAAACGGGCGCCACATTTGAAGAGAACGCGATTCTAAAAGCGGCCAGCATTTCCAAATCGATGGAAGGTCTCGTAATGGCAGACGATTCGGGACTTGAAGTGGATGCGCTAAACGGCGCTCCGGGAATTTATTCCGCTCGTTATGCAGGCGAGAACGCCGACACTGCTAACGTCGACAAGCTGCTGCGTGAGCTCACGAATACGCCGAAGAGATCAGCCCGCTTTCGCTGCGTGATTGCACTCGCGCGCGCGGGAAAGGTTTTGGCAACTGTCCACGGCACAGTCGAGGGAACGATTATCGATCAGCCACGCGGGAACGGCGGATTTGGTTACGATCCCGTTTTTCAACCCATTGGATTTGCCGAGACCTTTGCTGAAATGGCGCCCCACTTGAAAAACGAAATCAGTCATCGCGGCAAAGCGGCTGCGGCATTGCGCGAAAGGCTACGCGAGATTGCCGATTAATGCGGTGGCGGGGGCGGTGGCGCGCCGGGCGGTGCTCCGGGTCCTGGTCCACCGACGGTCGCGGCGCGAATCTGATAACCGACTTTGGTAATCCGGGCTCGTCGAACTTCGTCGAGCACCGTGATCACGTCACCGTGAAGAGCCATCCCTTCAGCGCTGATGGAAACCTTAATGTTCGGATTCGCCTCGTGTAGTTGGAACAAGCGAGGCATCACCTGCTCTTGGTTCACAACTTGCCCGTCGAAGCTCACCACATTCCCGGCGCCAACTCGGATCGACACATAATCTTTGATGGTGTTGGGGGGCGGCACGGTGGCCGATGGGAGGGCGACCTTGATTCCTTTCATGTGGGTCTGGCTCAAGCTCACCATCATGAAACTCGCCAATAGAAAGAACATGATGTCGATCAATGGAATGATCTCGATCCGGGCATGCTTTTTAGGAATGGGCGACTTGACTTGCATAACTAATAAGAAGCTCCGGTCATTGTATAGGTGATCGGGACTTTCACCTTCGGCGCGCATTTTCCGGGTTGGAACCGCCAACGTCGAAACGCGCTGACGGTTGATTGATCTAAAATCGGGCTACCGATCGACTGCGCCATACTCACGTCAGTAACGTTGCCGCTGCCCGTATCAACACTCAAGAGAGCAACACCGCTCCCGGTTTGGTGGCGACTCCGCGCCTCATACGGATACTCCGGTTTTGGCGCGTAGATCGCTACTGCTTTGGCGCCGGTGATGGACATCGTTCCCGTGATACCTTGTGGCGCCTTAACCGGACCAGTCGGCTTATTCGTTTTTGGCGGTGGCGGCTTTTCTTCGTGGAACTCGGGCGCCACGTCCGGAATCGGCGGCGGCTCCTGGATTGGAATGTCTTCCGGCGGAGGAGTCGGCTGATCTTGCGGTTGAAGGGTAGCTTCAACGGTTGCGGTCGGAACGTCTGCAAGATCTACGACCGGCGCCTCGTGCTTCATTCCTGCGATCACCACCGATCCCGCCTCAATCAATACGGCCGCGCCAAACGCAGCCCAGAACTGCCAGCTGGGCGGCGGTTTATACAAAAGTGGTGCAGCCATAATTACGGTCCGGTTGGCGGAGCGGGCAGATTCTTCAGTGCTTCGCTCTTGATCTCAAATGCGACTTTGTAAAAGCCGGCGTTCCGCAGAACGTCGAGCACGCGGATGATGTTGAAGTGGACGGTATCGGCGTCGCCACGGATGAACACTTTAGCCTCGGGATTTTCGTCATGAACTTGCTTCAGCCGGGCGAGCAAATCGTCGTAGCTCTTCATTTCTTCCTTGTCAAAGTAAGGATGACCGTCGCGATCAACCGATACGCTCACGTATTCGTTCTTCGCTTGAGTTTCTCCGGTCTGGCCAGAGGGGAGATTCACTTTCATACCCTTCATGTGAACCTGACTCAGGCTCACCATCATGAAACTCGCCAGCAAAAAGAACATGATGTCGATCAACGGAATGATCTCGATCCGTGCTTTATGGTGCGGAATTGGTGAGCTAACGCGCATAAGCTTCTAGATAGATGAGCCCTTCGCCGAGCTCTGAGGAGCGCGGCCTCCGATATTTACCTCCTCGTGGCGAACTTTTCCTTGCGCTTCGAGCATAACTTCGAGGTTCGTCGCTGCAGTTTGCAGTTCGAACTCTAAGTTAGACACCCGCGACGTGAAAAAGTTAAACGGAATCAGCGCAAAAATAGCGATCCCAAGACCGCAAGCGGTGGCAATCAGCGCCTCGCCGATACCGCCGGTGATAGAGGCTATCGCAATCTCCTCATTCCCCAAGGCAAGAAACGCTTTCATCAAACCGGTGACCGTTCCTAACAGACCGAGCAACGGCGCGAGGGTAACCAATGTGTCCATCACGACCAGGAACCGACCGGCGCGCTTGATTTCAATACCCGCCGCAACTTGCAACGCGCCCTGCAACGACGCGTGCTGATGGTTCAAACCATTCCAAATCATCCGCAGGACCGGATCGCGTGAATCGCGGGAAAGTCGGGACGCTTCCGCAACGTCGCCAACTTCGACCGCGGTGAAAACTTTCTCGACCCGCTTCGGATCGCGGCGGAACCAGCGGCCACCCCACCAGAGAGCGCGCTCGATGACAACGGTCAATGCGACGATCGAAACAATCAGGATCGGCCACATTACCGGACCGCCTGCGTTAAACTTATCGATAAAGAAATTACCGGTGGTTTTCATCTCGTATAAGTGCGCCGAAGGAGCCGCCGCCGAAGCACTCGGTGATGCACTTAATGTCGCAGTAACACTGGTTCCCGGAGCTGGAACACCTGGAGCGGCCGCAGTTCCTGGCGCGCCCGGTTGGACGCCCGGCGCACCCGGAGGCATGCCGCCTGGAGGCGGTTGACCCGGAGCTCCCGGTTGCTGAGCCGGCATTCCTGGTGGTGGCTGAGCTGGGGCTCCCGGTTGCGCACCTGCGGTTGGATTCATTGGAGCGCCCGCGGCGGGCGGAGCATTTGGAGGCGGCGGTTGCTGCCCGGGTTTTTGCGGCGGTTGAGCAAACGCAGTCAGCGCGATCACGCTCAGACAGAGACTTAGGAATGTTTTCATAGTTTCGGCGGAGTTGAATTTACTGCTCGATACATCCGATTTATCCCAAAAGGCTTGGAGGCGAGTCGAGCAAAACTTTTCACTTTTCTTTGGTGGACGCTTCTCAGGTATGCGTCCTCTAATAATTCGCATCAGCCACGCCCGCAGGATGTAGCACCGAGCGTGAAATCGTGCGGGGCTGACTTAGAGAGAAGATCAG
>DATINV010000140.1:0-13531 GCA_035473775.1 Chthoniobacterales bacterium
GTCGATGAACAACAAGACGTCCTGGTTACGCTCATCCCGAAAGAATTCCGTCATCGCTAAAGCGGACAGCGCTACGCGCAAACGGGCGCCGGGCGGCTCGTTCATCTGACCGTAAACCATGCCTACCTTAGACTTGGAGAGATCTTTCTGGTCGATAACGCCTGCCTCGCTCATTTCGCGATAGAGATCATTTCCTTCGCGGGTGCGCTCGCCTACACCGGCGAACATCGACACGCCGCCGTGGCCTTTGGCAATGTTATTGATCAATTCCATAATCACAACGGTCTTGCCGACGCCGGCGCCGCCGAACGCGCCGACTTTGCCGCCCTTCGAGAACGGACAGATCAAATCGATAACCTTGATGCCGGTCTCGAGAATCTGGACTTTCGTGTCCTGCTCCGTGAGTTCGGGAGCCGGACGGTGAATCGGATAACGCTTGGTAAATTTTACGGGGCCGCGGTTGTCCACCGTATCGCCGGTAACATTGAACACGCGACCGAGAACGCCCTCGCCCACCGGAACAGAGATTGGGCCGCCGGTATCATTTACCTGCATTCCGCGCTTCAAACCTTCGGTTGAAGACATCGCGATTGAGCGAACCCAGCTCTCGCCGAGATGTTGTTGCACTTCGAGGGTTAGCTTGGTCGGACTTCCATTCACCTCGTACTCGATTTCGAGTGCGTTATAAATTTTCGGCATGCTCTTCTCGTCGGGGAATTCGACGTCCACGACCGGGCCGATGACTTGAACGATATTTCCTTTATTCATAAATCTTAATTAATTTCCGAGCGCCATTTGTGCGGTCGCGATTTCCAACAATTCGGTGGTGATACTGGCCTGACGCATCTTGTTGTACTCGAGGGTGAGGTCCTTGATGAACTGGGACGCGTTGTCGGTCGCGTTCTTCATTGCGACCATCCGTGAGCTGTGCTCGGACGCGCGCGCGTCGAGGATCATTTGAAAAACCTGGTATTGAATATAATACGGGAGCACCGAATCGAGGACGCTTTCGGCGCTCGGTTCGAACACGTAGCCGAGCATTGGATCGACATCGTCGGCGGCGCCTTGGGCCTTTTCGCCCTTTGGCAAATCAAACGCGCTAATCGGCAGCAACGTTTGCACGACCGGCTTCTGATTAACCGTGTTGATAAAATGGGTGTAGAGCACGGAAACCTTGTCGACATCGTGATTGAGAAACTTTTCCATGCAAAATTTCGAGATCGCCTTGGTTTCGATAAAATTCGGCGAATCCTTGAGTTCAAAATCGGCCAACAATTCGCGTTTTGTCCGGGCAACGAACTGACGCGCTTTTTTACCCGTGACGACGAAAACGGTCTTGGCCTGATCGAAGTTCGCCGCTTCACGGAATAAGTTCGTGTTTAGGGCGCCGGCCAGACCTTTATCGGTGCTGATGATCAAAACGAGTTCGTTATTTACCTCGCGAATATTCAGCAACGGATGCAATCGGGGATCTGTCCTTTTTTGGAGCGACACCAACACCTTGTTCATTACTGCGGAATACGATCGGCCAGCCAGAGCATGCTGTTGAGCGCGGCGCATTTTCGAGGCCGCGACCATCTGCATCGCTTTGGTCAATTGGCCGATGTTGCGGATCGACTTGATTCGCCGCCGTATGTCCTGCGTGTTCGCCATTGTTCGTTAGGCCAAAATCAGTGCCAGGTCGTTTTGAATTCACCCATCACGCTCTTGAGCTGCGATTCGAGGTCGTCGTCGACCTGCTTCTTCTCGCGAATTGACCGCAATACAGCGTCCTTTCGCGTTTGGAGCCAATCCTGGAGCTTAAGCTGAAATTCTTTCACCCGATCAACCGGCACGTCGTCGAGGAATCCGTTTTGCATCGCCCACATGACAGCGACCTGTTCCTCAACCGGAATCGGGTTGTATTGCTTCTGCTTAAACAATTCGACGATACGCTGGCCGCGATCGAGCCGCGCTTTGGTCGCCGCATCGAGATCGGAACCGAACTGGGCGAACGCCGCGAGCTCGCGGAACTGGGCAAGGTCGAGTTTCACCTTCCCCGCGACCTGCTTGATCGCTTTGATTTGCGCGGCTGAACCGACGCGGCTCACCGAAAGACCGACTGAGATCGCCGGCCGCACGCCTTGGTAAAACAGGTCGGTTTCGAGGTAAATCTGACCGTCAGTGATCGAGATGACGTTTGTCGGAATGTAAGCCGACACGTCGCCGGCTTGGGTTTCGATGATCGGCAACGCGGTCAATGATCCGCCGCCGAATTCCTCACTGACGCGCGCGGCACGTTCGAGTAGACGCGAATGGAGATAAAACACATCGCCGGGATACGCTTCACGACCGGATGGACGCTTCAAAACCAGCGAGACCTGTCGATACGCGACCGCGTGTTTCGACAGATCGTCATATATAATGAGCGCGTCCATTCCATTATCCATGAACCACTCGCCCATCGCAGCTCCGGCGAAGGGCGCAAGATACTGGTTGGTGGCCGTGTCGGAAGCCGGCGCGGAAATGATCGTTGTGTAAGGCATCGCGCCTTCGCGTTCGAGAACGTCAAGAGCGCGGGCGACGTTGGAATTCTTCTGACCTATCGCAACGTAAATACAATACAGAGGGCGGTAATCCTTGGTGCCCTCCTCTTCGGCGGCTTTGTTCAAGCGAGCCTGGCTGATGATCGTGTCGATCGCGATGGTCGTCTTTCCGGTCGCACGGTCGCCGATGATGAGCTCACGTTGGCCGCGGCCGATCGGAATCATCGCATCGATGGCCATGATGCCGGTTTGGACCGGTTGGCTGACGCTTTTTCGCTTGATGACGCCGGGTGCAATCTTTTCGAGCGGATAAAACGTTTCGCTTTTGATCGGTCCTTTGCCGTCCAAAGGTTGCCCGAGAGTGTTAACAACACGGCCCAACAAACTTTTGCCAACGGGAACCGACAAGAGTCGTCCGGTGGTTTTTGCTTCGTCGCCTTCCGCCACCTTCGTTGGGTCGCCGAGCAAAATGGCGCCGACTTCGGTCTCTTCGAGGTTCAAGGCGAGTCCGAACACATTGTTCGGGAACTCGATCATCTCGTTCAACATGACATCGCTCAGTCCTTCAATGCGTGCGACGCCATCGCCCGTTTCGCGAACAACGCCGACGTTGCTCTTGGTGGTCGATGTTTTTAGTCCCGCGATTTTCGTTTCGATCTCTTCAAGAATGCTGCTCATATTTTTTTCTGTAGGGGAAGCTGTCAGCTTCCCATTCCGTTAAAGTTGTTGTTGAAGTCGTTCCAATCGATTGCGCAACGTTCCGTTCCAAACATCGCTGCCCACCCGAACCCGCATCCCGCCAAGAAGCGTCGGGTCGACCGCGAATTCAGTGGTCAAATCACTGCCGTACTTCTTTTTCAAGCGTTCGATGATTTTGTTTGCAACGTCCGGAGCGAGCGCCATTGCGCTTTCGATCTTCGCGTGTCGCTTTTCAATCTCCAATCGCAGCAAGCGCTTGTAGTGCTGCAAAATATCGAGATGATGTCGGGGCTTCTTTGCGACCAGGGATTGTACCAACGCTGAGATCTTCCCACGGTCCAGCTGCCCATCAGTGAAACTGGCGCGTAACATCTTGCGGGAAAGTTGGCGGATCTCTTTGTTGATTTTCATCAGGCGACCTGGCGCGCGGCTTCCTCCTGTAAACGTCTTTGATCTTCGGGAGTTAGGACTTTGCCTGTCACTTTCGCCGTCGTCTCAATAACTAAGTGACCGAGCTCGCGTTTTAACGCTTGCATCTGACGTTCGTGCTCGAGTGCGGCTGCTTCCTTGGCTTTGGTGACAATCTGCTCGGCAGCAACAATCGCCTCCTGCTGTTTGCGCTCAGACAGATGGGCCGCGCTTTGGCGAGCCTCGTCGATCATTCTTTGCGCATCGGCATCAGCCTTGGCCAGAATCTCCTGATAACGTTTTTCCGCTTCCGCGAGTTCCTTGCGGATCTTCTCGGCGTTCAGCTGACCTTCCTCGATCTTACGCCGGCGCTCTTCCAGGACCGCGATGATTGGCTTGTAAGCGAAGCGCCGAAGCAGAAACGCCACGATCGCGAAGCTGATCACTTGCGAGAAAAACAGCCACGGGTTCCAGCCGAAAGTCTCGGCGGTATCGTGAAGCATTTCACTTAAGCCTCCGGTTGCCGCAGCGGCAATCATTGTCGTCATAATAAAGCTCATGCGCTCAGGCAATTTGCCTGTTCGCCACGAAATTATTAGTGAGGCAAGAGATAGAGCGCGTAGAACACGATCGCCTCGGTGAACGCAATCGCGAGAATGCCGTGCACGAGCACTTGCGTGAACGCGCCTGGGTTCCGGCCGACCGCCGTCGCCATTCCGAGACCGGTCAGTCCGATGCCGATTCCAACGCCCATTGCGGCGAGACCGACGTGGATACTCCCGCTCATTTCTGCCAATAATGTTGCCATCATAGTTTTTTACTTTCCTTGTTTAGACGACCTCTTCATGAGTTCGCCGAAATTTTAATGTGCGTGCTCCGGTCCATGATCGTGCTGCGCGATTAACATCGTAAAGACCGCGGTCAATAACATGAAAACGAGCGCCTGGACCACGCCAACCAACAATTCCATGAAATAAAATGGGATCGGCAACAGCCACGAAAGGTATGGGACCATCGTGGACATCGCCTCCAGAATGCTTTCGCCGGCGTAAATGTTCCCGAACAATCGAAAACTGAGGGAAATCGGTCGGAATAGAATCGAAATGATTTCCAGCCACCCGACCATAAAGAAAATCACGGCCATCATGATCTTGATGAATCCGGTCGTCTCTCCCTTCGGAGCAAAGAGATGCTTCAAAAATCCACCGACGCCGTTTGCCTGAATCGCCCAAACCAGCCAGAGCACAAAGAAGATTGCTGACATCGCGGTCGTCATATTCAAATCAGCGTTGCCTCCGCGAAGCAATGGGCGGTCAACATGGAATACGCTGTTCGCATCATAATGGCCCCAACCGACCGTGCCTACGCCGGGAATCAGACCGAACCAGTTTACGAACAAGATGAAAATGAAAATGGTCGCGAAAAACCAAAACGTTTTGCGGACCAAATCCCGGCCAATGATTCCCTCGAGAAAATTGTAAAGACCCTCGACCAGCCATTCCCAAAAATTCTGCGCGCCGCTGGGGATCGATTGAATCCGGCGAGTGGCGATTTGCGCGAACACAATGATGCCCAGTGCCACAATCCACGTTACGAGCATCGAATTGGTGACTGCGAACTTGCCGATTTGGACCAGGGGCGCGGCTTTGAGGGGAACGGTTTCGTGTTCGGCCGCTTCCGCCGCGAAAGCCGACGTCGCCAGCAGAGCGCTGGAGGCCAGAGTCAGGACCGACATCAAAATATAACGCGTGCGCATTTCGTTTGCTCGCCAAGGCCACAGGCACCCACCCCGTGATCTCCCGCGCTCGGAAATCGAGCAGCGAATCTTGACGACGATTACCAAAGCCGTGTTTGCGCGAATGACAAGCGACTTTCGGAGAAAATTTTAGGCCGACCACTACGCATTGTGGCTGACCCAAAATTACTGGAGCCAGATGCCCAAATCCTTCTTTATTTCGTCGATCCCCTCGCCTTGTCCCGCGGAAATCGCGACGACCTCGATCTTTGGAAATTTTTTGCGCATCGCCTTCAAATTTTCCTCTGCACTGGGCAAATCCATCTTGTTGGCAACGATAAACCAGGGCCTTTCCGATAATCGCGAGTCATAAAGATCAAGCTCGCGCCGCAGATTTTGAATGTCTTCGAGTGGATTCCGCCCTTCACTACCAGCGGTGTCGACGACAAAAAGGAAAATGCGACAACGGGTAATGTGTCGGAGAAACTCGTGTCCAAGCCCGACGCCTTTGTGCGCACCTTCGATCAATCCAGGAATGTCGGCAATCGTTATCCGACGATACTCGGACAGCTCAACCACACCGATGATTGGATGCAGGGTGGTGAATGGATAAGACGCGACCTTCGGCCGCGCAGCGGAAATTTTTCGAAGTAACGTCGATTTGCCAGCGTTCGGATAACCGATCAATCCGGCGTCGGCGATCGTGCGTAGCTCGAGAAGAAAATGCCCCGATTCGCCTTCATTACCCTCGGTGTATTGGCGCGGCGCCCGATTGCGCGAGCTCTTGAAATGCACGTTACCCTTCCCGCCGGCGCCGCCTTCACACAAAAGAAATTCCTGACCGTCACGGGTAAGATCGACGATTGGATCAATACTGGATAGAGGAGAGCGGATACTGGATGGATCAACACTCGAGGCATCTTCATCTTTCCGGTTTCCGGTTTCCGCTGTCCGGTATACGATGGTTCCCACGGGAACCTTCACGACTTTGTCAGGTGCGGAGCGGCCGTGCATTTTCTTTCCCATTCCGTGGCCGCCGTTTTTTGCTTTGACGATCGGCTCGTAGAAAAGACTCGAGAGATTATCGACATGGCGATCGGCGCGAAGGATCACGTCTCCTCCGCGGCCGCCATCGCCGCCATCAGGGCCGCCTTTCGGCACAAATTTCTCGCGCCGGAAACTGACCGAGCCGCGCCCTCCGCTTCCCGCTTGGGCAAATACTTTGATCCGATCGACAAACATTTTCGATTTTTAGTTAAACAATTCTGGCGCTCGAGCGTCGAACCTCTCATGCTGACGCTGCGACTAAGTGTAATCAGTTTCCTATCAGTTGCCGGTTTTTGCTACGCTCAAACATCACCCACGCCCATACTGCAAAACGGAACTGGAATTGAAGGTAGAATTACGATCTCGCCAAGTCACCCCGGACCCGTTCGAGTCGGCGAATCGGGCTCGAGACCGCTGGCAAATACTACGTTCGTTGCAACCAGCTCCAGCGGTGCTTCGACGGAGTTCACGACAGACGATCAAGGGCACTTTAAAATTCTGCTCGGGCCGAGTCATTACACGATTACGAAGAAAGGCCAGACATCAGGGATCGGGCGATACGGTCCGTTCGATGCCCTTGTTGTGGCCGGCCAGATGACCCGGTTCGAATGGGCATGCGATAGCGGAATGCGGTAGGAAGTAAGAATTAAAATTAGGAAGTAGAAAACCGGCACGCCGCTTGCAACAATTCGATGCGTGCTACGCATTGTTCGAATTGGTTTTGCTCTACTGCTTGTTCTCGCCGCAAAAGCTATCGCTGCTGACAGCACCTCGGTTTTGTTCGTGGGCAACAGTCTGACTCAAGTCAACGATCTGCCCGCTGTCTTCAAACGCTTCGCAGCGGGATCGTCGCTCCAGGTGGAAGTCGAAACTATTGCTGTCACGCCCGGCGGAGCATTTCTCTCTGATCACTGGAAACGCGGGGACGCTGTCGCGCTGTTGCGAGAAAAACATCCAAACTTCTTGATTCTGCAAGGTCAAAGCACGGAGCCACTTTCTGCGCCGAAAAGTTTTTCGCAGTCCGCAGCACTTTTTAAAGCCGAGGCCGATCGCGTTGGCGCAAAGACGGTTTTGTTTGCCACTTGGGCCCACCCTGCCAGCGATCCATATTACAAACAATCGACCTCGGGCGGGTCACCGTCCGCGATGCAAGCCGGCCTGAACTCCGGCTACGCATCGGTGGCCAAGAATATTGGAGCGATGTTAGCGCCGGTCGGTGTTGCATTTGAGATCGGCCAAAAGAATTCGCCAAAAATTAAATTGCTCGATGGCACGCAGCATCCGTCACCCGCAGGAACTTATCTAGCCGCCGCGGTCCTGTTTCGGGTGATTTTCAACACTCCTTCCGGCGAATCGACCTACTACAGCACTCTGCCAAAGGAAACCGCGCTTCGGTTGCAGCGAGTCGCTGACGAAGTCTCGATCTCGCCGCGTTAAGCTGCCACTTTCCCTTCGGATTTGCTCTTGTCAGGTTAAATTCGATTGTTAACCCTGCGTCGACTATGAGAAAAAGAATTACTCGAATTTCGATTCTTCAATCAGCCAAGATGGCAACAGCCCTCTACATTGTTCTTGGATTTCTTTATACGTTAATCGGCATCCCGCTCTTCATGTTGGGAGACGAAAAAACTAGAATAATGGCGATCATTTACATGTGTATGCCGATAATCCTGGCCATTTTCGGGTTTATTTTCTTCATTATATTTTCAGCGATTTACAACTTGGTGGCGAGATGGCTCGGCGGCTTCGAATTCGAAGTCGCAGATGTGACGTAGCCAACAGATACCAATCGCAGCTTCGTTAGGCTTCTATCGAGCCCACTTCGCTTTTCGCTTTTCGTTGAAAGCTGCGATACCTTCGCGCGCTTCCTCGGATTCGCGCGCTCGCATGTGATGCTTTAACGCGCGGTCGACATCGTCTTTCACTGACGTTGACCAAAGCTCTTCGACGAGACGCTTGGTTTGCGCGATCGCCTTGGGCGCTCCTTGCACTATTGAATCGGCAAACTTCTGCGCTTCGTTCATCACGTCGTCACGCGGAACCACCTGATTGACCAGGCCAATCTCTTTCGCCCGCGCAGCCTCAATCAATTCTCCGCCCAGGACAAGCTCGCGCAGATTTCGTTCACCCACCTGACGGCGCAGAAAAGTCATCACCAGGCCGGCGACTAATCCCCGACGAACTTCCGGATATCCGATTTTCGTCTTCTCGGCGGCAACGACGAAATCGCAAGCCGACATGATTCCAGCTCCACCGGCGACGGCGGCGCCGTGAACGGCCGCTATCGTGACTAATCGAGTATCGGCGATCGCGATCAGAGTTTTTGCAACCATCTCAGCGGTTGCATGAGCGTTTCTTTCATCGGCGGCCTCCTTTAAGTCGAGGCCGGTGCAGAAAGCGGCGCCCGCGCCGCGCAAAATGAGCACGCGCTTTTCCGGTTGATCAGACGCCGCGTTAATTGCAGCGATCAATTCATTGAGCAGCTCAATCGTCAACGAGTTGCGTCGTTCCGGTCGATTCAACGTCAAAATCGTTATCTGTGGATTTGGTTTTTCGATGAGAACGACGGGCATGGATTCCTAATTCGTTAAATCGCTGAATCGTTCAATCGATAAATAAATCACACTTGGATGACGCCGGTGTGAAAATGTGCCTTGGGCATCGGGCGCGAAACATATTGCAGGAGCTGGACCAGTGTTTCGCGCGTTTCATGCGGCTGAATAATTGCATCGACCCAACCGCGGGCCGCCCCGTAACGAATGTCCGTTTGTTCTTCGTAACTGGCTTTCACTTTCTTGCGAAGGTCATCGAGCTCCTCGTGTGTTGCCTTTTTGTCTCCGCGCTCACGCGCCCGCGCCAGAATTGAAAACACAGTGTCCGAGGCCTGGGCCGCTCCCATCACGGCGTATCGCGCACTTGGCCAGGCGACGAGGAAACGAGGATCATAGGCTTTGCCGCAGAGCGCGTAGTTTCCGGCGCCAAACGAACCGCCAACGACGACAGTGATCTTCGGAACAACCGAATTGCTCACCGCGTTCACCAATTTCGCTCCGCTGCGAATGATCCCACTTTGTTCGGCGTCGCGACCGACCATGAATCCAGTCACGTCCTGGAAGAAAATGATCGGCAAACTATCCTGGTTGCAGTCCATCACGAATCGCGCGGCCTTATCCGCACTGTCGGAGTAAATGACGCCGCCCATCTGGATGCCCTCCTTCTTGGTGCGGACTTGCAAGCGCTGGCTGGCAACGATCCCAACGGGTCGTCCGCCGATCCGTGCGTAAGTGGTGACCAGGGTTTTGCCGTGGTCGGCCTTGTATTCATCCATTGAATTGGAATCGACGATCGAGGCCAATAGATCCCTCGTGTCGTAATTTTTTTGGCCGTCGAGACTCACCACGTCGTAAACCAAATCAGGAACTTTCGCTGGCTTGAATGCTTTGTTGTCGACCTTTGATTTCGCGGTCTCCGCTTCCGGCAATAGCGAAACCAGAGAACGTAATCGTTTCAAACAGGATTCGTCGGTCTTCTCGTAGAAATCGACCGTACCGCTGATCTCGGAATGCATCTTCGCGCCGCCGAGCTCTTCCTGATCGACAATTTGTCCGATTGCGGCTTTGACCAGCGACGGTCCCGCGAGGTAGAGGCCGCTGCCTTCGGTCATTAAAATCTTGTCGCACAACACGGGCAGGTAAGCGCCACCGGCGACGCAGTTGCCCATAATTGCGGCAAACTGAGGGATTCCCGCCGCGGAAATGACCGAGTTGTTTCGAAAGATCCGTCCGAAATCGTCTTCATCCGGAAAAATTTCATCCTGCATCGGCAAAAATACTCCCGCGGAATCGACCAGATAGATGATTGGAAGTGCGCTTTCGAACGCGATTCGCTGCGCGCGGAGCAGTTTCTTGCAAGTTGCGGGAAAGAACGCGCCGGCCTTCACAGATGCATCGTTCGCGACGATCATGCATGGAATACCGCAAATGTTCCCGATTCCGGCGACGACTCCGGCGGCAACGATGTTCCCCCACTCCTGATACATATTGTAAGCCGACCAGAGACCGATCTCGAAAAACTGCGCGTCTTTATCTAAAAGAAGGCCGATTCGCTCCCGCGCCGGCAATCGCCCGAGCTTGCGCTGCCGCTCCAAACCGGCTTTTCCTCCGCCCTGCCTCAGGATCGCTTCCTGTTTTAATATCTCGCGACAAAAATCGCGGAGCGGCTCGCCGGAAGATGTCGATGTTCGGGCCATGTGCGAAGAGGCTTAATCCGCGATGTCGATTGAATCAAGCCGCGTGCAACCGTTCGAACTCGAAATCAATAGATATCGACTTCCGAACGATAACCGGAATCGCTCCGAATCGAGCGCAATCTGGCCCGACTTCCGCGATTCGACTCCGGGCGATTGATCCGCGCCAACGCCACTTTGACGAGAAACGGTACGGCCGCCAAAGCGCCGACCGACATCAACGCGATAGCTGCAGTTTGTCGCGTCGGACTTTTGATCTTGTCGGCCACCAGCATTCCGATCCCAAGTCCGATTGCCGTCCGGGTCAGGGCCAATAGATTGTCCATCGGAACCTGCTGCGACGTTTTTGGAATGGATACTGAGAGCGACATCGCGTATTCTTATACGTCTCGTTTGCGAAAAAGAAACGGGAAATTCTTCTCGCTCGCGTGATCTTCGCTATTGGCAGTTTTCGACATGGCTAATTCGATCTACGCCCTGATTCTCGCCGGCGGCAGCGGCGAACGGTTCTGGCCTTTAAGCCGGCGTAATCGACCAAAGCAATTGTTGCGCCTTGTCTCTGAGCAGACATTGCTAGAGGAGACAATCGCGCGACTCGACGGATTGGTCCCGCCGGAGCGGATTCTGATTCTCATCAACGTCGAACAGGAAAAGGCTGTTCGCGATTTGCTCAAGCGTTTCCCGAAAGAAAACATCGTCGTCGAACCGGCGAAACGTGATACGGCCGCAGCGGTCGCGTTGGGCGCTGGCTGGGTCGCCGCTCGCGACCACGCCGCTACGATGTTGGCGTTACCGGCGGACCATGTGATCGCCGATCGCGCGGCATTCCAGGAAACGATGAAAACGGCTGCCATGGCGGCGCAAGAGACAGGCGCGCTGGTCACTATCGGAATCAAACCGACCTGGGCGTGTCCAGGTTTCGGTTATATCGAACAGGGGGAAGCAGTGCGCTTGGGCAGCGGCAACGACAAAATCGCCGTCCATCGGGTTGTGCGGTTTCGCGAAAAGCCGAATGTCGATCTGGCTGAATCGTTTTTGCGAAAAGGAAACTTTCGCTGGAACGCCGGCATGTTTGTTTGGTCCGTCCCCACCGTTCTGAGTGAATTCAACCGCCACGCGCCCGAACTCGCGGATTTTATTTCCCAAGTTCGTTCGCCAAAAAATCTCGACAAGGCTTTACGGGAGCGTTTCGCGACCCTGCCGAAAATCTCGTTCGATTACGCGATCATGGAAAAAGCCGATCGCGTTCTGGTAGTGGAAGCTAGTTTCGATTGGGATGACGTCGGAAGTTGGCAGGCAGTGGCGCGCTATTTCAAGAACGATGCGCATGGCAACGCCGCAAATCACGCGCTGACTGCGCTCGATTCAAGCGACAACATTATTTTCAATGAAGGCGAAACGACCATCGCTTTGCTCGGTGTCCGGAATCTGATCGTCGTGCGGACGGGCGACGCAATTTTGATTTGTCATCGACACGAAGCCGAACGGATCAAAAGTTTGGTTGCAAAATTACCGCCCGAGCTGCAGTAGGTCCGAACCGACTGGCACAAATGAATCCAATTCTCGGGATCGACTTCGGCCAGGTGCGAATCGGGCTGGCGATTTCCGACGAGCTGCACTTATTGGCCCATCCCCTGGAAACCATTCCGGCCAACAAGGATTCGAAAAAGCGAATCGCAGAGATCGTTAATAATCGAAAGATCGACAAGATCGTAATCGGAATTCCGCGTCACATGAGTGGAGAAATTGGTGATTCCGCTAAACGCGCATTGGATTTCGCAGACGGATTGCGTCGGCAACTTTCTTGTCCTATCGAGACCTGGGATGAGCGCCTGACCACGGTCGCTGCCAACCGCGTCTTGAGCGCTGCCGGAAAAAAAACGCGTCAGACTCGAAACTTTGTCGATCAAGTTGCGGCTCAAATGATTTTGCAAGGGTATCTCGATCGTGCGCGCCTGGCCGTCGAATTAGAGCAGACGGACTAGTCCGCCATGTCGCAGCGGCTGAAGCTAACCGTTGCTTACGATGGGTCGGCCTTTGCCGGCTGGCAAAGCCAAACCCATCGCAAAACGATCCAGGATGAACTTGAGGGCGCGTTCCAACAGATTTCGCAAGTGCGTTGTCGAATTCACGGTGCCGGCCGGACCGATACCGGTGTGCACGCGCTTGCTCAATGCGCTCATGTTGATCTTCCCGATCGACGCCTGGCCGCAACCCAGTGGACCAAGGCGCTCAATGGCGTGCTCCCGCCCACAATTCGCGTTCTGGGCTGCCGCTATGTTTCATCGGATTTTCACGCCCGCTTTTCCGCGAAAGGAAAAACCTATCGCTACCGGATTTGGGCGGGACCAATTCTGCCACCGCTGGCGCTGAATCGCGTCTGGCACATCAACGCACCGCTGAATCTCCGTTTGTTGGCGACAGCCGGAAAGAAGTTCGTCGGTAAACACGATTTCGCCGCTTTTGCCGCCAACCGCGGCAAGAAGGAGGAGAATACCGTTCGCACAATTTGGTCTCTCCGGGTGCGAAGCCGCGGACCGGCGATTTCAATCGAAGTAAACGGAGACGGATTTCTCTACAAAATGGTTCGGCTGATGGTCGGCGCGATGACGCAGGTTGCTCTTGAGAAAGAAAGCGTGGCAAGAATTGAGGCCGACCTGAAATCTGGCGGTTTTGAGGGGACTCGTTTGGCAGCGCCTGGAGATGGTTTGTACTTAATTAAAGTGTGGTACTGACTCTGCTTTGGGGTGAGGGCGACGTCGGACGGAAATGCAAGAGTCGGGCTGGCAGGGGAGCTGCTCTATGGCAATTATGGTAAATAAACCGGCCGACGCCGAACTACCATCTCAGACTAAAAAGCAAAAGCGCCGA
>DATINV010000141.1:0-3185 GCA_035473775.1 Chthoniobacterales bacterium
TGGTGGTCAGCGAGATTTTCGGCCTGACCGATTGGGTGCGAAGTTTGTGCGACGAGTTGGCCGAGAACGGTGTAATCGCAATCGCGCCCGACCTGCATGGCGGACAAAAATTCGAAGACCTCGATGGCGCGCGGAAAGCGACCTCGGCCTTGCCGAAAGACCAGGTGCAACGGGATCTGGATGCAACCGCGGATTACGCGTTGACCAAAATCCCCGCCGCCAACGGCACCCTCGCAATCTGTGGATTTTGCTGGGGCGGGGGATGGGCGTTCAGCTACGCGCACATGAATCCGAAATTGAAGGCGGCGTATTCGTTCTATGGGGTTGCGGTCGATAATGCGGATGACGCAAGAAAGGTCGCCTGTCCCGTTTACGGATTTTATGGCGAGAACGACGAACGGGTTGACGCAACAATTCCGAAAGGGGAGGAGCTGATGAAAGCGGAAGGCAAAAAATATAAGCCGGTCATTTATAAAGGCGCCGGCCATGGATTCATGCGTTCGGGCGAGCCGAACAATCCAGCCAAACGTGATGGCGACGCCAAAGCGCGCGACGAAGCCTGGGCGCGCTGGAAGACGTTGCTCAAGCAGCTATGACGATGCGGAAATTGTTTGGCATTGTTTTTTTGATTGCGCCGCTGATGGCTTTCGCCATGCCTCCGGTTAAAGGACCGCATGCAAATCGGATCTCAAAGGCGGACATGGAGCAGATTATGGCGGCGATCTCCAAAGAACCTGACATTCCACACAACGTCCGAACAGTTGAAGCGGTAAGTCCCGACAAAGTCGCGGTTCAAACCGGCGGTCGGAGTGGAATGGAGTCGACCACTTATTACGATTTCAACGTCTCCAAACGCTCCGGCAAATGGACCGTCGATTCATCGTCAATTGTGATGACGAGCGATCCGGCAAACAATCACCGAATGGATTCGGACGCTGTCGCTCGATAAATTACGATCGCTGTCGCCGCGAGTCTTCGAACCTGCGCCTGCAACGAATCGTTACTCTATCAAAGCAATCGGATTATTTTGCAGTCAATAATTCGTCGAGCAGCGGTTGAGCAGCGTAAACGTTACGCAACGCTTCGGTGATCGCGGCGGAATCCACCGACACCGCGCGCGCTTGTTTGTCACTGAAAATGCAATCGAGCACGAGCGATTGAATGTCGCCATCAAAAATAATCCCGACGAATTCGTTGTTCTTGTTCACGACCGGACTCCCACTGTTACCGCCGATGATGTCGGCGTCGGAAACGAAATTGAATGGGGTGTTCGGATTGAGCTTCGATTTACGATCGAGCCAGCGTTTGGGAATGTCGAACGGCGGCTGGTTTTTGTGCTCGGCGCCGCGTTGATAAAGTCCACTGATGGTTGTGAGCGCGGGAATCTGCTTACCGCCCTCTTCATAGCCGAGAACTCTTCCATAGCTTAGCCGAAGCGTGAACGTTGCGTCCGGATATGTGTTCGTGCCTTGAGACGCGAAACGCACTTTCGCGATCTCGGCATACGCCTCCTGCTTGATTTCATCCTCCGCTTCGTAAACTTTTCGAGCATCGCGCGCCGGGCCATCAACGACGCGCGCGAGTTCGATCATCGGATCTTTCGCCGCCGAAGCCGCTGACGCGCCGCCGGCGTAGAGTTGTTTGCGAAATCCAACGTCTCTTAATTTCGTTCCAGTCACCAACTCGGTCGCGCGATCGACTGGCGATTTGCCAGCAAGCACTTGCTTAACCATCGGATCATCCGCACCGAACCGCGTCGTCATATCGGTGAGCGAGTCGGTCAACTTCACGATCTCGAAATCGTCATAGACCGGTTGCGACGAGAAGAGCTCGAGCTCGAGCGATTCCTTGTAGCTATCGCGGAATTCGGGAAAACGTTCCCCGTTCGGTTTCGTCATTTCATCGCCATGGCGCAGGACGCGGCGCGCAAATTGAAACAGCGTGCTGTTGAAAGCGCGCGGAGCTTGATACCTCGCTTCGGGCCGGCCGCGGAATTGCTCGAAGTATTCATAAACCGGCATGACTTTCGCGGTTGCTACCTGGGCTTGCTTGATTTTGTCGAATAGCGAGGTCGTTTCCCCCGCGTCGACGAGTTTCTTCTGCCGGTCCTCGATCGAGCGCCAGATGTCAGGATCAATCAGGCCGGCGAGATAGCCATCGTAACGCTTGCGATTATTCTCGACGCTGCGCGTTTGCTGTTCTGCGCGGCGTTTATTTTCAAAACTGCGCGCCGCCCAGGCGTGAAGATAGGTCTCGCGCCGGTAAAACATGTTTAGAAGAGACGGCACCTCGTCGTTGCGTAGCTCGGCCAACTCGCTGACCGCAAGCTGTCGATCGGTCCGTCCGGGATGGCCGCTGACGAACGTCAGTTCGCCGTCGGCCGGGCCTTTCGTATTCCATTTCAGGTAGTGCTCGATCTTTGCCGGCTGTCCGTTTTCGTAGGCGCGGAAGATGCAAATATCGAGGTCGAAGCGCGGATATTCGAAATTGTCCGGATCGCCACCGTAGAAAGCGATTTGTTCTTCCGGCGCGAAAACGAGTCGCACGTCGTCGTAACGTTTGTAACGGTAAAGATGATACTGTCCGCCTTGATAAAGTGTGACCACGTCTGAGCGCAGCCCGGTTTTCTCGCGCGATTCTTTTTCGATCTCCGCAATCACATTGCTGCGCGCTTTGTTTGCGTCGTCCGGGGACATGGTTGGTTGCACCGCCGCTTTCACGCGGTCCGACACGTCCTCAATCGACATCAACACGTTCAGTTCGAGATCAGTTGCTTTCGCTTCGTCCTTCTGGGACTTCGCGTAGAACCCGTCGCGGACGTAATTGTTCTTTTCACTCGATATCTTCTGAAGCGTGTCGAGTCCGACGTGATGGTTCGTGATGCAAAGGCCGTGCGCAGAAATGAACGAACCGCTGCCACCGGAATTAAAACGGATGCTCGATTTCTGGAGATGTTCGAGCCATTCCTTGGTCGGCTCGAATTGATATTTCTCTTTGAATTGTTTCAGCGGCGGGTTGTTGAAAAGCCACATCCCCTCATCGCCAAAGGCCCAGCCGCTCAAGCCAATTGCCAGAAAACAAACAAGACCTAGCGAAAAGTTTCTACGCATCCTGTGACGATAGGCGGGCAGCGATTGGCGACAAGCTAACGCTTGCGCCCGCGAACGCGTCCGGGGATTACGGCC
>DATINV010000142.1:0-13140 GCA_035473775.1 Chthoniobacterales bacterium
GTCGATCTTGTGTGCGATCTTGTCGAAGTTGGCTTTTCGGACGACCACCCGAATCAGTTCTTGGCCGCCCAATCGAACTCCGTCCCGCTCGATTCTCTCGGCGGCGCGCCGCTGATATGAAAACGGATCGAACGAAATTTCGGATTTCGGATTTTGGATTTCGGATTTTGGAGCTTGACCGTTCGCGAACAAACGGACGAGCTCTCGTGCCACAGGTATCTCGTGCGGACTGTCTTCAGTCAGTGAAACTCGAATCGTGTCGCCAATACCATCGGCCAGGAGGGATCCAATTCCGATCGCACTTTTGATTCGCGCGTCTTCGCCTTCGCCGGCTTCGGTCACACCGAGATGGACCGGATAATTCCAGTCCGGGCCGAGCTCATTCAATCGCGCGACCAGGAGCCGATAAGCTGCGATCATGATCTTCGGATTGCTCGCCTTCATCGAGAAGACGAATGCGTGATAATTAAGTTCCCGAGCGATTCGGGCGAATTCGAGTGCGCTCTCCACCATCCCGAGCGGCGTATCGCCGTATCTATTTAGAATGCGGTCGCTCAGCGACCCGTGGTTGGTCCCGATTCGCATCGCGATCCCCCTCTGTTTGCAAAGCTCCACCAGTGGCGCGAACCGCTCCCGAATGCGGTTCAATTCGCCGGCGTACTGTTCGTCGGTGTATTCGCGAATTACGAATTTCTTAGAATCGGCGTAGTTGCCGGGATTGATCCGTACCTTGTCGACCCACCTGGCCGCTTCCATCGCTGCTTCCGGCTTGAAATGAATGTCTGCAACTGTCGGAACATCGCAGCCGCGATCACGGAGACCGTTGACGATATTTTCCAGGTTGCGCGAGTCTTTGACGGTGGGCGCGGTGATTCGCACGATCTCGCAACCGACATCCGCCAGCTCGACCGTCTGCTGGATCGATGCGTCCGTGTCCATCGTGTCGCAGGTGATCATGGACTGAACACGAATCGGATTGTTTCCGCCGATTCCGACTTTGCCAACCTTCACCTCACGGGTCGGTCGACGATGATACTGCAACGGATTTTCGCAATACTTCATTCGCTAGGCCGGATTCGGCTCGACCAATACGGCCGTGCCATAACACAAAACTTCGGTGACACCTTGCATGATCTCGGTTGCGTCATAGCGCAAACCGATGATCGCGTTGGCACCGAGATCGCGCGCGTGTTGCAAGCAAAGTTCGAGCGCATGCTGCCGGGTTTTCTCGCAGAGATCAGTCAGGATGGTGATGTTTCCGCCGACCAAAGTCTGCAGACCGGCGCCAATCGTCCCGAAAATCGAACGCGAGCGGACGATAATCCCGCGCACAACGCCGAAGGTTTTAACGACGCGATATCCCGGCAATTCAAATGCCGTCGTAGTCATGGACGGATTCATGAAAGGAATGTAAAAGCTGCAACCGACCGACGCAATCCGATCAGGCGCAAGCTAGGGCACGTCCTGATCTTTGGCTTTCTGCGACTGGGGCGCGTACTTATCGAGGACTCGTTTGACGAAGGGAAGGTCCTGAACATCGAAAAAGCTGATGTAGGCGATGGCTAGAATAATCAACACGGTGCAAACGCCCTGGACTACTTCGAGCACACGAATATTCAGCGGCTTGCGTCGGATCGATTCGATCAGGCCGAACAAAATATGGCCGCCGTCGAGAACCGGAATCGGCAGCATGTTCAAAATCGCGAGATTTACATTCAACACTACGCTGAGCCAGAGGACCAGCTGCCAACCACGCTCGCTGACGAAAAACAAATAGTAAATCCGCCCGATGCCGATCGGGCCGCTCAAATGTTGCAGTTTCACGTCCGATTTCGGTGAAATCACTGCGCCGAGGGTGTTGAGCGTGCTGGTTACGCTGTTATGAATCAGTTCGAGCGGACTCGGGTGTGAAATCGTGAGCTTCGTGTCCCAGCTAATGCCAATGCGCGGCTTGGCTTCTTTTTCCCCTTCCACTTTCAGCGGGACAGGCGTGATTGGCACCTCGGAGGTCGAACCGTCGCGTTCGACTTGGAGGGTCATCGAATCCTTCGGATGTTCTTTCGTCTGCTCGACCAACGCCGCTGGGCTGTAGATTTTTTTGCCGTTAATCGCGCGAATAATGTCGCCTCTGCTCAAGCCGGCGGTCGCCGCGGGAGAATTCGGTTCTACCTTATCAACGATCGGAGTCTCCGCGGGCAAAATTAACAATTGCCGGACCGGCTTGCGGCGCCACCCGCGCGCTTCCGCCTTGTACGGCTCCACTTGGACGGTTTCACTTTTCCCGTCCCGCTCGAACTTGATCGGGATCGTTTCGCCTTCGCTTCGGACCACCGCCCAACTGACGCTGTCGTTCATTCCCAGGAATCGCGTAACCGGTTTTCCATCGACCTCGAGAATTTTGTCGCCCGCTTGCAACCCGACTTTGGTCGCCGGCGATTCGGGCATGATGTAACCGATGGTCGTGCTCATATCCGATTCGCTCACTGGATAACCGACCACCCAGACAAGCGTCGCGAAAACGATCGCTAACAGAAAACTGAAAAGCGGACCGGCGATCGCGACGATGATTTTGTCGAGCGCAGAAACTGGCGGGAGCGCTTCCCGATCGATGTCGGCTTTCCCTTCGATGATGTCCATCGGCGCAAGTTGCGGCAACGCCACAAATCCACCGAAAGGTAAAGAGCCTAACGAATACTGAACGCCGTCGATCTTCTTTTTCCAAAGCGGCTTCCCAAACCAAATCCCGAACTTTTCGACGTAAAGACCGCGCCAGCGGGCGGCCAGAAAATGGCCGATCTCGTGGACGACGATCAACAGATTAAAAATGATCAGGACCTCGATGAGGACGAGGATGACGCGACCAATATGTAGAATCATTAGCTGCTGATTATTTTTTTCCGATGGCGGCGGTCGCTTCCGCGCGCGCCCATTTATCGGCGGCCAATATCGCATCGAGATCGGGATGTGCAACGGGGGTATGCCGGTCCATCACCTTGCCAACCGTCTGCCAAATGTGCGGGAATCGAAGCTGGCGATTCAGGAACGCCGCCACCGCCACTTCGTTGGCCGCATTCATCACCGCTGGCAACGTGCCACCGGTCTCGCCCGCGCGTCGCGCCAGATTCAACGCGGGGAAATCATCGTAACGCGGCGGGAAAAATTCCAACTTCGAGAGCGTTGAAAAATCGAGCGGCGGAAGCGTGTTGGGCACGCGATCGGGCCAGGTCACCGCGTACTGGATCGGGAAACACATGTTCGAATAACTCATCTGGGCCAGGGTCGAACCATCGGCGAACTCGACCATCGAATGGACGATGCTTTGGGGATGGATCACCACTTCGACACGATCCATTCCGACATTGAAAAGCCAGTGGGCCTCGATCATCTCCAACCCCTTGTTAAAGAGCGTTGCCGAATCAATCGTGATTTTGGGACCCATGTTCCAGGTCGGATGCTTGAGCGCCTGCTCCACCGTGACGCTGCCCAACTCGCTGGCCCGCGTTTCGCGAAACGGTCCGCCCGAGGCCGTGAGAATAATGCGCCGCACTTCGGAGGCGCGGCCGTCGAGACATTGAAAGATCGCGTTGTGTTCGGAATCGACCGGTAAAATTTTAACGCCGCGCTTTTGCGCGGCCTGGGTCACCGCTTCCCCCGCCATCACCAGAATTTCCTTGCTCGCGACTGCCAGATCTTTTCCAGTTTCAATCGCGTCCAGCGCCGGATGCAACCCCGCCGTGCCGACAATCGCAATCAGCACCATGTCGGCGCCGTCGAGCTTCACGATTTCACGAAGACCGCTCTCGCCGGCAAAGATTTTCGGTTCGTATTCGAGCTTCGATCTCAAGACGTCGATCTTCTGCTCGTCGACCAGACAGATCGCTGGCGCGCGCGTTTTGTTCGCCGCGGCCGCCAGTTTGTTGACGTTGCTCTTGGCGGCGAGACCGACGATTTCCATTCGCTCCGGAATGTCGTTCGCAACTTTGAGAGTGCTGTCGCCGATCGACCCAGTCGCGCCCAGCAAGACGACGCGTTTACGTTTCATTTTTTCCTCGCACTACGGCCACCAAGGTTCACCAAGTTCCACGAAAAATCATTTTGGTAATCGTTGCGACCATTGTGCACCGTTGTGCCCTTTGTGCGAGATCCCTATGGTACGCGAATGACCAGCCTCAGATAGAAAAACAGAAGCGGCGCGGTGAAAAGCAGACTGTCGATCAAGTCCAGCGCCCCACCGATTCCCGGAAGAAGTCCGCCTGAATCTTTTACCCCGGTGCTGCGTTTCACGATTGATTCGCCTAGATCGCCAATGATGGCGGCAAATCCCAGCAACAAACCGAGGACTGTGGCGTGTGTCCAGGTCAACATCGACAGGTGTCCGGGCATTAACTTGAACAACATCAAACTGCACAACAGCGCAAAAACGAGCGCGCCGAAGAATCCTTCCCACGTTTTTTTCGCGCTGATGTGGGGACTCATCAAGTGCCGGCCAATCGCGCTTCCTGTCAGGTACGCGCCCATGTCGCTGAACTTTGTGACCGCGATCAAAAACAAAACATAAAATTGCCCGGTCACGGTCCCGTTGGGCGATCGCGGAGTGAGATACAGAATTTTAGTGATGAAATTGAAAAGCCACAGAACGTAAAGCAGACCGAACAAGGTGTAAGCCATCTGCCGCAGTGGCTCGTCATCGCGGAGCCTCGCGAACATTTGCCGGGTGAACACCGTCAGGAGGAAGAAAAGCAAACACGACAATTCGAAATCGTAGGACTGCGCGGGTCCGACCTTAGAGAAGTAATAAAAACTGCCCACCAGCATGATCGCGCCGCAGATCAAACCGGTAATTTTGAAATTCGGAAGCCCCGCGTGATCGAGCATTCGGTAAAACTCCCAGAGCGCGATCAGCCCGAACAAGCAGATCAGGAACCAAAAGAAAATTTCGTATCCAGAGAATGCGATCGCGAGTGCAATCGACCAGAGCACGATTGTGCTGATGAATCGCAAAATAAAAACAGACCGCGGAGTCTCAGTCTGCGAGGCGGGTTGCTCAGCCGTCACGGGCATGCGGCTAATTGTCTTGAGATGCGGGAACTTTGTCCACTGATTAGACGATTAGGAAGCTCACCCAATCACCGCGGGACCCCGGCCGATGGGAGCAAAAATACCGGGTGGGCGCTGCTTCATTGCTGCCGTTGTATTCGCGAAAGAAGATAAAAGATCGCTGCGTAAAGGGCAAAGAGACCGACAGCGATTCCCACGATCGCCTCGCCGAGATTGCGGGCTAATTTGGAACTAGCGTTAATCATTTGTCCTATCGCTACCCACAAGAGGATAGCGGGCAGTATCGCGTCCACGGCTGCGGTTTGGATCTGCTTTCCAGTCGGAGGTTTTTTGGTCTCGTTCATAATAACCGGCTTAGCAGTTATGAATGGCACTGTGGAGAACCTAATTTCCCGCTCATGCCTCCACCCAACGGTGGTCTCGATGTTCCGCCGGGGTTGGAGTTCCTTCTTTCCTGCTTTCCCGATTAGTCTAGTTTTAATTCGTGCAGAAAACGATGAAGGCAGTCGTGAAGGCGAAAGCCGAGCCCGGGCTCTGGCTGCAGGATGTCCCAGTTCCCGAAGTTGGAGGCGACGATGTCCTGATTCGCGTCCTGAAGGCGTCCATCTGCGGGACCGACGTACATATATATAACTGGGACGCTTGGGCTCAAAAGACTATCCCCGTCCCCATGGCCATCGGACACGAGTTCGTCGGTGTCGTTGATCGCGTGGGCGACCTCGTTAAAGGCTTCGCCAAAGGCGATCTCGTGGTTGGCGAAGGCCACATTACCTGCGGGCATTGCCGTAATTGTCTGGCGGGCCGCCGTCACCTTTGCCCAAACACGCAAGGCGTGGGGGTGAATCGTCCGGGAGCATTCGCCGAGTTCGTTGCCATTCCCCAAGCAAATTGTTGGCACGCCGATCCTTCCATTCCACTCGATGTCCTTTCCTGTTTCGATCCGATGGGTAACGCCGTTCATACCGCGCTCTCGTTCGATCTGGTCGGCGAAGATGTACTGATTACCGGCGCCGGTCCGATCGGTTGCATGGCCATTCCGATCTGCAAACATGCCGGCGCCCGTCACGTCGTTATCACCGATGTCAATTCCTATCGGCTCGAGCTCGCCTGGAAAATGGGAGTCGATCTCGCCCTCAACGTGGACAAGGAAAAACTTACGGACGCGATGAAACAGCTGGGAATGAAAGAAGGCTTCGACGTCGTGCTGGAAATGTCCGGAAATCCAAAGGCGTTCGACGACATTTTACCGAACATGTTTCACGGCGGCAAAATCGCGCTGCTCGGAATCATGCCCGGCACAGCGGCGATCGATTGGAACACGGTGGTGTTCGATCAGCTCACGATCAAAGGAATCTACGGCCGTGAATTCTACGAAACTTGGTACAAGACGACCGCGCTCATCAAAGGCGGCGTGGATATTCGACCGCTCATCACTCATCATTTCTCCTACACTCAATTCCAAGAAGCGATCGAGCTCGCGAAATCAGGCAAATCCGGCAAAATCATCCTGAACTGGAGCGAACTCTAAAGCATCAACCGCGGATTGCGCAGATGTCGCGGATTTCCCTTTTGTCACTCCGAGCGAAGTCGCGGAATCTCTTAGTGCTTCTGAGTGTGTTGCTCGCCGCTTGCGAAACGCTCCCCACTCGCCGGCATAAAGCGGTACTTAAACAGGCCGAGGTTGTAAGAATTGCGGAACATTGCGCCTCCGAACATCACCTTCGTCGGAGTGATTATTTCCGGCAGCCCGAGCTGAATTTCGAATACTCAAATGAGTATGAATGGGGCGTATACTTTCTTCGTAAACCCGAACGAAATCCGAATAAGGGCTTTCTAATCTCCGTCGACGACCGAACAAAGGAATGTCGGTTTCATTGGTTCCGGCAATTGCCGACCGAGTAGTCTTACCGCAGAGGGCGCAGAGGACGCCGAGAAAAATTCGGTCTGCTCCGCGATCTCTGCGGTTGAATCGATCTACTGGAGCGTGGCGGCTTCCTGATCGCGGCCTTCGAGCTCAAGCACCATGCGCTTGATGTGCTTGTAGTCCTGATGCCCACGCAGGAACTGCAAACTTTCTTGCCGATCGCCCCAGTGCAAAACTTGAATCGGTTCCTGGCGCGCGCCCCACAAGTTCATGTCACTCTGATTGGCCATGTAGAGATCAATCGTGTTTCGGCCGCTCAACGCCCAGCCGTAATCTTCCACGCGATACATTTGGCCGGTTGATAACACGCGAAACGTCGTTCCCATCGGCCAGCGCGACCAATCCGCTGCGGCGCTTCCGATTCGTGGTGGAACTTTGCTCGCCGCCACCGCGCGTTTCACGCCGCGCGACGTCGTTGCGGTTGTTTTTGTAACCCGGGTTGTCGTGACCGTCGTAGTGACGCGTGTCGCTTTCTTCGGTTTATCCAAAGAGAACTTTTCTAGCTTGGTGTTGCTGCTGGAAATGTTGATCGTATCCGTATCGTCGTTGTCTGTAGAAATTGTGCGGGCCTGGCGAACATTTTCGGCACGACGAATCGCCGGGCTGGCTGCGTGCAATTCCCCGCCAAGCGCGTTGCGATTGCTGAACGCGCGATGATCGGCCTCGGTATGAGTATATGCAGTAGTGCGAACATTCTGGAATTCGCTCTTGGCGACGGGCGCTTCGTAAGCCGGAAGCGAGCGCGCGGTACCGCCGGTTTCGCAGCCACTGAAGAGAAGAATTGCGATGAAGGCCGCGAGAACGGCCAGGGCGAGGCTGCGGAGTTCTGCGTGGGTCAAAGTAGATCGCCGGCGACTTATTAACACTTATTCACAGCCTCGCAACTTTCTTTTTTTCCGGACATACTCACTCAACTGATCAGCCTCCGTGAATTCGAAGTTCATCAAATATGCCGAGTGGACCGTCGCCATCCTGCTTTCCCTGCTGGTCTTGTTTCTTCTCTTTGTTCGCGCCACTCACGCCGGAGCGCTTTGGCGGGACGAATGCGATTCCCTGGAACTCGCACGAATGCCGGCCTTCGCGGACATTTTTCACAACCTCAAATTCACCTCATTCCCAATTCTTTTTCCGGCGACGGTCCGCATTTTCACAACCCTGTTCGGAACAAGCGATGCCGCGTTGCGCTGTTTCGGCTTTCTGGTCTGCGCCTGTGTGCTAATTGTCGCGTGGTTTAATGCCCGCAATCGGGACGATGTTCCGCTGATCTTGCCCGCGCTGATTGGGCTCAACACGACTTTCCTCACCGTCGGGACCTGGATCCGCGGTTATGGACTTGGTTCGATTTTGGTCACGCTCGCATTCGGATTGACGGTCCTGTTCGTTGCTCATCCGACCCGGTTCCGTCTGCTGTCGATGTTTGTCTGTTACATCGCGAGCATGCAGTCGCTCTATTTTCCGGCAGCGATAATTCCCGCGTTCCTTCTCGCCGCCTTCGCGATTTGCGTTTTCCGGCGCGAATTCAAATGGGCTTTGGCGCTGTGCGGGGTCGCAGTGGCCTGCGCGCTTTCCTACATTCCGAAAATTCTGACCTACTTTGAGATTCGCGACTGGGTCGTGGCGTTGCAGCGGGCTACAAAACCCGGGGAACTCTGGCAGCAATTTATGATTGCCTGCGGTGGGCCGGCCATGATCGCGCCTGGGATCTGGCTCGCCGTCGTTGCGCTCTCAATCATCGGCGGTGTTTGGATCGTGGCTGCGAAATCGCGCCGTGATTCGACCAGCGCGAACGTTTTCAGTTTTGCCTGTCTCGTCATTGTCCTGGGCGTACCGATGTATTTTGTTTTTCTTTGGACGCTGCACAATATTCCCGAAACCCGTTATTATCTTACGCTCCTCTGCGTATTGGCTGCCGCAATCGAGCTAATCGTCGGTTTGCTCAGCCAGTTCGCCTGGATTCGCATCGCACGACTCGCCCTGGTAATCGCTCTGGCTGCGGCCTTGCCGATCTTTGCCTGGCCGAAAATTGTCGAGCGCGAAACAAACCTCGATTTGCTCGCTCGCAACTTACAAAGCTATGTGCGCGATAGCGACTTGATTATCGTCAATCGCTGGTTCCTCGCGCCGGGTTTCAGTTGGTATTTTCACGGTCCGGCGCGGTGGATGACTTTGCCGGAATTGAGTGAGAAACGGATTCACCGTTACGATTTATTGATTGCAAAAATGCAGACACCGGACGCGCTGGCCGACATTCGATCCGCCATTTCCGAAACGCTGCAGTCGGGGAATCGTGTCTGGCTCGTCGGCGGCGCGCAACTTTCGCAACAAGGCGAGCCGATGAGATTAGCGCCCGCGCCCGATCCGCAATATGGCTGGGACTCGGGGATGTACGATTACGCGTGGGCAACGCAACTTGGAGCATTCCTTAAACAGCATGTGATCGAAGGCGAAGTCGTGCTCACGCCGATGACCGGCGTCAATTCAAACGAAAATGTGCCGCTGCTGATTGCCCGCGGTTGGAAGGACTGAGCATCTTGATATCGCTTTGTGCAGATGCTAATTCCCGCCGCATGCGCCGCATCGCTTGGATGGCGACTTTCTCTTTTGCAGTGCTTCCGAATTGCCAGTCAGGGGTCGATCAACTTCGGGTGCAATCCGCATTCGCGATCCAGAACGGACTCGATTTCGTAGCATCCAGTCAAACTCCGACCGGCGGATTCATCACTGATTGCTGGCACGTCGATGCGCCGGAACAGAAAACACCAGTGGACGCGGTGTTTACCGCTTCCCAAGTCCTCTATTCGCTCTCGTTTTGTCAGGACTCCGCGAGCGCGCGCGGAACCGAAGAACGCGCAGCTAAATATCTGGCGACGCAACAGGAACCGCCCGGAGTGTGGCATTATTACGGGACGGGCACGCCGCTTAAAATTTCTCCGGACGTAGACGACACGTCAGTTGCCTGGGCCGCACTGCAACGACTTGAAACTCCAGTCCCGCCGTCCGCTCTCGACGCGGTTCGAGCAAGTCGAGATAAGGACGGATTGTTCACTACCTGGATCGGCCCGGCCGCGGGTTGGATCAATATCGACAGCCGCGACGTCGACACGGTCGTAAACATGAACGCACTCCTTCTCTTCGGATTGGCGCACGAAAACATGGACGCGATTTGCAAGTACGTGATCGCCCAAATCGACAACGATAACTTTCGACGCGGTACGGTCTATTACAGGTCGCCCCTAATGTTCGCCCATGCATTTTCCCGCGCCTATCGCGAAGGAAACGTGAAGTGCCTCGAACCGGGCATAGGCAAACTTCGCGACACCGTTCTTTCGATGCAAAATCCTGATGGCTCATGGGGAAATGATCTCGAGACCGCGTTTGGCGCGCTTACTCTTTTAAATCTTAATTATCGCGGTGATGAGCTCGATCGGGCGATCAAGATTCTTGTCACGCGACAATCTTCCGACGGTGGTTGGGAGCTTGCCCCAGCGTATCGCGGTGCGGTCCAGCCGTTGAATTATGGCGCCCGCGCGCTCACCACGGCAGTCGTTATCGAAGCGCTCGCTAAATATTCCACGCAGCAATGAAGACGCCTTTGCACAGCCGCGCCTTGCTTCGACACATTCGCTTCGACGAAGTGTTTGTTCTTCAAGGCACGCCCCTGATGGGCGCGTTGTTTTCAATCGCCGCTTTCACCACAGCGAATTTTGAAACGCTGTTCCTATTTTTGATCGGTAGTGTTTTGCTGGTTGCCCACGTTTTCACCCTTAACGACTGGGCTGAGATCGCTCACGGATTGAAGGCGGCCGACCCGCTGGTTTCATCACGCCGCTTGTTTTGGTTTTCCTTGTTTCTGCTCATCGCCAGCCTGCTCGTATTTACTTTGATAGATCATCGCGTTGTCGCTCTCGGCGCGATCGTCGCAATTCTCGGTTTCCTGTATTCGCACCCACTTTTAAATTTTAAAGGAACGCCGATTGCGTCTTCCATTCCTCATCTTGTCGGCGGGATTTTTCACTTTCTTCTCGGCTACGCGGTCTTTACGCCGGTCGATCAACGCGGTTTTTTCATCGCGCTGTTTTTCGCCCTTACCTTTGCGGCCGGGCATCTCAATCACGAGGTCCGAGACTTCGAGCTGGATCAAAAAAATAACGAGCAGACGAATGCGGTCGCTTTTGGAAAGCGCGCGACGTTCATCGCGGGACTCATCGTTTTCACTTGGGCCTATCTTTGGCTTTTCCTGCTCGGTTGGTTTTTGTCAGTCCCGCGGTTGTTGAGTCTGGTCGCAATTTTACTTTACCCAATGCATCTCTATTGGTCGCTCCGCGTGCTGCGCAGCCAGTTTCGATCGGAAGTGGTCGGACGATTCCAAATTCAGTACCGCGCGCTCTATGCGCTGATTGGAATCAGCATGGTTTTCCTCCTTCTTATAAATAGCAATCGATGATCGAAGACGCTCAACCCGGCGCGCCGCCGCGCAAAATCGACGCTGTCTCCCGTGTTGAACTGATCATCGCCATCCTGCTAACAGCGACCGTGTTATTTTTCCTGGTGATTCGTGCGACCCATGCCGGCGCGCTTTGGCGGGATGAAGCCGCTACTTTTCAACTCGCGCAAATGCCGACGATTAGCGACATCGCGGCGAATTTTCAGCATGAAGCGTTTCCGGTCCCGTTCCCGCTCCTGGTCCGCGGTTACGCAGTGATTTTCGGCGGAAGCGACACAAGTCTCCGCTGGTTCGGGTTCGTTGTTGGCGTCGGGTTGATGGCGGCGGCATGGTTTAATTCCCGTACGAATCGCGATCGCGGCCCACTCTTGTTTCTCACGCTGTTCTGTCTCAACGCCACGTTCTTGCTTTGGGGAACTTCGCTTCGCGGATATGGACTCGGCTGCGTCTTTTTGATTCTAACAATCGGTTTCACTGCAAAAGCGATCCGGAAGCCGACAATCGCAAACGCGATGGCCGCGACCATCGCATCGATTGGCTCCGTTCAATTCATGATCAACGCCGTTCCGTTGATCGCGGCGATTGGCGGTTCGGCTCTCCTTGCGTTCGCGATTGAAAGACAATTCCGCCGGGGGGCCGTTGTCTGTGTGTGCGGCGCAATCTGCGCCGTTTCGTTCGTTCCTTACCTCAACTCATATTTAGGCGCGGATTGGAAAATCGTCCTGAAATATCCGACTGATTTCGCTTCGCTTTGGGAAAAATTCCAACTCGCGCTGCAAGCACATTCAATATTCGGCGCGATTCTGTGGGACGTGGCGGTTCCCTTAGTAATTATCGCCGCGATTTGGCAGTGGTTGACGCTGCGCCATCAAAGATCAACCGAAGCGACGGCCCTGCTGTTTTTAATTGCAGTTAGCGTCTTCTCCATCATCGCCTACTACGCATTTCTGAAAATCCTGAGCTATGCGACGCGACCGTGGTACTACCTTCCACTCCTGTGCGCCGTCGCCGGCGCGATCGATCTCACCAGTGGAGTATTGTCGCGCATCCAATGGCTTCGGATCGCGCGAATTCTTATCGCGATGGTCGCTTTGGTGTTCTTGCCATTCAAAGTTTGGAGCGTCGCGCGCGAGCGGCTGACTGACATTGATATTCTGGCGCATAAACTCGAGCAGGAAGCGGCGCCGAACGATTTGATTGTGGTCAACCCGTGGCACTTTGGACCGTCGTTCTATCGTTATTACCATGGTTCGACATCGTGGATCACGGTCCCGACCATGACCGAGCATCGGGTCCACCGTTACGACCTGATGAAATCAAAGATGGTCGAAGCCGATCCGTTGAGCGATGTGCGTTCCGCGATTCAGCAAACCTTGCAATCCGGTCGACGCGTCTGGATCGTCGGCGGAGCGCGTCCGCTCGATCCGAGCATGCCCAAGCTGGGGCCGGCGCCGAACCCGTATTTCGGCTGGGCCGGTTACATGTCGTATTGGTCGATGGAAATCGGTTCGTTTCTGAATCACCATGCCGCTAGCGGCCAGGTCGTGATCGAGCCAGGAGCCGATGTGAACGACGGCGAGAACGTTTCCCTGCTCGTGGCCGAAGGCTGGAAAGAGTAGTTTTGCATCGGCGACGCTTTGATTGAAACTGTTTCATGCTCGCGGAATTCGAAAAGCAACTTTCGCAAACGCTCGAGGAGATAAAGTCGCAGGGG
>DATINV010000143.1:0-5069 GCA_035473775.1 Chthoniobacterales bacterium
GATATCTTCCCGAACCATCAACGCCTTGCCGTCCGCATCGAAAAGCCCCGCTGCGTGAATTCCACCGGTCCGCGCAAAATCGGATTGGTGTTTGCGTAGCAAGTCCGGCAGCGAAAGCAACATTTGGATCTCGATCCTGAACGGCGTCGAAGCAATCGGCGAAAAACTTTGCCGGATCGCGTCGATGCTTTCCTTGCCGCATAATCCGCAGCTGCTGGAAATTGTTCCAAAGCGTTGGGTCGTGTTCAGGTTGACCTTTGTTCCTTCGGCAAATTCGAGAACGATAATGTTGTCCCGATTACCGGCTGTCGTTGGTCGCGAGAATTTCTTGATTTCGTCGCTGCTGCGAATGATTGCCTCCGAAAGCAAAAATCCCGCGGCCAGTTCTTCATCGCTGCCCGGAGTGCGCATCGTGGTGGCGACGGTCTTGTCTCCAATTCGAATCTCCAGCGGTTCTTCAATCGTCAGCTCGTCGTGATGATACTCGAGGCTGCCGTCCGATCGGCGTCGAATGATTTGGCCTGGTCCAATTCCGTCCGCTTTCATCGGTCCCGCGCCAATGATATCATTCGCGCAGTGGAAATCTGTCATCTTTACGTTTCACCTGGCCATAATTTTAAAGGGCATCACGGCCGGGAACCGGACAATTTCCCGATGATCGAGGTCCAAACGCTCGAATGCGTTGCCGGGCGAGGACTGCGCGGCGACCGCTATTTCGATCACAAACAGGATTACAAAGGACAAATCACCTTCTTTTCGCTCGACGTTTTCGACGAACTTTGCGGCGCGCTCCAAATCGAGGGCGTTTGTCCGAGCAGCGTCCGCCGAAATGTTTTCACTCGAGGAGTCGATCTTAACGCTCTCATCGGAAAAGATTTTGAAGTGCAAGGGATCCGCTTTCATGGGACTGAAGAAAGCAGGCCCTGTCACTGGATGAATGGCGCGGTCACAGCCGGAACGCAGGAATTTCTTCGCGGCCGCGGCGGTTTGCGGGCCCGCATTTTGACCAACGGAATTTTGAGTTCGACTTCAGGCGTGCCGGCGACGACTAAATGACGATCAGCGCAGTGTTGCTAGCCGGCGGCAAATCAAGTCGCATGGGACAGGACAAAGCGACAATGCTGTTTCGCGGCGGGCCACTCTGGAAAAAGCAGCTTGAGCTGCTTCGGCGGATTCAGCCGAAGAAGATTTTTATTTCGGCCCAAAGCGATCCGGCTTGGCGGCCGGCGGACGTCGATTTTGTGCCGGACGATCGACCATCGCGAGGCCCGCTCAGCGGGATTGCCGCTGCGCTAACGCGCATTACAACGAATCATCTTCTCGTGCTTGCAATAGATGTTCCATTTATGAGCGAGGCATATCTTCGAAAGCTAGGCGAACAAACTGGAGCCGGGCAGGGGATTGTTCCGGTGATGGAAGACAGAGCCGAGCCCCTGGCCGCCATTTATCCGATTGAAGCGAAAGACGAGTTCTTGGCCGCGCTCTCAGGCAATGACTTTTCCCTTCAGCTTCTTGTCCGCAAGCTGATCGCCGCTAGAAAACTGGGCCCTATCGACGTCTCGATCGAAGAACGGTCACTTTTCGGCAATCTGAACGAGCCGGGCGATGTCCCAAACGGCTGACAGTGGCACTGGGTCTGCTTAAAGAGGGGTTGTCTCATGAGAAAATTCGAGCCGCTCCCGGAAGAATTGCAGCCAAACATCCATAGCCTCGAGCTGAAAGCCGTGCTGGTAGTGGACGATGACAAGCAGCTGGCCTCCGCACTCCAGTGGATCCTGGCGGACGAAAATTTCCTGGTGGATGTGGCATTCGACGGTGAGGAAGCGATGATGAAAGTCAAAGCCCATGAATACGACGCAGTCATCTGTGACTTAAAAATGCCCAAACTCCGAGGCGACGAATTCTATTTGAAAGCAAAAGACGTCCGCCCATCACTGGCCGACCGTTTCATTTTCATCACCGGCTTTGCGGCTGATCCGCACATCGCGTTGTTCTTCAATAAGCACGAAGTGAAATACTTGGTGAAGCCGTTTTCGATTTCGATCCTAATCGATTGCGTCAAGCAGTTGCTTTGCTAAACGCCTCTTCGGCGTTGGCGGGCTGGTTCGGCTTCTTTATGCTGCCGGCCAATGTCGAGCCCAGCCCAACCGCGAATTAGCGAAGACAAGAAAGTTTTTGGCTACGAACCGTCACTCGACGGCGTCCGAGCAATCGCAGTTCTTCTGGTCATGGCCCAGCATCTCGGCTACGTCCATGCCGGCGGGCTGGGAGTAGATATCTTTTTCGTTCTAAGCGGGTATCTGATTACGGCCATTCTGGTTTCCGAGTTCTCCGCCACGGGGAACGTCAGTCTGGGAAAATTTTACGTGCGCCGAGCACTCAGAATCCTGCCAGCAGTAATCTTGCTGCTTCTGGTGATAAACGTTTGCGTTTCAATATTTCAAACCACCAGGCAGGCGTCAGCAGTCCGATGGGATTCAGTTGGCGCTTTGTTTTACATCGCAAACTGGCTACGAGCGTTTGGCCACGATATCGGGATCCTGGGCAACCTGTGGTCGTTGTCGATCGAAGAGCAGTTTTATCTGTTCTGGCCCGTGACCCTGGTTTTTCTTCTTTCCCGGCGATTGAAGTCCAATCTCATTCTTCTTCTCATTCTATCGGCCGTTGTTTTGGTGAATCTCGACCGAATTTATCTTTATCACGGGATTCAGTCATTTGACCGAATTTATAATGGATTGGATACCAGGGCGGATGCGCTCCTCATCGGATGTGCGCTCGGAGTTGCCGGCATCGATTTTCTGTCGCGCCGCGTCTTAGCGATTCTCGGCTTAATCGGTGCCGCGTTCGTTTTTTACGTCTTGTTTCTCGGCTACCCGGTCCCGCCCGATTTTCAAGCAGCGTTTGGGTTGACGATTGGGGGCACTCTGTTCGCTCTGGGCGTTGCCTTAGCGCTCGCGGCTCTTCTCGCGAATTCAAATAACTTGTTCGCGAAGGTGCTTCGACTGCCTCCGCTGGTTTGGAGCGGCCGGCTGTCCTACGGACTCTACTTATGGCATTTTTTTGTTTTCGCTTTCGTGGCCGGATTGTTTGGCGCCTATCAACCGCGGATCATTCCGATACAGATCGCGGCCACTTTTTTGATCGCCGCGCTTTCCTACTATTTTCTGGAACGGCCTTGCCTAAAGCTGAAAAAGAAATTCAGCGTCGTCAAAACCCGCTAGGCTGTGGCCTAACGGATCGACTTGGCAAAAGGGCACGCACCCTGCTTTTGGATGCCTCACTTATGCGAACTCAAAGTCTCCGCAAAACGCCAAACGTCCTCAAACATGTTGTAAAGCGGAGTCGGTGCGACCCGGATGACGTTCGGTTCGCGGAAATCGCATTTTACGCCGGCGGCCTGGAGTTCCTTGAACAATTCTTTTGGATGTTCGTGCGCGAGGATCGACAACTGGCATCCGCGCGCGTTCGCGTCACTCGGAGTTATCACTGAGTAACGCTTCGAGCCCGCCTTGCTAATTAAAAATTCGAGATAGCCAGTCAGCTTCATTGATTTCTCGCGCAGCGGTTGCATTCCGCCTGCCTCGTCGAAAATTGCCAGCGAGGCGAGTAACGGCGCCATCGAGAAGATCGGCGGATTGCTGACCTGCCATGCATCCGCCGACGCGACCGGAATGAATTCCGGCTCGAGCTGCATTTGAAAACGTGTGTTCGGATCGTTGCCAAACCAACCGGCTAACCGCGGAAGTTTCGTGTTCGTCGCGTGGCGTTCGTGAACGTACGCTCCGCCGATCGCGCCGGGGCCGGCGTTCAGATACTTGTAGGTACACCAAACCGCAAAATCGACATTCCAATCATGCATCGACAACGGTACGTTGCCGGCCGCGTGGGCGAGATCGAATCCAGCGAGGATGTCATGTTTTTGGGCAGCTTTGGTGATCGTTGGCATGTCGAACAACTGACCGGTGAAAAAATTAACACCGGCAATCCAGACGATCGCGAGCGAATCGCGATTCTTCTCGATGAGATCGAGGATGTCGTCGGTGCGGACGGTGAATTCGCCTTTCCGCGGGCTCGCGAGCAATAGCGCATCCTTCGGATCAAGTCCGTGATGGCGGATTTGGGTTTTAATTGCGTAGGTGTCGGAAGGAAACGCCGGATCTTCCATCAGAATTTTGAATCGGGATTTCGTTGGCCGGTAAAACGTCGCCATCATCAGATGCAGATTTACCGTGAGACTGTTCATGCAGATCACCTCGACCGGCTTCGCGCCAACAATCCCGGCCGTCGGCTCCCGCAACGGCTCGTGATAGGTGTACCACGGCGTTTTTGCTCCGAGATGCGCGTCCACGCCGAGCTTCGCCCAATCGTCCAATTCTTGATCGACGACTTGTCGCGCCGCTTTTGGCATCAGGCCTAACGAGTTGCCGGCAAAATAGATCAGCGGCTTCCCGCTTTTGCCGAGCGGCAGGTGAAATTTGTCACGGAATTGCCGCAAGGGATCTTCGGCATCGAGTTGTCTGGCAAAATTTTCGTCAGCAGCAAATTGCATCTCCGCAGATTACCCAGATTTTGCGGATTGGCTAAGATGGATCGGAAGCCGTGTGAAGCCCCATGCGGACGTGAGCCGCTGGATTATGTAGACGTCATGCATGGTACTACGTTAGGATCAAACTCCTTGAAAAAGAACCACTTATGAAAATCCAGAGCAGCCTGCGGATCCTGTTAACTATTGTCGCACTTACTGCGAGCCAAAGGGCTGTCGCGAAGACGACCACTGTTCACAGCACTGCTGATAATGGACCCGGCTCGCTGCGACAGACGATCGTGCAAGCATCTAACGGCGACAAGATCAACATTGATGCCAAGGACACAATTACACTGACGAGCGGCGAACTGCTCGTGAACAAAAACCTAACCATCACCGGACCTGGTCCGAAAGGGATCATTAGCGGCAACGGAACCAGTCGCGTGTTTCACATCACGCCCGGCACGGCGGTCACTCTTGATGGTTTGACGATCGTAAATGGCAGGGCCAGCCAGGACTTGAATGCCTTTCCCGCCAATGCCGG
>DATINV010000144.1:0-6824 GCA_035473775.1 Chthoniobacterales bacterium
GAAATCATCGATTTCAAAACCTTGCTTTTCGTTTCAAAAACGACGCGCTTTACGAGAGGAAAACTCGCTTTTTCGCGCAAACGCGCGGTTTCACGAATGACGAGTAGAAACAGCGTCGTTCTAGCACAAATCCTAGTACAAAACGGGGCAAATGAGACGACGCAGTTGGCACTGGTCGTAGCCAACTGGAATCGATATAATCGGCCGCACGAACTACACGGAGCGGAAAGTGAACAGCGATGGTCCGAGAATCGGCGACAGAGCGCCAGATTTTGACGCAGAAACAACACAGGGACGCATTCGCTTTTATGAGTGGATAGGCAACTCCTGGGCTGTGCTGTTTTCGCACCCAAAGGACTTTACGCCGGTCTGCACCAGCGAATTGGGTTACATCGCAAGAATAAAGCCCGAGTTCGACCGGCGAAACGTGAGGATTATCGGCCTGTCGGTTGATTCGATTGAAGATCACCAGCGGTGGGCCAGCGACATCGAGGAGACCGAGGGATATGCACTAACCTATCCAATCATCGCTGACTCCGATTTTAAAGTGTCGAAGCTGTTTGGAATGTTGCCAGCCGACGCTGCCGGCGACGCGAAGAGGCGCGCGCCGACAGACAACGCGACCGTGAGGAACGTTTACGTCATTGGTTCCGACAAAACGGTCAAGCTTCTTCTTGTTTATCCAATGACAATAGGCCGCAATTTCAATGAGGTGCTGCGCGTGATCGATGCGCTACAACTCACGACGAGGCACGATGTCGTTACGCCGGCGAATTGGAACCCAGGAGAAGACGTAATGATCTCCGGATCGGTTTCCGACGATGAGGCCAGGCGACAATATCCGCAAGGTTGGAAGGGCGCTAAGCCTTATATTCGTATCGTGCCGCAGCCGGAATAAATCATGAAGCTCGAAGCTCGAAAACACACGGAGCAGAAAGACAGTGATCCTTGCCAAAGAGAGCGAGTTGCCTGCATCGGAAGTTGGTCCTTCAGACCTGACTTGACCTTCGAATATTGGTCACCGGAAACCTTCGTTTGTTTTGGTCTTGATCCTTCCAACGGGGTTCCCACGCTTAAGGAGATGCTTGCGGCCGTGCATCCAGACGATCGCGGACTTGTCGCAGCGACTGCGGAGAAGATGGCCCGGGACGGCATCAACTTGGAGATCACCTATCGAATAATTCATCCCGACCGTGGACTGCGGTTCATGCGCACTATGGGCGAGGCTTTGTTTGAAAATGGCAGAGTTACGCAATGTGTAGGGCACACAGTAGACATTACTGAGCAACACGAGTTGCTTCGCGAGCTGCACCGTCGACAGGAGACTACGGTAAAATGTAACGCCTACTTGGTTCAAGCGCAGGCGCTAAGCCATACTGGCTGCTTCGGTTGGAACATGTCGACGGGAGACTTGTATTGGTCAGACGAAACGTTTCGCATTCTCAACTACCCGCGGACAATCGCGCCCGCCCTGGAACTCGTCTTCAGGCGCGTTCACCCGGACGATCTGCGCTTAGTGCAACAAACAATCGAACGTGCCGGCGAAACAGATCATATGGATTTCGAGCATCGGCTTTTGATGCCAGATGCGTCGGTCAAGCACGTGCACGTCGTTGCCCGTCGTTTTGAGACTGGATCAGGCGATATGGAGTTCGTCGGCTCGATTATGGATGTGAGTGGCAGCCGAAAGGCACTCCAAGAGATCAAAGCACTCAAAGATGAACTCTATAAAGAGAACATCGTTCTGCGCGATGAGATCAACCGAACGTCGCTCTCGGAGGATATAGTAGGAACTTCCTCCGCCTGGGAAAGAGCAATGTCGCGGGCCGCGAAAGTTGCTCCGACAGATTCCACGGTTTTGATAATGGGCGAAACGGGAACTGGAAAGGAGTTGGTCGCGCGGGCAATCCGTAAGCGGTCAAAACGCGCGGATCAAGTATTCGTTAGCGTTAATTGTGCGGCGATCCCTTCATCACTGATTGCCAGCGAATTGTTTGGTCATGAAAAAGGAGCCTTTACTGGAGCGGTGCAAAGGCGCCTCGGGCGTTTTGAACTGGCTGAAGGAGGCACGCTATTTTTGGATGAAATAGGAGATCTGCCGGCTGAGACGCAGATCGCATTGCTGCGCGTTTTGCAGGAACGCGAATTTGAGCGCGTCGGCGGTGCTGAAGTTTTGCGCGCTGATGTTCGAGTGATCGCGGCGACAAGTCGCGACTTGCAGAACGCTATCGCCGGTGGCGCATTTCGCAGCGATCTCTATTATCGGCTGAACGTTTTTCCGATCGAACTACCACCTTTGCGCGAGCGAAAAGAGGACATTCCGCTGTTGATAAATTATTTTGTCGATCGTTATGCCAAACGAGCTGGCAAGAGGATCAAACATATTCAAAAGAAGACTCTGGAAATGTTGCAGGAGTATTCCTGGCCTGGGAATGTCCGCGAACTGCAAAATGTAATCGAGCGCTCGATTATCATCACCGAGACGGACGAATTTTCGATCGATAAAAGCTGGGTGGCGAACGAGCCGCAATCCTCCGGAGCAGACGCGCGGGGATCAAATGAGCGGCAGCGTATCGAAGCCGCGCTTGCCCAAAGTAGCGGCAAAATATCCGGTGCGAATGGAGCGGCGGCGCTGCTCGACATCCCCCCATCAACTCTCG
Organism: Chthoniobacterales bacterium; assembly: GCA_035473775.1. GTDB lineage: Bacteria > Verrucomicrobiota > Verrucomicrobiia > Chthoniobacterales > UBA10450 > AV40. The sequence continues at coordinate 2,661 of DATINV010000144.1, forward strand.
AGTCGAAAATTCGCTCGCTGAAAATTAACAAGTTCCAATTTAAGGGAGCCTAGTGTTCACGAATTCGCGACGAATTCACGAGTTTTTCAGTGGATTCCGCTGACCCGGGAAATCCCGTCGAGTTATTTTTCCCTCGTAAATCAGCTGTTCGGAAGCCCGTGGCATCTGATACGCTAACGCGGCGGTCGATGAAAGGAGTTTGATCGATCCCATGAAAGCGATTCCTGGAACATTGCAGGAAGGCGGGGCTGCATTTCAAGCCACGCATTGGACGCTCGTCTTGCGCGCGCGGGAAACTCAGTCGGACACATCGTCGCAGAAGGCGCTTTCGGATTTTTGCGAAGCCTACTGGCCACCGCTTTACGCTTTTGTGCGTCATCGCGGCCACGCGTCGCCTGAAGCGCAAGATCTGGTGCAAGGTTTTTTCGCACACGTGTTCGAGCAGAACACATTGAGTCGCGCCTACCGAGAAAAGGGCAAACTGCGCACTTTTTTGTTGGGCTCGTTCCAGAACTTTCTCTTTAACGAATACGATCGTGCGCGTGCACTTAAACGCGGCGGCGGTCGTCAGATTCTGTCGATCGACGAACATCTGCCGGAAGCTGAGGCGTCGATGATGGTCACGATGCATCTAAGTGATTCGGCTGCCTACGATCTCGTCTGGGCGTCGAACATTGTGAAGCGCGCCTGGCAACAATTGGAAAGCGCGTTTGAGGCGGAAGGAAAAACGGAATGGCTTGAGGTGCTTAGGCCGTTCGTTGCCGGCGGCGGTGCGGCGCCGCTAAATCAAGAGGAAGCGGCGCAAAAACTCGGAGTGCCGATCGCGACGTTGCGCACGTGGCTTTCGCGTTTGCGTCAACGTTATCGCGAAGCGCTGAGGATGGAAGTGTCGAGCACGGTTTCCGACCCGACTGATGTCGATCAAGAGCTTCATTACCTCTACCAACTTCTGACGGCATGAGCATTGCGCCAGAGTTTGTTCGTCGCGAAGTCCCACTCAGCGGAAGGCAAAATCGCGACGGATCGACGCGCAACCCTGGTATCGACCCGCGACCCGATTCGAAGTTAAATGAATCCCTCTCATCTACCGGTATGGAAGCCGAACCGACCGTCGGAAAATGTGCGATCTGCGGAAGACTGCTTACGCAGGTCGGTTCACACGGCGAATGCCTTCGTTGTCTTGCCGATCTCGGTTTTCTGAGCGGCAATCAGGAGCCAGGGCAAGCCGAAACTCCGCGCCGACTGACGCCGGGACCGCTGAAGTACGATCACTTCGCAGTCGAGATCGGGGCGGACGGTTTTCCGATCGAGCTCGGCGCCGGAGCAATGGCGATCACTTATCATGCGCGCGACACGATTCTAAGTTCCGAGGTGGCGCTTAAAGTCATAGACCGAAAAGTTTCGAAAATGCCGGGAGTCCGGACGCGTTTCTTGCGCGAAGCGCGAGCCGCCGCGCAAATCCGACATCCGAACGTCGCACGCGTCACTCATTACGGCGAACAAGATGGCGAATGTTTTTATGTCATGCAGCTGGTTGAGGGCGAAACGCTCGAGGCAAGAGTGCGGCGCGAAGGTCCCATGTCGCTCGCACTGGCGCTTGAAGTAATTGAGCAGGCGGCGCGGGCATTGGCTGCTGCGGAAAAGTGCGGCGTTGTGCACCGCGATATTAAACCTTCCAACATCATGCTCGAATCGGATCCGACCGGCTCGTTGATTGTCAAAGTCATCGACTACGGCATCGCTAAGGTCCTCGATCCGGAAGCAGAACGCAGCGCCGAACAAACTCGGTCTGGTTTCATCGGAACTCCGGCGTTTGCGAGCCCCGAACAGTTCGCTACTACCGCTACGACGCGCATCGATACGCGCTCGGACATCTACTCGTTAGGAGTGACCTTTTGGTATCTGCTTTCCGGCCGTGTGCCGTTCGTCGGGCGCACCCTTGAAGACATTCGCGCGAGACAGATCGAGCAATTGCCGCTCGAACAATTGAAGGGACTCCGCGTCCCAACGCGCTGTCTTGCCCTGTTGAAGTCGATGCTGTCTCCGGATCCGAAAGATCGCCCGCAATCGGCGCGTGAATTACTGGCCGCAGTCCATCGGTGTTTTATCAAGTTTGGCACGGAAGCGCGCGCACGACGCCGACGATCTGCCCTGGTGGCGGTCGGAGCGATCTTAGTTATCGCGGCGACGGCTGTCACAGCGTGGTTGTATCAACGCGCGCAGCCTTCTTCTGCGATGAACCGCGCAATCGCGGTCCTTCCTTTTGAGAATCTTAGCCCAAACGCGGAGGATCAGTTTTTCGTGGTTGGTGTTCAGGACCAAATACTGACCAGGCTGGCTAGTCTCTCTGATCTCAAGGTGATCTCGCGAACCTCGACGGCGAAGTACAGTAGCAAGCCGGAAGACTTGAACGCAGTTAGCCGGCAACTAGGAGTTGGCAGGGTTCTGGAGGGGTCGGTTCAGAGGAAAGGCGGCAAAGTGCGTGTCAACGTGCAGCTCATCGATGCCCGTAGCAACGCGCACATCTGGGCCAACACCTACGATCGTCCCATAGCTGATTCATTTGCGGTAGAAACCGAGATAGCCAATGCAGTCGCACAAGAACTTAGCGGCAACTTGAGCCTGAGAGTCAGCGGACAACGGCCCACACAGATCACCGCGGCTTACGAAGCCTATCTTCGCGGCCTGGAACTTCAGGAGCAGGACTCGAGCGATGCTTCCATCTTGGCTGCTGGCGCGGCTTACACTGAAGCGGTCCGGCTTGACCCGAACTTTGCCCTGGCATGGGCGCGACTCGCTCTTGTTCGCAGTTTTTGTTACGGCAACGGAATCGATCGAAACGCGAACTCAGCGCTCTCCGTTAAGGAAGCGGCAGATCGCGCCATGGCTCTTCAACCTGATTTGGGCGAAGCCTGGATAGCCCAGGGGCAATATAAAGCTGCCGTCTTGCGGGACCGCCTCGGCCCATTGAAAGACTACCAGCAAGCTGAGAAACTCCTGCCGAATAGTGCACTGGTTAAGGAGTATCTCGTTTACAAAGAATGCGGCCTCGGTCGTTGGCGAGACGCTTTAGCTCACTTCCGGCAGGCGACAGAGCTGGATCCACGTAACTACCGCCTTTGGACCACTACGGCCGTTTACATTTTGCCGGCATTGCGACTGTGGTCGGAGTGCCACGCTGCATTCGATCGAGCTCTGGAAATTTCGCCGGACAACGAAGAGGCAATCGCGTGTCACGCCGATATATTTCTAGCGGAAGGTCGCTTGGCCGAAGCGGCCAGAGAACTCGCGCGTCTTCCAAACGAGTCTACCAGTGCCCGTACGCTAAACAGTCGGTGGGTCCTGGCGGAATATGAGCGCAATTTTGACCTCGCGCTTTCCTGGATCCGCCTAGCAACGAAAGATATCGACTCAGGGCAACCGCTTGGCGTTACGGAGGCCAATTCTCTCATGATGCAAGCTTACTGTCAGAAATGGACGGGCCGCATTGACGACGCGCGCGCTAGTTTTGATCGCGTCGTTCAGGGAGTCGCGCCGACACCCGGCTTCGTGCCCGCTCGCGAGCTGCGCTCGATCCTTGCACTCGCTTATGCCGGGCTCGGCGAGAAAGAAAAAGCTCTCGAACAGGCGCAGCAGGGAGTAGCTGACTTCGCAAACAGCGCGACGAATAAACCAATCGCGGAAGCACTGCTGGTCAAAGTTCAGATTCAGGTCGGCGAGGTTGATGCAGCCATCACCGCCCTTCCCCGTTTGCTTGAAACGCCATGTGGTCCTGATCCCGCCGAGCTGCGCTATTCACCGTTCTTTGATCCGTTGCGGAAAGACCCACGCTTTCAAGAACTCCTGAAAAATCCGCCTCTGATTCGCTATTAAGGTAAGCGATGATGAGTTGCATTACGTCTGCTGAATTTTGGCGTCACGTTCCTAGAACCGCTGATTCTTGAGGGACTCTCAAGTCGAAGCGATGGCCGCCGTCAGCAAGCCGTTTCCAAAAGAATTACTCCCTGAGAAATTGTAGGTGTGCGAAACCCGAACGACGAAAAGTCCTAGCTCGAGTTAATGACGGGCGAATTTGTCACCACTTTCGATCTAGCCATACAACGATCTCAATCGCCTTGCCCTGATCATCCTCCCTCTTCGGTTTTCGATTCGCCGAACGAGTCG
>DATINV010000145.1:0-4468 GCA_035473775.1 Chthoniobacterales bacterium
TCGAAGATTCTGGTTCGGAAATTTGCTGCCGCTGGCCATGACGTCCACGTCATTACCCAGAGTCGCGGTGGCGTGATCGCGGACGCAGATTACGAATTAACGCGACGCCCCTCGATTGGCGAAGTATTCCGGTTGCTAGGGTGGTGCGATGTTTTTTTTCAGAACAACATCAGTCTGCGCAGCTTGATTCCCGCCTTGGCCTTGCGAAAGCCAACCTTGGTCGTGCATCAAACCTGGCTTCAGAATGTCCATGGCGGCATTGGTTGGCAAAATCACCTCAAACAATTTCTTCTGAGCTTTGTCAGCAATGTTGCGATTAGTAATGCGATTGCCGACCGGCTAAGCGCGGATTCGATTGTGATCGGCAATCCTTACGACGAAACAGTTTTCCGTCTGATGCCCAACATTGCCCGTGAAAAAACGATCGTCTTTGTCGGGCGCCTCGTATCGGACAAAGGAGTCGATCTGCTCCTGCGGGCGCTCAAAAACTTAAAGTGCGACGGTCTGTCGGTTGACTTGACCATCGTCGGGGGCGGCCCTGAAGAAAGCAGTTTGCGCAAACTCTCTGCCGAACTTGGTTTGGACGCACAAGTGGCTTTCGCCGGTCAGAAGTCTGGTGTGGAGCTCGCCGAGATTCTGAATCGACACCGCGTTCTCGCCGTTCCGTCACGCTGGGCGGAACCGTTCGGCGTCGTAGCCTTGGAAGGAATCGCTTGCGGTTGTGTTGTGGTCGGATCTCAGGATGGCGGACTCAAAGAAGCAATTGGTCCGTGTGGACTGACTTTCGAAAATGGAAATGTTGCTGGGTTGGCCGCTCAACTTAAGCGATTGATCAACGAACCCGAGACTCGAGCAGCATTCTCGCAGCGGGCGTCCGAGCATTTGGCTAAATTTCAATCGGACACCGTTGTCGCCGGTTATCTCGACGTGATGAAAAAAATAATCGCATGATTTTGCTGGCTCATCCGGTCGGCAATCAATTCGTCCGCGAAGCTTTGGTTGCGTTCGATCACGCGGGCATGCTTTCGGAATTTTGGACTGCGATTAGTTGGAACCCGAAGTCGGCGGTGAATCGCGCCTTGCCGCAGTCTTTACGCGATCTTCTTGGGCGACGTTCCTTTCCCGATTCGGTTCGATCGCGAACCCATACCTTGCCCGTTCGGGAAGTTGTTCGTTTGCTTGCCGGAGCTGCGGGCGTTCCTTCGCGCCACGAAACCGGATTGTTCAGCATCGACGCCGTGTTCCGCGAATTGGATCGGAAAGTCGCTCAGCGTTTGCGCAATCTCGATGATGTCCGCGCCATTTACGCTTACGAAGATGGCGCGCTCGAAAGTTTTCGCGCGGCCCGCGATCTCAATCGCCAACGAATATACGATTTGCCGATCGGGTATTGGCAGGTTGGCCAACGCATCTTTGCCGAGGAGTCCGAGCGCGAACCGGAGTGGGCAACTACCTTAACTGGCACGCACGACAGTGCTGATAAGCTTGCTCGCAAGGACGACGAACTTCGTCTCGCGACGCGCGTGATCGTGGCGAGCACTTATACAAAGCAAACGCTGGTCGATTCTTCCTGCAGCGCCAGAATCGAAATCGTTCCCTACGGAGCGCCGCCGGCGATTGCAGATGAAATAATGAAATCTTCCGGGCCATTGAAGGTTCTTTTTGCCGGCTCACTTGGTCAACGGAAAGGCTTGTCCTACTTGCTTGCTGCGGTTGAGAAACTGAAAGGGAAAGTCGAGCTGACGTTGCTCGGACGAAAAGCCGCATCCGGTTGTCAGCCGCTCGATTCTGCCGTCAGAAAATATCGCTGGCTGCCGACTCTCAGCCACGCCGCGGTGTTGCGCGAAATGCAATCGCACGACGTGCTGGTTTTGCCATCGTTGTTTGAAGGCTTCGGTTTGGTGATTCTGGAGGCGATGGCACAGGGCACGCCTGTGATCACCACCGATCACACCGCTGGACCGGATATTATTGAAGATGGGACGGACGGATTCGTTATTCCAATTCGCTCAGCCGACGCAATCGCGGAAAAGCTGGAAACTCTCGCGAGTGATCGGGGGCAGTTGATGGCGATGAAGGCGGCGGCCAAAGACAAAGCGCAAGCACTTGGCTGGGAGAATTATCGACGACGCCTCGTAGAAGTGGCACGGGAAGTGATGGAGAGCTAAGATGCCCCGCCCGATGAGAGCCGCGACTGCATCCCAATCGTTCCCTGTCACGGAACTCCCCCCTGCGGAGAGGCCTGCCAGTTTAAAGGCCGTCCGCGCTTTGATTTGGGTCTATCTCATCCTTCTCGTTTTTGAAGGAGCGGTGCGGAAATGGGTTCTGCCGCAGCTTTCCGATCCACTTCTGCTCATTCGTGATCCCGTGGTCCTGGCAATCTATTTCTTTGCGCTCCGGGCGAATGTTTTTCCCCGTAACCGTTATGTGGTCGCCCTCGGAATAATCGGCGTGCTTTGTATTATCGTTACCATCTTCGTGCTCTACGATTACGTTGCGCTTAAACTGATCCTTCTCGTTTCGCTTTACGGTTTTCGTTGCAACTTTCTCCACTTGCCGCTGATCTTTATCATTGCAGATGCGTTTGATCTGCAGGACGTGAAGAAAATCGGTCGCTGGACTTTGCTGCTGATGATTCCAATGGCGGCATTGATGGTAATGCAGTTCAAAGCGTCTCCCGATTCGTTCATTAATAAAACAGTCGGTATGAGCGAAGCGCAGCAGCTCTCTACCGCAGGTGGAAAAATCCGCCCGCCAGCGACCTTCTCGTTTATTTCCGGACCAGTCTTTTACTTGAGTGTTGCGGCAGCCTTCTTGATTTATGGAGCGTTGAGTAAGGGTACCTACAAAGGTTGGCTTTTACTCGGAGCGTCCGCCGCCGTTCTTGTCGCTATAATCGTCTCTGGGAGTCGGGCCTGTGTTTTGGCGGTCGGTCTCGTTGCACTTGCCATTCTCGTCATTCTTGTAGTGCGTCCTTCGGCGGTGAACAAAATCGGTGGCACATTGCTGGTGCTCGCCGTCCTCGGTTTTATCCTCGTTTTTTTCGGGAGTCGCCTTCCCGTTGTTAAAGAAGGCCTCGATGTCCTCTCCGAGCGCTTCGTTAGTTCCGCCGAAATGGCTGAGACCAGCGTCGTCGGTGGCTTGTTAGAGCGGGTATTGCAGGAATTTACGGAACCGTTTCAGTATATTTCCAAAATCCCGATAAGTGGTTACGGTCTCGGTCTCGGCACCGCCGGGGGCGCCCGCTTTCTTGTTGGAGCAGGCGGTTTCTTACTTTCGGAAAACGAGTGGATGCGAATTATCGCCGAAAGCGGTCCCATTCTTGGCCTCGCGTTCATTTTTTTGCGTATTGCCTTGGCCTTAAAATTGTTTGTGGTCAGCCTGCGCTCGCTTAAAGCCGGTGAAGTTTTGCCTATTCTCTTGTTCGCGACGGCTGTCCTTGGGGTGCTAAATGGCCAGCTAGGTCAGCCCACGACCCTCGGTTTCACGGTCGTGCTAGCCGGACTTTGTCTGGCGGCGGCGAAATTCGGTGAATCGACTGACCAGCCGGAAACTGACGAAGAAGACGAGCCGAGGCCGTTGCCGCGACGTTCTATTTTCGCAGAGAGAATTCACGGGACTGGGAACTCCGATCATACCAATGGTGCTGTTGGTCGGTAACTACCCGCTCGATCGCCAGCAAAGCATGCAGCGTTTTGGAACGATGATGCTGGATGGTCTGAGCCAATCTGGAGTCGCCGCGAAAGTGATCGTGCCCGGACCATTCTTCGGAAAATTTCGCGGCGCGGGTAGCTTCATCGCCAAATGGCTTGGCTATATCGACAAATTCATTCTCTTTCCGCGAAGATTACGCGCTGCACTTCGCGAACAACCGTCCATCGTCCATATCTGTGATCACTCGAACGCCATGTACGGCGGCTGGATCAAGAACGTTTCGGTGGTAGTGACATGCCACGATCTACTGGCAGTCCGGGGTGCGTTGGGTGAGGAAACAAACTGTCCGGCGTCGCCCACTGGTAAATTTTTGCAGCGATGGATCCTTCGCGGACTTAGGAAAGCCGACGAAGTTGTTTGCGTATCGCAAGCCACCGAAATCGACGCGCGCCGGCTTGTTTCGATTGGCGCCGATCCACCGAAGATTGAAGTAGTGCGGAATGGTCTCAATTATCCATTTCGTAAATTGCCGGACGCTGAAGTCTCGGCTCGCCTTTCGAAGATCCCGAATTTTGATCCAACAACACCATTCATTTTACACGTTGGATCGAACGAACGTCGAAAAAATCGGGATGGCGCGCTTCGGATTTTTGCACGCAGCAAAGACAAGTGGAATGCGCGATTCGTCTTTGCCGGCGACGTGTTTACGCCCGAGTTGCTTTCATTGGCGGACAACCTCGGAGTTGCTGATCGCGTAAGTCAGGTGACAGACCCCTCCTCCGAATTGCTCGAAGCTCTTTACAATCGCGCAATC
>DATINV010000146.1:0-2741 GCA_035473775.1 Chthoniobacterales bacterium
GTTATACGCCGAGACCTCAAAGAGTTGGGACGCGATCAATCGCCCCAAGGCAAACGCGCAAGCTACGCCGATGACAAGGCCGATGACTACGGGCTTCATTCCCTGGTTGACGATCAAACGCAGCACGTCGCGAGTTTGAGCGCCAAGTGCCATGCGAACTCCGATTTCGCCGGTGCGCTGTTCGACCGTGTAGGCAACCGCTCCGTATATCCCGATGCTGGCCAGCAGCAAGGCAACGCCGGCAAAAATTCCAAGAAGCCACATCATCAAACGCGCCTGTCCAAGAGCTTGAGCGACCACCGCGTCCATACTTTGCGGCACGGCAATCGCCAGACCGGGATCGACCTTGGCCAGCGCGCCCTGAACGAGCCTGGTCACCGCATCTACTTTGAAATTGCTGCGAACGGTGACGTTAACGAACGGGAAGTTCTCCTGCGCCCACGGCCGATAGAATTCCATTCCGGGCGCATCAGCCACCCGAATCGACCGAACGTCGCCGACGATGCCGATGATTTCGCATGGAACCGCGAGACTCGTTACGAGAAGAGTCTTTCCGATCGGATTTTCGTTTGGATAAACTTTTTTTGCGCCTGCCGCGCTGATCAGACAAACCATTTGGCCGTCGGCGGTATCGTGCTCGTTAAATTCGCGACCGGCCAGGAGCGGAACACCCCAAGTCTTGAAGTAGTCAGGAGCGATGTCGTGGGACGGTCCGCTCGCGCGTTTTTCGAGCGGTGGAACATCGCGATCCGAGCGCGCGTAGAGTGTGCGATTGCCACCGGCCAGTGGAATATCGCCACTAATGGTCGCGGTTTCGAGGCCCGGAACATTGCGCAACTCACTTAACATTTGTTCCACAAAACGCTGGCGGGTTGGGGCATCCATATACCGGGAAATCGGCAGAGTGATTCCTCCGGTCCAAAGATTTTGCGGGCGGAACCCAATGTTCTGTTGCGTCAAACGAACGAAACTCGTGATAAGTAGCGCTGCACCGGCGAGAAGAGTTACTGAAAGAGCTACCTGCGCGCCGACGAGGATCTTGCGGAATCGTTGTTGGCGAACGCTTCCGCTGCTTCCGCGGCCACCTTCTTTCAGAGCGTCGACCAGATCGGTATGTGATCCCTGCAGAGCGGGATAGATTCCCATTAAAAGGCCGGTAAAAAGCGACAAGGCGATTGTGAAAGCCAGAACAGGCATTGAAACGCTGGTGGCGGTGTTCGCTTCCAGCGGCAGAAAGTTCGAGGCCATTTGCGGAACCAACGGCACCAATCGCCAAGCCACGAACGCTCCGACCAAGCCGGCAATCAAACTGACAAGCAGACTTTCAAAAACAAAGAGACGCACAATGCTGGCACGTGAAGCGCCAATCGCGGCCCGAAGAGCAATCTCCCGCCGGCGTCCGCTAAAACGGACCAGCAGCAAGTTCGCAACATTGCTGCAGGCGATAAGCAAAACAAAGCAAACCGCCGCGAAAAGGGTGATGAAACCGGCCCGGAAATTTTGGGTCACATCCTGTGGCAAGATTCGAAGACTGGTCGTCAACGAACCGTCGATCTTGTTCGGATATTGGGTGACGTAACTTTGATCCAGCGAAGGCAGCGCCGCCTGGGCCTGCTCCAAAGTCACTGATGGCTTGAGTCGTCCTACCACTCGAAGAAAACTGGTGCCGCGCATCAACCGCTCGTAACTGAAACCTGGAAGCTGGATCGGTTTCGTGGTCCATACTTCAGCCACGGGATTCGCGCCGAACCATGTTGCCGGCATGTTCGGCAGCACTCCCACGATCGTGTGCGCCGTGCCGTCGAGCGTAATACTGCGACCAATTACGTTCGGATCGCCTCCCAATCGCTTCTGCCAGAAATTCTTCGTGATCAACGCGACGTCGGCGCCCTCCTCTTCCTCCGGCAAAAAGTTGCGGCCAAGGATCGGATGAACCCCGAGCACGTCGAAGTAGTTTGAAGTTAGCCGGCCTCCAAAAACTTGAACCGGATCACCGAGGCCAGTCAGAGTAAATGCGAAAAAATTCTCACCAGCGAACCCGTCAAAGATAGTCTGCCCGTCGCGAAAATGCATAAATCGAGGACCGGATATTGGGAAATCCACCAAGTCGCGCGATTTATCGCCGCTTAACAGGTGAACGACGCGCGCGGGTTCCTTGAACGGCAGTCCTTTCAGGAACAAATCGTTGATCAAACTGAAAATCGTTGTGTTCAGTCCGATGCCGAGTGCGAGAGTCAGAACCGCAATCGACGTGAAGGCCGGCGATTGACGCAGTTTACGGAAGGCGAAACGAATATCGTTCATAGGAATGATGGAGTTGGAGTTTTTTAAAAATTCATTCGGCGCGCAGAGCGCGGACAGGATCGACCAATGTTGCGCGGCGCGCCGGAATCAGGCAGGCGAGCAACGCGGCGCCTGTCAGGACGATGGCGGTCGCGCCCAGCAGCAACGGGTTATAAGGTGAGATTTGGTAGAGCTGCGCGGCAATTAACCGTCCGGCCGCAAACGTTCCCAGCAAACCCAGAACCAATCCGATGATAACGGGATTCATTCCCTGTCGGACAACCAGGCGAAGCACGTCCGCCGTTTGGGCTCCGAGTGCCATGCGCACGCCGATTTCGCTGGTGCGTTGCTCAACCGTGTAGGCCACGGCGCCGTAAATTCCAATAATCGCAAGGAGCAACGCGATGCCGGCAAAAACGCCAAGCAAAGCCATGGTCAGCCGCTCCTGCCCAAGTGAT
>DATINV010000147.1:0-7899 GCA_035473775.1 Chthoniobacterales bacterium
CGCTGGACACCGTGTTTGCGGGCGGCATTCAAGAGCACGCTCGCGCCGATCACGTTGGTGTGAATAAAGTTTTCCGGCGAATTAATGCTGCGATCAACGTGTGATTCGGCGGCGAAATTCACCACCGCGAAAAACTGGTGCTCGAGCATGAGCGCATCCATTGCGTCGGCATTGGCGATATCCGCTTTGAAAAACTCGTAGCGCTCGCCATGTTCCTCGACCACGCCGTCGAGATTGGCGAGGTTACCGGCATAGGTCAGAGCGTCGACATTTGTGACCGAGGCGGGCTTGTAATGTTGCAAAATGTAGCGAATAAAATTGCTCCCGATGAAGCCGCAGCCGCCCGTCACGAGAATTCGCACAGCGACAGCTAGCAGCGCACAGGCGAGCGCGCTAGCGGATTCTGAACATCACACTACGGACACAAAGGGAACGGAGGAACACAAACAATGACCGAAAACGAGATCGCCAAACGGGTTCTCGATGCAGCTTTCGTGATTCACACCAAGCTTGGATCTGGAGTATTTGAATCGGTTTACGAGGTGTTGCTCGCACACGAGCTGAGGAAACACGGCTTAATTGTAGAGCGGCAAAAATCGATGCCTGTCGTCTACGATAACATTAAATTCGAAGAAGCCTTCCGATCCGATTTGGTAGTGAATGGAAAGGTTATTGTTGAACTCAAATCCGTTGAAGCGCTGTCGACTATTCACGCAAAGCAGCTTTTGACTCAACTCCGCTTAAGCGGATTAAAACTGGGTCTTCTGATAAACTTCGGCGAGGCACATTTGAAGAACGGCATAAAGCGCGTGATCAATGGTGAGCTCGAGCCCGTGGAAGCCGTAAATGTTGCGTTGTAACCGTTGAGAACCGTTGTGCCCGTTGTGAGAGAAGCCTCAAGAGTTCAAACTAAACAGGCGGCTAGCGCGTTAGGTGATTTTCCGCTGCTCGGGAACCAGCTCGAGACCTGGCGACGCGCGTTCGCTGAAAGCGAATGGACGCCGTGGTTCATCATCGCCCTCGCCGCGTTTCTGCGATTTTTCCTTCTCGGGATCAAGCCGCCGCACTTCGACGAAGGGATCAACGGCTGGTTCGTCGATCAAGTGGTCAAAACCGGTTTCTACAAATACGACCCAACGAACTACCACGGCCCGCTCCATTTTTATGTGCTGCTGCTGTCCCAAACGTTGTTTGGCCGAAATCTTTGGGCGCTGCGATTGCCGGTCGTGCTCGTCAGCGTCGCCTGCGTTTGGCTCACGCTGAAATTCGAACTGTTTGTTGGACGATCAGTCAGCCGGCTGGCTGCACTGGTGATGGCTGTCTCGCCGGCTTTCGTTTTTTATGGCCGCTACTCGATCCACGAAGTCTGGATCTTGTTTTTCACCATGCTCTTTTTCCTTGGCCTGTTCGGACTTTGGAAATTCGGCACCGCAAAAAGTCTCTGGTGCGCCGGGATGGGCCTCGCCGGAATGATTCTTTCAAAGGAGACCTACATCCTTCACGTCGGCTGCGCGATTATCGCTCTCCCGGTTTGCGCGTTGTCGAATTATTTCGAAGAGATGGACGATCGACGTCCGGCAAAGCAAACCTGGAATTATGTCGATCTGGCAATTGTGATCGCGACCGGCATCGCGCTGATCGTTTTCTTTTATTCGGGCACATTTTTCCACTGGAGCGGAGTGCGCGGTCTTTATCAGGCCTACAAACCGTGGTTCGAAACCGGGAGCGAAGGGCACGGCCACGAGAAAGCATGGTATTACTGGGTCGCGCTCATCAGTCACTATGAGCTTCCAGTGTTGGCGGGCCTGCTCACGTGTCTGTTCGCGCTTCGATTCAAGAATGTCGTTCTGCGTTATCTGGCCATCTACGGCGTGGGCACGCTCATGGCCTACAGCATTGTGAAATACAAAACCCCGTGGTGCGTGATCAGTTTTATCTGGCCCTTCGCATTTACCTTTGGCGCGATGTCGACGATCGCGCCGATGCGATTCAAAGGCGTTATCTATCGCTGGATCGCACTCGTGCTCTTTGGATTGATTGGCTACACGGTCTTCTATGTCGTAAACAGCAATTGGCCGGCAACGTGGGACCATTTATGGCCGTACTGGGTGATCACGGGCACCGGTTTAGTGTTATTTGTCTTAATAGATCGCGGCTTAACTGAAATTTTCGCCGTGCTTTTGATCCTTTGGTCGCTCGGTCATTGCATCTGGTTGAATTACTTCCGCTGCACCACCGACACGGAACCGTACGTCTACGTCCAGACCTACAACGACATTAATAAATTTACCGACCCCATCATTCGGCTCGCGCACTCCGATCCGCGCGCGTATCAACTCGTCGGCCATATAATCCGGCCGAGTCCTTACCCGTTGCCGTGGATCCTGGGTGAATTTGGACGAGTCGGTTACTATGAAAAGGATAATATGCCTGACCAGTTGGACGGGGCTTTTCTGCTCGTTCAACAGGATAAGATTCAAACGGTGGAAGCGAAGCTGCACGATTCCTACTACACCGTGCCGGTAACGATTCGGCCGTATCAGGATCCGTCGAAGGCGTATTTCAGCGCGAAGTATTTCAAGCCATTTTTCCCGGGAAAATGGCCCGACTTCACCGGAGCAAAGCCGCAACCCAGCTCGACACCAACACCAACTCCAAACCAATGAAGTGGCTCGCCGGCGGATTGACGTTTGCAAACTTCGCTACCGTTTTCGGATTGTTATTCGGAATGATCGCAGGCCTGGGTCCGTTTACATCGGTCACAGCCTTTATCCTGGCTGCTGGAGTGGGTGCTGTAGCCTACGTTGCCACAACCGACAGCGGACCTGTTTTGGACAGCGAAGCGTCGACGGTCAGATATCGAAATCTTGTCCTCTGGGTACTCGCCGCAATCTTCGCGATCTTCGCTTTCCGTTCGTTTATCTGGCTTGTTTACGTTGACGGTGCCGATCTGAAAATCCAGTCCCCGGTGAATCTCGGCGATTTGGGACTGCATCTCACTCACATTCAATTTTTCGCCAATGGCGTTAAGCTTTGGCCGTCGAATCCCATCTACGTCGGCAGCGAACATCTTCGCTATCCCGCCGGCATCGACTTGCTCAACGCACTCTTGCTGAAAAGCGGCATCAGTTTGATTCCGGGATTGGTTTGGGTGGGTTTGCTGGCGTCGCTCGCGACGTTTTACGCGTTCTACCGTTGGGGTGGCGCGTTCGCCATTGCCGGTTTTCTTTTCAACGGCGGCATCGCCGGTTTTCAGTTTCTAAAAACGTTCGAGTTCAACGACTACCAGGACGTCAATCACGTCGCCTGGAAATGCATTCCGCAGACCATGTTCGTCACCCAACGCGGTCTTCTCTACGCCATCCCGGCCGGACTCATTTTATTGTGGCACTGGCGCGAAAAATTTTACCCGCGCGCTGGTCAAAACCCTTCTGAAAACGGCCAGTCCTATGCCGGTGCGGCTCGCACCTCCGGACCGCTGCCGTTTTGGGTCGAACTTTCCCTTTATGCGGCGATGCCGTTGTTTCACATCCACACCTTCATCGCCCTCAGCATCCTGCTGGTGTGCTTTTTCATCTGCGGGGACGCGCCAATGCGCGGTCACACTCTACGGCTGGTGTTGAGTGCGGTAATTCCAGCGACGTTCTTCGTTTGGTTGATTACCGATCACTTTCACGCCAGATCGGTGATCGAGTTTCATCCAGGGTGGGTACAGCGAGACGACGGCGAATTCAAAATGCCGTTCTTCCGGTTCTGGTTTTTCAACTTTGGAATCCTGGTGCCATTGCTGCTAACGCTCGTGGGCTTTCTCAGCTATCGAGTTTGGCAACAGGGGTTTCAGTTGGGGCGCAAGCAGCCGGAAGAGATCGCGTTCGTCTTCGGAGCAGCCATTATTTTTCTTTTCACCTTCTTGGTTAAAACCGCGCCCTGGGGCTGGGACAATCTCAAAATCATGATCTGGTCCTATTTCATTGTTCTACCGTATTTGTGGCGGGACTTGATCGTGCAATGGGAGCGGCCGATCCGGTGGGCGGTTTGCTTTGCTCTGTTCGCTTCCGGCTTCGTCAGTCTTTTTGGTGGACTTGCTGCCGGCAAAGGCGGTTTTGGATTTGCCAGCCGTGGCGAGGTGGATGCCGTCAGTGCGGCAACTCGTCCAATGCCGATCGAAGCGCGTTTCGCCGCGTGGCCAACTTACAATCATCCATTACTCTTAAGTGGCCGAAAAGTCGTGATGGGATATCCCGGCCATCTCTGGACCCAAGGATTCGACGATTACGGCAAAACCAACGACACCCTCTCCAAATTGATGCAAGGCGCGCCGAACTGGCGCGATATCGCTCGCACTCTGCACGTGCGTTACATCTTTTGGGGACGCGAAGAGAAAGGAAATTACGCCACCAGCTCGCGACCATGGGAAAAAACGGCATTGCTTGCGGCGGCCGGATCCTGGGGCGCGATTTACGATTTGGAAAAGCCGGCGCCTCCGGATCAGGCGCCACCGCCAAGTCTGAGCCAATAAAGTGACGACTGACAGGTGACTTGTGACGAGAAAAAAACAGCGAGCACAAGATCGTAATATGTTACGAACGAGCAGTGACTTTCTCGGTCTTCCCCATCGGCCACCCTTTGTTTTTGTGCGAAAACTAATCGCACGCGACCCCGGCGTGTCGGCCGAGTGTGAAACGGAATTTCCAAGCGACGATCCGATGTTTGCCGGCCACTTTCCCGGCGATCCGCTAGTGCCGGGCGTAATTCTGACCGAAGCGCTCGCTCAAACAGCGGGGATTGCAGCACATGTGGAAAATTCAGGAAGACGTTTCTTACTTTCGGCAATTCGCCACATGAAGTTTTTACGACCAGTACGTCCGGGCGAAAAAATCATTCTGCGCGCGCGGAAGCTTGGTGCAGTCGATCAACTCTTACAATTCGAAGTCGAAGCGATCGTCGACAATAATCCGGTGACCACCGGCCAAATAGTCTTAAATGCGCTGAATGAAGTGATCAGTGACGCCTGACCAGATTGGGTCTCCTTCTTTTCTCGTCACATGTCACTCGTCACTGTCTTTCACCCATTTACAAAGTAGGCGAACTTCCAACTGCCTCGGACGCGGGTGATGCCGGCGCGATAGCCATCATAGTTAAGGGAAGGGTCGGCGAATTGCGGCGGGGCGACCCAGAACGCGCCTTTCTTCACAAAGCGTTCCGCCAGAATGCCGTCCAGTTCCGGCCAGAGATTTTCCTGTTCCCAATATTGAAAAACACCGGGACCCGACATTGCCGGTTCGAGCTTGTAACCGAAATCGTCAGTCATCATCGATTTCAAAGTCTCGGTATCGCGCTTGGCCACCGCTTTACGAAGGCGGGTGACAAAGGCCTGGAAGTCGACATCGGCCGGTTCACGGAGGTCGGCCTTTGCTTTTTTCTTAAGCGCCGCCTGTTTAAGTTTCTCTTTCTTCTGTTCCGGTGTCTGGCACCCACTCAAAACAAAAACGGACAATAGGAGAGCTGTTATGAGGATTCTCATCGGTCTTAACGTCTGTCACGTTTGTGAGGTGGATTCAAGAGAAGACCCACGGCCGCGATGACGGCGAAGCCGGACCGGATGGACGAAAAAGAAGAAATAAATCATGCTCACGAGATCGATCGTCGAAGCAGGCGGACTTGTCACCTGACGTGGCCCGCCCTTGAGAGCCGCAAATACATTCTCGATTGTCAGTTCGCGCGGGCGCGGAATGCTCGTGTAATGACGGCCAAACGCGTGCAGTTGATGAGCATCTGATGTGGCAATGAGGGGCTTGTGGTTTTGGGCGGCGACTTTAACTGCCCTGCGATTCAAATCGAATAGTCCTTTGTGAAAATGACAAAGCTCGATCGCGTCAAAGCAATCGATATTATCCACCAGCCGTTTCCCGATCGAGCCGCCGATCACATAAAACGGATGCGGTGCGATCGTGAACATCGATTGCCCACGACGGGCTCGCAGTTGCCTGAGGTCTTCGAAATCTCTTAAGGCCGAAATTTCGGCTGGCGTCACGTTGAGTAGGATAGTGTCAGCGCCTTGGAGTCTCACTTCGGCGGCCGGAATCAGCAGAATTCCCATCTCCGCGGCATCTTTGAATACTTCGGCGCGATCGAAAACCGCATCGTGTAAAGTAATGGCGAGGACGCCAAAGCCGAGATCCCGCGCGCGTTCGAGGAGTTGATGCGCGGAATAATCGATTATGTCCTTGGGATCGTCCAGGGTATGGATGTGGAGATCAATCTTTATCCAATCCTGACTGTCGACTTTGTCCATGATCTGTCCTCACTTGCCCTGCCGTAGTCCCGCCGCCGCGGGACGAAGGCGGTAATCTTGCTCTTAATCTTAATCTCGAATTAGGAGATGAGCATTGAGCAAGAGTGGGGCCTCAAACCCCACTTGCCAGTTCGCCGGTTCGACGGCAAATTTCGCGCACTCAACACACACCTGCTCGGGTGGTGGAATGGCAGACACGTACGTTTGAGGGGCGTATGCCGAAAGGCATGCGGGTTCAAGTCCCGCCCCGAGCACCATTTCTCCCTGACTGTGTAGCGTGCCGAGCTTTGCGATCGTTACTTCATCACGGTTATGTTGTAAGTGATATCCTCTGTAAAGGGGGTGCCGAAGGATACGCCTTCGCCATGAAAGTGGAGGACATGGGAGCCCGTAGCTAATGGCCCAAGCATAATGTAAATACCGTCTCCGACCGGATGATAGATGTGCGCATCCACGTGAACGGGGCCGTGCGAACTCGACCAGCAGGGCAATCCAATGAATGAGCTGAGGAAATTGTTCATACCCGGAAGATCATAATTGAATCCGTCTGGCGACGAAGTCTTCACGCGATAATCGCTGTTGGGGGCGTCAGAAAGGCCCGGCACGTCCACACCATCAATCGTGCAACTCACGTTCTGCGCGGTGTCAACGACAGCCTGCACGTCACTCCTGAGATCGGGCAAGCTCTCGCCAAAAGAAACTCTTTGGGTACCGGTACCGTCATCATTACAATAGGTGTCGTCTTCCCAAGCGTTAATAATTGGAAAGAAAAGTAACTTGTTGTGTGGGATGGCCACGGTTCGGGTCACCGTGCTTTGGGTAAAACTGCCTCCCAGGAACCAAACGTTGTCGTGCTGACCTGTGCTGACATCAGCGTTATCAAAGAGAGGATTCTGGGTTACCGGCAGTGAGAAAACCCATTGCCACCATCTTTCCGACCACTCGGCGTAGGTGTGACCTTCGATTTTCGCGGGCATGACCGGCGATACCACTTGGGCGCCGAGGTTTAGGGTTGTGATGGCAATCGCGAACGACAATATGATTTTAGATTGAGTTTTCATCTGGTGGTTCTTCTTGTTACCAAAGTAGTGGAAGCAATTTCGACGAAAGCGACCGACTTGAGAGGAGACACTGGTTTGCCCGGGGAATTAATTATTGTTAGCAACAGTGGCGGGGTTAGATCTGATCAACTGAATCTGGGCATTTATCTTCTCCATTTGCGATGCCTGCTGTTTCAGGCTGTTCGTGAGCACGTTGATTGAGGTTTGTTGGCGGGCGGCAATTGTCTCCAACTCCTGGACTTTGCGATGCTCCTTCAGAAACTCGTTAAGAAGCATCGCGTTCACCGCTTCATAGCGCACGGTGTAAACTTTTCCTTGAGCGTCCCGGGCCACTAAATCGGGATTCACTTTTTCTACGTCCTCGGCCACGAGGCCGAATTGAGGGATGGCCTTGGGGTCAATCTGCGATTTGTAACGGAAGGTAACCGGTTTCAGCTCCAGAATCGTTTCGCTTGTCTTATCCATGGGTTTGATATCGGTCTTGAATCGGGCCGAGGAGGTAAGCGTGCCGAGTTTGCCGTCTGAATTGATGTAAACCGCAAC
>DATINV010000148.1:0-5634 GCA_035473775.1 Chthoniobacterales bacterium
GCGCTGGCAGACAAGGAAAAGCACCAAATACAATTTATCCATTCCTTGACCGAACCGCGGCCGCCCGGCATGGCGTCGCGAATGCGTTCAAAAATAGCCAACGGACCGCGTTCCTTCGTTACCATGTGGCTCAACCGAAACGTGGCGAGCGAACCAAGTAACAGAACGAACCAGTGCTCCAACCCAATTGTCATCCGCAGGAGCGCCCTGTTTCTGGCTTAAGTGCAGCCGCGGAGCAAGAAGATGAGCAACAATACTGGAATCGGAATTCCCAACAGCCAAAGCAAAATGTATCCGGCCGCGCCGTATTCCTTGATTTTATCCCTTATACGCATTTGTGACCTTTCGTTTTTCAAAATGATCGCTCGAGAGATTGAGATCGCGCGTCTTTTTCTAACCGTATCGAACTCAGCTGAGGAATTCGGCAATGGGTTCGATCGGTTTAATGTGAGCGCAAAAGATTTTGAACGCAGCGAGAATGGGAACGGCGAGGATGATGCCAACAATTCCCCACATCCAACCCCAGAAGGTGAGCGATAACAGAACAATGACCGGATTCAAAGTGAGGGAACGGCCCATTACCCATGGGGTAATGAAATTCCCTTCCAACGCGGCGAAGGTCAGATAGATCGCGGGAAAAAGCAGCGCGTAACCGACGCTGTCGAAACTCAACAGAGCGCCCAGGGTCATGCAGATAATCCCGGTAAGCGCGCCGAGATAGGGAACGAAATTCAAGATCGCAACCATGGCGCCCCACATGCTCGGATTTGGCAGGCCAAATATTCCGGCAGCGGTGCCGACTGCGATGCCCAAACCGATGTTGATTAATGTAACGGTGAGAAGGTAACGCGAAACGTTTGCTTCAATCTCGGTCGCGATGGAGACGGCGCGTTTTTTGTCGGCCAGGGTAGGCAGAAGTTTAATCAGCTTGGCGAGGAAGACGCCGTCGTAGGCGAGCAGAAAATACAGCAGGATGATGAGCAACGCTGTGCTACCGATGAACTCCGGGGTGCGCCAATAAAGAATATCGGCAATCGGATGAGTCTTAACTTCGACCTCCGGTTTGGCGTCGGCGCCGGCCGGGGTGGTTAGTTTTTCAATCTCACCGCGTGCCTTGGAAACATTTTGCAACGGCCGTTGAAGGGGAACGAGTTTGGATTGGAGCTGATGAAGACTGTAGGGCGCTTTCGCGAGCCAATCAGCCGCGGGCGTGGCCAGAAAGGAGAGACCGTAACCAACCCATGTGACCAGGCTCAATAGGATTATCGCGGCGCTGACTGATGGCGGGATGTGGATCCGCGCAAACGCCCGAACGAGCGGCCGGATTAAATAACTGAGGAGCAACGCCAAAACGAGCGGCAGCAAAATCGATCGCATGAAGTACATCGTGTAAAAGATCGCCAGAACAAAAAGGCCGGTCAGCGCGAGCGATCGAACATCGAATGGCCGGCGCATGAGATCGTGCATGCGCGATGGACGAGGTGGCGTTGCGGGATCGCCCTGCTGAGAGTCAGCGAGCGAAGGCGAACGGCTTATGGCGATATCAGAAGGCATCGTCCGTAGATCGCCTTCGCTCGGCGGTTTAGGCGTTTCTGTTTTTCGATTCGAAGAACGAAGCGGAGTGCGAAGGGCGAAACGCGAAGAAGCGAGAAGCCGCGGGCGAAGGAAATTAGGAATTAAAAATTAAGAAGAAAAAAGGAAGGATGAGCCCGCGCGAGCGCGAGTCGGGCAAGGACGAAGGCTGCGGGATAAAGGAAGAACCGAAGCCAGAGTAGCACGGAGCACGAAGAATCAGACGTCAGAGACCAGCTCTCAACGCCTCAACTTCTCAACAGCTCAACCGGATTCAGGGTGAACTTGTCGGCACCGGCGCCTTTACGTTCACGTCGACTTTCTTGGACGAGCCGCCATTGAAAAGCTGGCCGCCAAACATAAAGAACGCGACTGCAAGAACGATCACGAAGATTACAACGATCGCGACAACCGCCGGACCGCCACTACCACCGCCATTATTATCTGCCATAAGGTTGATTCCTCCTGTGTGTTACTTGGGATTCGCTTCTGGTCGGCAAAGTGAGCGGCTCAAAAAGTGACGAGTGACGAGTGACGAGTGGCAAACGGTAGCAGAGAGTCGGGGAGGAATTAGGAAATTGGAAAGGGCGAAATGCGACGGGGGAAACGCGAAGAGCGAAGCGAGAAACGCGGAGGGCGAGATCTCAACGGCTCAACCGCTTTCTTACTTCTTACTTGGTTAGCCCGCGGATAGCGGCAAATTTTGAGAGACGTTATTGAGGGCGCTGGCGAGGTCGTCGAGGTCGACCGGTTTGGCCAGAAGGGCGAGCGCACCTGAGTCGCCGACAATTCCATTGGATGGTGACCAGCCGGACACCAGAATGATGCGTGCGGTCGGATCTTTGGCGACGATGTTGCGGCACGCGGTGGCGCCATTGAGTTTCGGCATCCAATAATCCATCAGGACGACGTCGGGATGATGTTGCGCGTAAGCTTGGATCGCTTCCACGCCGGAGCCGACAACGGCGACAATCTCGTGGTTGCAATGTCGCACCAAGTCGGCCAGCGAGGTGCCAACAGTCCGTTGATCGTCGGCAATGAGGACACGCATGCCCGGATTTGCAGCAAGGGGCGAGCCATGGTGCGTCGCACGGCAGACAGGACCGGGTAGAGAGCGCCGCGTTCGTTGGCCTGACAGAACAAGCGTGCGAGTTCTGAAAGCGTCGGCTTTAATCGGCGGGAATCTGTGTAGGCGTTTCGCCTGAATCGGCGACAGGCGGGACGTTCGAAGGTCCGTTCCGGATAATTTTTCCCTCTTTCATTACAAATGACACCCGTTCGGTTGCGGTGATGTCGGCAGTTGGGTCGCCCGGCATCGCAATCACGTCGGCGAGTTTTCCTTTCTCCAACGTTCCCACTTTTTGCGCGATCCCAAACAAATCGGCCGCATTTCCGGTCGCTGTTTTCAATGCATCGATCGGCGGCATTCCGAGATCGACCATCAATTTGAACTCTTTCGCGTTTTGTCCATGCGGAAAAACGGCGGCGTCTGTGCCGAACGAAATCTTAACGCCCATTTTTACCGCGTTTCGAAACATCTCTGAACGCGCGTCATATGCCGCTTTCGCTTTCGCCTGTAGCGCGGGCGGGTAATTGCCCATTTTTTGAATGATCCATTCCGCCGCCATCAAGGTGGGCGTGAGATAAGTCCCTTTGTTTTTCATTAGGGTCAGCGTGTCCGGTTTCATGAACGAACCGTGTTCGATCGAATCGACTCCGGCTGCGATCGCATCCTTCGCTGCCTGGTCGCCGTGACAATGAACCGCCACCTTCTTGCGCAACCGGTGCGACTCGTCGACCAGCGCATTTATTTCGGCCGGGGTCAGTTGAGGAGTGTCGACTTCGTCGGCCAATGATAGAACGCCACCCGACACGGCCGCTTTAATCACGTCAGCGCCATTCTTCACTTCAAACCGTACCGCTTTCCGAATCGCATCCGGCCCATCGGCGATTCCCTCCGTTTCGTCAGGTTCACGGCCGAATAGAAAATCACGAAAGCCGCTCGTGGGATCGAAATGTCCGCCGGTTGCGCCAATGCCTTTCGTCGCTACCAGCATTCGTGGCCCCACGATCACACCTTTGTTGATCGAATTACGCAATGCGACATCGACAAACTCCCGGCTGTTCGAGAATCGGCTGCCGAGATCCCGTACGGTTGTAAATCCAGCCTCGACCGTCGCTCGCGCGTGCGTCGTCGCGATGATGGCGTGCTCCGAAACGTTCAGAGCGAGATCGTCCAGCCTGCGCTGATTGAAGTTTCCCGAAAAGTCGAGCGTGAGGTGGGTGTGACCATCCATGAAGCCGGGCGAAAGGGTCGCATCGCCCAGATCGATGACCTGCGCATCTGATGGCACGGACAAATTACTGCCGGCATCGATGATTTTGTTTCCCTGGACAATCACGACGCCGTTCTGAACCAGGGCTTTCGATTTGCCGTCGAACAAACGGGCGGCTTTGAGGACAATGGTTTTGTCGGCAGCCTGAGTCGTGATTGCTGCGACAAAGGTGACAGGGACAAGGAACCAGCGGATAGCAGCACGCGATTTCATGTTGGCGGTATAGAAACTTCGCTGGCCGAAAGCAAGGCCGCGCAATTTTGATCGCTTGTTTTACCGGGCGAATTTCGTTTGAATCAAAAGCATGACCGGACGTCGCACTTTCATCCTCGCCGTTGCACTTTTGGTGTCGAACCTTGCCTTGGCATTGGCTCAAACCAATCCGTCCAAAGGGCCCTCGCCGGAACCGAAAGCGGAGCCCAGTCCAACTCCAGCGCCAACCACCGATTATGATATCAAGTGGGGCGTCAAAATCCCGATGCGGGACAAGGTCGAGCTGAACGCGACAATTTATTTCCCAAAAACGCCGAGCGGTTCGATGCCGAAAACGCCGGTTGTTTTCACCCTGACGCCCTACATTTCCGACAGTTACCATCCGCGAGCCGCTTACTTTGCGTCGCACGGTTACGTGTACGCGCTGGTTGATGTTCGCGGCCGCGGGAATTCCGGTGGCGAGTTCGAGCCGTTCGCCCAGGAGCCGCACGACGGACACGACGTGGTCGAATGGCTGGCCCAACAGCCGTTTTGCGATGGCAAAGTCGCGATGTGGGGCGGTTCCTACGCAGGATTCGACCAATGGGCGACCGCGAAAGAAATGCCGCCGCATTTGGCGACGATCGTTCCCGCGGCGGCTGCTCATCCGCCGCTCGATTATCCATCGCTGGATAACATCGGCGAGGCTTACGACGTGCAGTGGTTCACGTTCACCAGCGGCAAAGCCGGTCAGGTTAATCTCTTCGGCGATTCGAAATTCTGGCGGACGAAGTTTCTCGACGCCTACAAAAAACATATCGCGTTCAAGACACTCGATTCATTTGTTGGATTTCCGTCGGTCAGCTTTCAGCGAATTCTGAAACATCCGACTGCTGACGCCTATTACGACGCGATGGTGCCAACCGTTGACGAGTTCAAGAAACTCACGCTGCCGATTTTAACGATCACCGCCCAATACGATGGCGACGAGCTCGGTGCGATGACATTTTACCGGGATCACATTGCCAACGCGTCGCCCAATGTGCGCGCGAAGCATTTCCTGATCATTGGTCCGTGGGACCATGCCGGCACGCGAACGCCGACAGATGAAGTCGCAGGGGTGAAGTTTGGCAAAGACGCGATCCTCGATCTGAATGATCTGCATCGCCAATGGTACGACTGGACGATGAAGAGCGGCGCAAAGCCGGCGTTTCTGAAAAACCAGGTCGCGTATTATGTGATCGCCCCAGGCAACTCCGGCGCGAACGGCGAATGGAAATACACCGACAGCTACGCCAACCTGATCGCAAATCCGAAAACGTTTTATTTCGATTCGAAAAATGGCGATGCGAACGGCGTTTTTCGTTCCGGCGCTTTGACGGAATCAAAGCCGGCCAACGGCGCGGACAAATTCGTTTACAATCCGCTCGACACTCGGCGAGGGGAACAAGTGGAAGGCGCGGAGTCGAATGAGAAAACTGCCGGGCTCGACCAAAGTCTCCCGCTGAGCATCGGGAACGATGGACTGATTTAT
>DATINV010000149.1:0-15275 GCA_035473775.1 Chthoniobacterales bacterium
GACGTTGTGAGAGGCAGTTTATCTCAACCGCGGGCGATTGAGGTCAATCGCCCCTACCTATTTTACGTGCATCGCATCTTCCCAGCGGATTGCCGCCCGCAGTAATTCGGTGAGCGAGGTAACGCCAAATTTTTCCTTGGCCCGGGCGCAATAGGCCTGAACGGTCTTCAAACTCAGGCGCAAATCTTCCGCAATCTGGGACGGCGTTCGCCCTTGGCCGAGCAATCGAAAGATTTCCAATTCGCGGTCGCTCAGACGCTCGACGGGTTCGGCTGCGGCGGTCTTACGCGAGCTCATGCGCTTGGCCATGGAGTTGACCACCCGGTCACTGACATAAACGTCACCCTCCAGGACACGGCGAATCGCGGTAAGAACATTTTTCGTCGTTTCCCGTTTCATCACGTAACCACGCGCACCGGCGTGCAACGCTCGTTCGGCATAAAGCGCCTCGTCATGCATCGATATCACGATGACAGCGAGATCCGGAAACTGGTTCCTCAATGTTTTCACAAGCTCTAGGCCAGACTCGTTTTTTAAAGAGATATCAACCAGCACGACGTCGGGTTGAATCGCCTGGATGCCAGACATTGCGCTGCCGGAATCTTCGGCTTCTCCGCAAACGTTCATATCTGTCTGTTGGTTAATGAGATTGCCGAGTCCTTCGCGAACAAGTGGATGATCATCCACGATAAAGACGCTGTGATTACGAGAAACACCGTTGCTGGTTTTTGGTTTCATTTTAGGAGATTTGATCCGCATTTAATTTACATATGACTACTGTTCCGCCGTTGCGGTTACGTTGAACAGAAAATTTTCCGCCGATCAGGGCCGCGCCGTGAGCCATAAGACGCAACCCCAGTCCTGGCGGCTCGGGAAGTTTTTCGGGAAATCCGTCACCATCATCCGACACCGCCAGGGTAAGGCGTTGACCCTCGCGTTCGAGCTCGATGTCAATTCTTGTCGGATGCGCGTGCTTTACCGCGTTGGTCGTCGCTTCCTGGGCAATGTGATATAACTGCGTCGCCGTCGTCGAATCGCGGACCCGCACCGCGTCATCCCCCCTGAAGGTACAGGCAACCCCGAATCGCTCGCTCACATTTTCGGCCAAACCTTGCAAGGCGACACTCAAACCATCGGCTTCCAATTCCGGCGAAAAGAAGCCTCGGGCAAGGTTTCGGGTCAGATCAATCCCCTCCTCCAAATAGCGAACGACTTTATCGGCGTCAGCTACTTCATTTGCGGAGCGATTTGCCAACTTCTCGCGCAACACTTGCGCGGCCAAAGCGGTGCCGGTCAAATGTTGGCCAACGCTGTCATGTAGATTTTGGCCCAGCCGACGGCGCTCTCGATCCGCGATCTCGGCAATTTCCTGGTCGAGCCGCTCGCGTTCGGTCATTTCGCGCTGGAGCGCAATGGTGCGGTCCCGCACCCGTTGATCAAGTTCACGGAGCAAGGTGCACAATTTGTAAAGAACGATGGTAAACGCGAAGTAAGAGGCGACCGCCATTCCCGCATTCCAGATTCGCACTGCGGGAATACCTGCGGCCAAATCCGACACGACCCAAACCACCACGCTCAAGGTGGCGATCGTTAATCCGAAGATTAAACCGACGAACCAGGTGCCAACCGAAATTGGCACGAGATAAAACAGCGAGAGCGATCGTTCGTAGCCGGTCTCAAAGTCGATGTAGCCGGTAATGCAAACCAAGATCAAAGAAATAACCGCCATGGTGCCGCGACCGAATAGCCGGAATCCGGTGCGCGACTTGGGGAGAATTCTGGGCGCAGGGGCCGCCGGCAGATTATCAACGTAAGCTTGCATCTACCTTACAATTCGAAGCCGTAGCAGGATAGGTCAAACTAACGTCGCAACGCTCGATTTTACACCCATAATTTGCGCAGGACGCGACCGGACACTATCTTTGCATCACGGGGGCGCACTGGTTTCGACTCATCGTTGGAAGCGCAGGCGGCATGTCGAGGATGGTTCCGTTGGCCTCGTTAAAAACCGGACCAAAACAAATAAACGCAGATCACGAAGATCTCGCTCTCGCGGCTTAATTGACCGTGACGTTTTCGCAGCGACGCCTGCTGGCGGCGGAAACGAGGACAGCAGGCTGGCGAATCGGCGGGGCGACCGCGTCTGATTCGTAAGATCGAATTCGTGGACGCTCGGGAGCCGACAGTGTGCCGGTACAGTGCTCGGTTCCTTAAACATGGAAACCGGATACACATGTAGATGTTTGCGTGGATAGCGAAGAGGACAGGGGTTCAATTCCCCTCGCCTCCAGCCTTCGCTTTTCCGCTTCGCGGAAAAGTCTCCGGCCGGCAGGCCAGCTGACCACGCCCGAGAAGCGAAAGCTGCCCCGCCGTAATCTGTGAAGGTGGGCTGGCTTCGACTTGCTTTAGACCGCTCCAAAGACTACCTCTCGCACTGCCCCCAATGTCACGTTTCTCTTACGTGTACGAACTGGCTAGTAACCGCGATGATGATATCCGGTATCGCGGCATAACTTGTAATTTAAAGGCAAGGATTCGAAAGCATAATACAGGCAGTTTTCCTCCTACGTCTAAGTCCCACCCATGGCACCTCGAGTTCGCATTAGCCTTTCGCTGCGAGCGTAAAGCTCGTGCGTTCGAGAGATATCTTAAGAGCGGCTCTGGCAGAGAATTCGCCAGACGCCATTTTTGAGCCCCTCGCATAACCCATGACGCTCCGTCATTTTTGAACAGGGCTGTACTTTTTCAGGTCTTTACCAAGCGGAGCCTAATTTTCTTGCAATGGCAGAAAATAAAGCTTCACATCGGGTCGGCAGTATTCTATAAAAACTATAACAACAATAACTGCTAGCTCGATCCCGCTCTCATGAATCTACCGTCGCTCGCCAAAATCACTTACCACTGCGCGGTCCTTTTCGGCTGCGTCACCCTGAGCTGCCGCCAGCAGTCAGCGATTGTCCTCTCCCCCTCCGACGATGAACTCGTGGTTTTGAACGGCTGCGTTATTTCGGCCTGCAACTATCTGGCCGCGGTCAAAACCCAGCATGCTCTGGACACTAACTTCTGGGCAAAAATTCTCCTCGTCCGCTATAACAATCACCCGGCGGGCCATGCTTATTGCGTTTGGGAAACCGACGGAACGGTTTACGGCTACGATCGCAATGCCGGCTCCTTCCCGATTCCCGTTTACACGCGCGACCCGCGCGCCATCGCCATCGTCCTGGCCCAGGAACTCGGAAAAGTTTTGAACGAGAACCTGTCGGTTGAACGCGCCGAGTTCGTGGAATCGCAGCAGGCTCAGTTGGCGAAATTTTAAGGGCGGACAACTTAAACCGTCGGCGCCGTCGATTCAGATGTGTGCTGACAAATTCGCAATTAGCCGAGCTGCTCGCCCGCGAAGCCGAAGCTAAATCGGGAATTCTTTCGCGCGCGTATCGCCGGGCCGCGCGAAGCGCGTTTCTGTGGCCGGAAGAAGCCACCGACTTAATCAGTGAGCACCGATCATTGACCGAGCTACGCGCGATTGGTCCCTTCATTAGCAAGCGCATTCTGCGTTGGATCGACAAACCGCCGGTCAAAAAAACGCGGCCGCCGGCCATTCGGCGTGACTTCATTGCGCTCGCAGATGCGCGCGTTTTGCTGGCGAAGAATCCACAATGGAGCAAAAACGTGCGAGGCGATTTGCAGATGCACAGCCGTTACAGTGATGGCTCGGGCACGATCGCGGAGATGGCTGAAGCAGCTCGCGCACGCCATTACGAATACATTGCCATCACCGATCATTCGAAAGGACTGAAGATTGCCGGAGGGATCGACGAGAAACGGCTGAGCAAGCAAGCAACGGAAATCGGGAGAATCAATAAGTCCCAACCCGGGCTGATGGTACTGGCTTCTATTGAACTAAATCTTAATCCGCGTGGCGAAGGCGACATGGACCCCAAAGCGCTTGCCAAACTCGATGTCGTACTTGGTTCGTTTCATTCCGTCCTGCGAGTCAAGCATGACCAGACCAAGCGCTACTTGGCCGCATTACGAAATCCCGACATTCAGATTCTCGGACATCCGCGAGGCCGCATCTACAATTACCGGCTCGGGCTCAAGGCCGACTGGTCACGCGTTTTCGCCGAAGCCGCCAAGCTCGATAAAGCCGTCGAGATCGATTGTTACCCGGACAGACAGGACTTGAACTTGAGTTTGTTAAAGCTCGCCCGAAGAGAGGGCACTCGGATTTCGTTAGGGACTGATGCTCACCGTCCGTGGCAATTGGAGTTTATCGAGCTCGGTCTCGCCGCCGCGTTGAAAGCCAAAATTCCAGCGGGACGGATCATCAATTTCCTGGCGCTCGATGAATTTCGAAAGTGGGTCGCCCGCGTTCGGACGCGGGGTCGGCGGTGAAGTCCGAATTGCTATGGCTTATCCGGCCAGTTTTTCTTCTGAAATCCCGCCCGACCCGAGCCATGCTCGAACGCTTCGAAATGTTCCGGATTTTGCTGGTAGTACTTCTGATGATAATCCTCCGCCGGCCAAAATTTCATTGCCGGGAGAATTTCGGTCACAATCGGCTTCTTGAATTTTCCCGAACTCCCAAGTTTGGCTTTTGACGCTTCGGCAATTTTTTTCTCATCGTCATTCGCATAAAAAACCGCGGCGCGGTAGCTTGGCCCGATGTCGGTGAATTGTCCGTCCGCTTGCGTCGGGTCGATCTGTTTCCAGTAAATATCGAGCAACTGATTGTACGAGATCTTTGCCGGATCATAGACGACCTCGATCGACTCCCGATACTTCGTGCGCTCCGAACCGACCAATTCGTAAGTAGGATTCGGTTCCGTTCCTCCGCTATAACCTACCGTCGTCTTGATCACGCCCGGCGCTTTATCGAAGGCCGGCTGGATGCACCAAAAACAACCGCCTGCCAAGACGGCGGTTCTTGTCTGTGAAGGCGCCGTTTGCGCGGGTGAGAAATGGACACCAAGGCCGAGCGCGAGAGCGAATAGGAGATGAAACAGCTTCATATTGTCGATCTTAGACAGTATTACAGCGGAACCGTTTAAGGCCAATTTTGCTTGCCAGTGAAGGAGGCGACTGCCATAAGCGTAGCCTCTTAACCCAATAGGAGGTCACTAATGGCTAAAACATTCGGAATGCTTTTTGGTATCGTCTTCCTGGCAATAGGAATCCTCGGCTTCGTCCCCGGCATCTCGCCGAAGGGAGCTGACGGTATGCCCATGTTGCTGAACATCTTTATGGTCAACAACGTGCACAGTATCGTGCATATCGCGTCCGGCGTCATTTTCCTGCTCGCCTCAATGTCGGGAGTAGGCGCAGCCCGGTTGTGGTTCCAAATCTTCGGTATCATTTACGCCCTCGTTGCAATCCTGGGATTCATGACCCCAAATGGAATGTTGCTCGGATTGATTTCGAATAATCCGGCCGATACCTGGCTTCATGTCGTCCTGGCAGTGGCGATGCTCGCGATCGGATTCGGCTCGCCAAAAGCAGCCGCTGCCTAACTGATCGATCCGTCAGTCTCGGAGCCGTTGCGTGATTGAAACACCCCGCAACGGCTCCATTTTTGTTGCGTGATCGAACTGCTTCCGGAAACGCTTTTTGCCCCGCTTGATCTGCTCGCAACGTTTGGGCGCGAAGCGCCATTACAGGTCGATCTTGGCTGCGGTGACGGCGCCTTCTTGTGCGAGCTGGCTTCGCAAAATCCGGACCGCAGTTTTCTGGGCGTTGAAAAACTGGCGGGCCGCGTTGCCAAAGCTTGCCGCAAATCAGCGCATCTCACCAATGTGCGCGTGCTCCACGTGGAGAGCGCTTTTGCCGTCCGTCACCTCTTGCCAGAAACATCAGTCGAAGCATTTTATCTCTTCTTCCCGGATCCGTGGCCGAAACGCCGCCATCATCGTCGTCGAATCGTCACGACCGAATTCCTCGACTCCATTCATCGGGCGTTAGCTCCCAAAGGAATTCTTCGAATCGCGACTGATCAGTCAGATTACTTTCACGAAATCTGCCGGCTGGGCCGAGAACATTCGGGCTTTACGACAGTCCATGCTGACAACGTTGTTCTTCCAACGACAAAATTTGAGCGTCGCTTTGTGAAATCGGGCGCGCCGATTCATCGATTAGCGCTGCGAAAAGTTTCGCCCGTAGCGTAAGCCCTTGCTTGCCAGCCGTCTGGCTGGTTGAATTTCAACTCCACGGCTCCGGTTTCGTCCTGCCGAAAAAGTTTGATGCCCCTGGTCCGGACGAGTTTCGCCCATTCGTCAGAAATCCGCTCCCGCTGTGGAAAATCGCGAGAGGTGGCGATGATCAACTGCGGTTGGACGACATCCAGAAACGCGTCCAGGCCGGAATTCCCAGAATGGTGTTGACCCTTGACCAGAATGTCGCTGCGTAAATCTGATTTTGAGGCGAGCAGGGCTTTCTCTGTTGCGTAGCCGCTGTCGGAAACAAACAAAATTTTCGCCGTTTTGACTGACAGTTGTACCACGAGCGCGTCGTCGTCTGCGGTTGTCGCGGCAAATCCGCGCGGCGGAAATAACACCGTGCCGTGCAGGCCCGGAGCAATTTCGAACTTCTCGCCTGCGTTCAGCTTCAATACCTTGATGTGTCGGGTGGACCAAGTCACGCGCGCGCGACGGTGGGCGGCGGAGCGATCTCGCGCGGAATTATCTATCACAATGGCTGGAACAAGATCGTGAAGGAGCACCTCGGCCGCTCCGATATGAAGCGAGTCGCCGTGACTGAGCAGAAGACCGTCGATCCGGTTCACTCCGGCGGTGTGTAGGTACGGCCGGA
Source organism: Chthoniobacterales bacterium (assembly GCA_035473775.1). GTDB lineage: Bacteria > Verrucomicrobiota > Verrucomicrobiia > Chthoniobacterales > UBA10450 > AV40. Next base: position 6,805 of record DATINV010000149.1, read on the forward strand.
CCACTCGGTCATAGTCACGCGCGCTGCCGCAATCCAAAAGCCAGTCCCGGCCGCCAGAATGAAGGTGGACCGCCGCACCCGCGCCGACATCGAGCACACTGATCTTGGCCAAGGTCTTGTTCGGCCAATCCGGTGCCGCGACATAATAATGGCTTCCCGGCAATTGCGCCGACCAATTCACGAAGGCAATCACAACGCTGGCCAGCGACCAGTTTGCGTTATTAAAAATGACCGATACAGACGATGTGATCGGCGCCGTCACGACCGATAGGAGAGCAATTGCCAGAATAAAGAACGCGATTGGGACAACGAGCAGGTTGGCAAACACCGAGCTAGGCGTAATCAAATGAAAAGACCAAATGATCAATGGCAATGAACCAAGCCATGCCGCCAGCGAAACCGAACCGCCACTGCAAATCAATTCGTAACCCCTCCCGATCGCTCGGCGAGACCGGCTCACCAGATTACGCGGAAGGAACGGGTCGGTTGCGCCGAACTTTTGGAGCCATCGCGAAAGCGGAGCTTCCAGCAAAATAATTCCACCGACAACGGCGAATGAAAGTTGGAATCCAGTTGAGAAGAATTCGTTCGTATTCCAACACAGAAGAAAAAATGCCGCAGCGGTCAGACTGTTCAGCGCGAAAACTTTTCGCTCGGCGAAAAAACCGGCCATTAGAATCGAGCACATGACCGCGGCTCGAACGCTGGAAACGTGAAGACCCGTGACTGTCGCGTAGAACAGTAAGCAGAGAATAATCAGCCCTGTTGCCCACTTGCGCGAAAGCCGCGCCACAACAGCGAGAGTCCAAAGAAGTCGCGCCACAATTCCAACGTGCAGTCCGGCGACCGCGAAGAGATGAAGGGTTCCGGTCTGTTGAAATGGTTCTTCGATGTCCTCGGGCGTCCGGTGACGCAATCCCAGAGCGATCCCGCCGAGAAAATTTTGCACGTCTGGCGAATCATCCAGACCGCGGCAGATCGTGCGCTGCAACCAGGCACGCGACCTCTGGGCCGAGCGCAGAAATGGATTCCCGGCGCCCTTCCTCAATACCGCACCGTCTTCAGAATAACGAACAAGCAAACTGCGCCGCACATCTTGACGTTCGAGATATGAACGCAGGTCGAACTCGCCGGGATTGCGTGGGGGCGCGATCGGTTCCGCTATTCCAAACAGCTTCAATTCGTCACCGAACTCCGGATTGCGAGCATCGCCCTGAGCAAAGTCGAATGGGCCGCGCCAGTGGACGAGTAACGAGGCCTGAGGCTGTTCGCTTCTTCCTTCGAATTCTATCGACTCGAGGTCGAGAAGGAATGTGGCAGTGCCCTTTGATCCAATCTTCGGTTCGCTAGCAATAACTCCGACAACTCGGACTGTTCGCGCCCGATCGCCCAGTTCTCCGGCCAGCTTCATCGCTGGCGTGTCGGCCGTTCGAAAAATGTGTAGGAGAAAGAACCCCCAACCCACGAACATGTAGGCGAAAACTGCGGTCGGTTTCCAAAATAGAACAAGCGCCACCAGGAAAAGTCCGATCGTGCAGAACAGCAAATCAGCCTTAGAAATCGGAAAAAAGTCCGCCAAGAGAATGCCGAATGCTGCGATGCAGGCGCGACCGACAAATGGTTGCCGCGGAACGTTCATGGGGAAACGCCTCCAGACTAGTAAATACGCGGTGCGCTCAGCAAGGTTTGTTGACAATCAGCCAACCAGTAATAATTCGGTTTCGTTTCCACTCGCAAACTTTCGAGCTTCATGAATTGCTCCGAGTCCAGTTTGTTCACAAAATTTTCGCGAAATCGCGACGACCAACCAAGCTCGTCCTGAATAAAATCGAAATTGATCGTCCCAAACTGGGCATCGAGATAATTGGAAGCCGCAGGGTTTTGCTCGGCGATCGTCAAAAGATCGTACCAAAAAAAGAACGGAAGACTGTTCATGCCGATTTGCAGCAAAAACGAATATGCGAGTGAAGCAAAGAGAACGCCGCGCAGTGACCACCTCAGCGCGTTGTTTGCTAAATGGCGAATCCAATCGACGAAATAAACGAACGGCACACAAACCAGTGGCAGTACCGGTAACAAATAGCGTGGTCCGTAACACGAAGAGCCTTTCCAATTCGTAAACGCCGAGGTGACCAGGAACAACACCGCGACCAACGCAAGAATGAACCGCGCTTCGCGAGTGTGGCTTTTGAAGAACATCGGCCAACCGATCAGCGCGAAAACCAACACCGGGAAATACAGAAACACGCTTCCTTGCTTACTGACGATTAGTCCCAGGACTCCCGGCCAGATATTCGTTGTGAAGGGCTGCGATTCTTCGCTCCACTGAGTGTAACCACTGCTGAACGGCGAGCCGAACTTGGACCAATTGGTTGCGAGCAAGAGAGCGATGAAAATCGATAACGGCAACCACCAGAAAACGAACGCGTCGCCAAACCGCTGGTTTTGTGGGCGCCACCGTTGAAACGCAAAAAACGCCGTCGCAACCGGAAGCAAAATCACAAAAACGGTTCTGCTCAGACAAAGCGAGCCAAGATAAGTCGCCGCGAGAAAAAATTGTCGATTACGCAAATGGCGTTGATCCGAATTCAGAGCCGACACGAAATGGTAGTAAAACCCGAGCAGAAACAGGGTCAGATAAATCTCGAACGTTTGAGCGCGCAGATAATTCCACCAAAATGTGCCGTAGAGCGATGCGCCCACGAAAATTGAAATCGTCAGGTGTGAATTGGTGTAACGCCGGGCCAGCAGCGCCAGATATGCGGCCGAGGCGCAACTCAGGACGACGTTGAGCAGATTCAAACAAAGCGTGTTGTCCGAATAGAAACTCAGATTGCCGGTGGCGATCTTTTGAAACCACAGAGCCGGCACGTAAATCAGCGTGTTCAGAATTCCGTACTTCGGATAAAACGCGCCGTTCGCATTTTCGTAAAAATACTGGCCGCGCTCGCCCCACTCCTGCGCAACCACCGGCGGAACAGCCCAGCGACCGGTATTGATCAGCCCGATGGTTTCGATCCGCACCGCAACTCCATCGCCGATATATTCCTCAGCCGGCATGGTGAGGAAATTAATCGCGGCCACCGACAAGATGATTGCGACCATCCATTTCGAGGCGATTGGCATTAGTCCCGTCCTACCATCATATTAGTTCGTGCACGACCTTTTCGAAGGCGACGACGTCGATGTTAAGTCGGCTGATCGGAACACGCCGTTGGCCACGCGAATGCGGCCGCGATCGCTCGATGAATTCGCGGGACAGGAACACATTCTCGGGCCGGGAAAATTGCTAAGGCGCGCGATCGAGGCCGATCGTTTGCCGTCCGTAATTCTTTCCGGGCCGCCCGGAACTGGAAAGACAACGCTCGCTCACATCATCGCCGATATGACGCATGCGAAGTTCGTCCGATTGAGCGGCGTGGAAAGCAATGTCGCCGAGATGCGACGCACGCTCGCCGCCGCCACGAACCGAATCAGAACCTCAGGCCAGAAAACGATTTTGTTCATCGACGAGATCCATCACTTCAACAAAGCGCAGCAGGACATTTTGTTGCCGGACGTGGAAAGCGGAAATCTGCGATTGATCGGCGCGACTACTTATAATCCATTTTTTTACGTCAACAGTGCGCTGGTTTCGCGATCGCAGGTTTTTCAGCTCAACTCGCTCACGGTCCCGCAGTTGGAAGCGCTGATCGATCGTGCGCTGGCCGACAAAGAACGCGGACTTGGCAATTACAAGGTCAAGATGGACGCAGATGCGAAAACGCATCTCGCTAAACTGAGCGACGGTGACGCGCGGAAATGTTTGAATGCGCTTGAGATTGGTGTCCTAACAACGCCGCCTGTTGAAGCCGGCATCGATGATGCCGCTCAGGCAAAATCGGGAAAACGGCATGGAAAAGCCGAGATCACCGATCCCGGCTACAACGCCACGATTCATTTCACGCTCGCGGTTGCGGAGGAAAGCATTCAGCAAAAAGCTGTTGTCTACGATCGCGCAGGCGACGCGCACTACGACACGATCAGCGCGTTCATCAAGAGTATGCGCGGGTCCGATGAGAAAGGCGCAATGTACTGGCTCGCGAAAATGCTGCACGCCGGCGAAGACTTTCGCTTCATCGCGCGACGAATCGTGATTTTCGCGAGCGAAGACGTCGGTCTGGCCGATCCGGAAGCGTTGCCGCTCGCGATCGCGACGCAACAAGCGGTCGAATTTGTCGGAATGCCGGAGGCGCAAATCCCGCTGGCTCACGCAACGGCTTACATGTGTAGCGCGAAGAAGAGCCGCGAATCTTACGACGCGTTAAATGAAGCGAAAGAACAAATCGAAGCCGAACACACCAAACGCGTCCCCGAAAATCTCAAAAACAAACACTTCCCAGTTAATCCGGAACAGTAGGGGCCAGAATTGGTAGAGCGAGAGTCTGTCAAGCCTCGCTTCGCTCGGAATGACAGTGCAGCGACAATTATTTAGCGAAGACTTTCAACTTCAAGCCAAGCGCGGCGCCTATAAGACCGGTACCCAACTCATCGTTAAAAGAAAATAAACGGCGACTAATTCTTGTGACGTTAGGTAAACCGTAGCCTTAGGACTAAAGCCCGCCACGTGAGGATAAATCTGGCCGCTAGCGGGATCGGCCTGTCGCGGTCTTGAGGTGACATAATGCTGATCCAAAACAAGCAACGTCACCGAACAGCAGACCGCTACCGCTATCAGAAGCCCGACGAGTCACTTCTTCACCGATCATCAATCTTCAAACACCTGCGCCACTAACGTGGCGTTGTGGCCGCCGAAACCGAAAGAGTTGTTGAGCGCGACTTTCACTTTTTTCTCGCGCGCTTCCTTTGGAACGTAATCCAAATCGCAGAGCTCATCGGGATGTTCGAGATTGATCGTTGGCGGGACGATTCCGTCGCGGATCGCTAAGGCACAGGCCGCCATTTCCACAGCGCCGGCGCCGCCGAGCAAATGACCAGTCATCGATTTCGTCGCGCTGATGGGAATTTTCTTTGCCAGCTCTTCACCGAAAACCAATTTGATTGCTTTTGTTTCCGCGATGTCGCCGAGTCCGGTTGAAGTCGCATGGGCGTTGATGTGATCAACGTCGCTGGGAGAAAGTCTTGCGTGATCGAGCGCCATCTTCATTGCTCGCGCCGCGCCTTCGCCATCATCCGGCGGCGCGGTCATGTGATGGGCATCTGCGGTGAGCCCGTAACCAGTGATCTCGCAATAGATTTTTGCGCCACGCTTTTTGGCGTGCTCAAGCTCTTCGACGACGCAAACTCCGGCGCCTTCGCTCATCACGAAACCATCGCGGTCACGATCGAACGGACGTGAAGCGCGCTCCGGCTGGTCGTTGCGTTTGCTAAGAGCTCTCATCGAGGAAAATCCGGCGAGACCGAGTTCGACGATGGATGCTTCCGAACCGCCGGCCAGAAAAATATCCGCGTCGCCGAATTTAATCATCCGCCACGATTCGCCGATCGAATTATTGGAAGTCGCGCAGGCGGTGACGATGCACAAGTTCGGGCCGCGCAATCCGAATTCCATTGAGATCACGCCACTGGCCATGTTGCTGATCAGCATTGGAATCGTGAACGGCGAGGTGCGCGACGGCCCTTTGTTCATCAGGATAGTGAACTGCTCCTCGAGCGTTTTCAGTCCGCCGATTCCGCTGCTGATAATCGTGCCGAAGCGGTCGCGATTTACTTTTTCCAAATCAACGCCGCCGTCTTGCACCGCCATTTTCGCCGCGCCCATGGCGAGCTGGACGAATCGGTCGGTCCGACGGATGTCCTTTGGATTCTTGAAGCAGGGCTTGGGGTCGAAGTTGCGGACTTCGCCGGCAATTTTGCAATCGTATTGGCTAATGTCGAAAGCGGTAATCTTGCCGATCCCGCTCTTGCCTTCCTTCAGGGCAGCCCAAAACGTTTCGAGATCGTTGCCGACCGGAGAGACAACGCCCATTCCTGTGATTACGACTCTGCGGTCGAAGTCCATAAAAGAAGTGAGCAGTGTTCAGTGACCAGTGATCAGACGCAATCTTAACTTGTCACAGGTCACGTGTCGCTGCTTTACCGCGTTCCCATGCCGACGCTTTGGACCGTCTGGAAAAGTTTGCCTTCGGTTTTGATCGACGGCGCGATAATGATTTCGGTCTGCTGAAACTCGGCAATGTCTTTTGCGCCGACGTTGCCCATGCAGGTGGTGATTGCGCCAACCAGATTTTGGCTGCCATCATCGACTTCGGCGGGTCCGAACAGAATTTGTTTCAGCGAACCGGTGGTGCCGACTTTGATCCGCGTACCGCGCGGCAGATTTTGGTGCGGAGTCGCCATACCCCAATGATACCCTGAGCCTGGGGCCTCCTGGGAGCGAGCGAACGCGCTGCCAACCATGACCGCATCCGCCCCGCAGGCGAGCGCTTTGCAAACGTCGCCGCCTTTGCTCATGCCGCCATCAGTGATGATTGGAACGTAACGCGAAGTTTTCTTGAAGTAAGCATCGCGAGCCGCCGCGCAATCGACCGTCGCCGTAACTTGGGGCACGCCAAGCCCCAGCACACCGCGCGAAGTGCAGGCTGCTCCAGGACCAACGCCGATCAACACGCCGGCCGGACCGCACTCCATGACTTCCAGAGTGACGTCGTAGCCAACGGTGTTGCCAACAATCACCGGAATGCGCATGTCGTTACAAAATTTTGTGAGATCGAGCGATTTGTATTCGCTGGAAATGTGTCGCGCCGTCGAAACAGTGCTTTGGACAACGTAAAGATCAGCACCGGCTTCCTGCGCGATTGGACCAAACTCGGCGGCACGTTGGGGAATGGAGCTGACCGCGGCAATTCCACCTTCATCTTTGATTTGTTTCACGCGGGCGGCGATCAAATCCGGATGAACGGGCTCTTGATAAATTCGCTGTAGCAGCGACGTGACTTCGGATTTGTCGGTATCGACTACTTTTTGGAGAACTTCGTGCGGATTCTTGTAGCGGGTTTGGACGCCTTCGAGGTTCAAAACGGCCAGACCGCCCAGCTTGCTCATCGCAACCGCGAACTTCACGTCGACCACGCCATCCATAGCGCTAGCCAGAATGGGGATCTTCAACTGGAGCGGCTCGGCCCTCTTGCGAGGGATGCGAAAGGCGATGTCGACTTCGTTCGGATTAATCGTGACCCGACCAGGAACGAGCGCAATCTCGTCGAACCCGTAAGTCACGCGCGCTTTTCGATTTCGGCCAATCCACATTCCCATAATTAAATTTGCTCCAATCTAAATCTTTCGTTCAAACTGCCGCAACGCGGACAGCGTGGAAGAAGGGCCGCCGTTCGATCCTCAAACTCGAACGCGCAAATCACGCAACGTAACCGGTAGCGCAATGCGCGCCTCTCACGCCGGCGCCGGTTCCACTCACCTACTATCCAGAGAAGAAAAATCGTGGCAAGAGAAAGCAGCAGATAAATTGTGGCTAGCGCAGCGAGACTAACTCTAATCACGGCGCGTTCGGAGTTGGTTTTGCGTTCGCCGGCCCGACATCATTACCCCATTCGATCGTCGCGATTCCCCAAGTGAGTCCCTGGACGTTGGATCTCGCTGAAAAACGACAAAGCGCGAGGTGCTGACGCGCTAATTCATCGAGGCTGGCGTCGCCGGAAGACGCCAGACTGAAGCAGTAGACGACCGCGCCCTTCGAATCGACGGCGATGCGAAACTGCGCGTTCTGCGGCGTCTCGCTGGAAGAGGTTTTGAAATTCGCGGGAACAAACTTCGCCCCACCGAGCTGTTGCAATTCGCTCGAGAAGGTAACCCGGGTCGGCTGGACGCCACTTGGCGCGGCCACGGCCGGGCGTGCGAACCGCACCGGACCGGGCGGCTGGGTGCTCGGAATACGGAGATCGACCGCCAATGGCGGCGGTTCTTTCAGCGCGGCCTCTCGCGCAAAGTAAGATGGAACGTGGTCGACTTTACCCATCTCGCGGCGCTGCATGTGCGCCGGTCGTCTGGTGGTTGAAGCCAGCGCCGGATCCTCCGCGTCAATCCAACGGAGCAAGGTCGCCGTTTGTTCGGAGCTGGCGGTCATCAGACTCACTCGGCGGGGCGCGGGTAGCAGCGACACTGTCTGTGGATAGACAACTTGAAAGAGATAGAACGCCACAACATGAATCGCGAACGACACGGTTATGAAACCAGTGAGGACTAGGGTACGCCGGCGGGGCTGATCCCAGTTAAAAATGAATGGGGCGACGGAAGCGCTCATTTCGGCAACCCACCGGCCAGCGAAACCGAAGTGATTCCATGTTCCAGAGCGGTATTGGTCACCGCCACGACCAATTCGTAAGGCGTCTGCTTGTCGGCCTTAATGATGATCGAACGATTTTCGCGCTTCGCTTGGTCGAGCAACTGCCCGAGGCCTTCGAGCGAGGTCTTTTGATCGCGAAAATAAATCGCAGGGACCGCGCCGCTGGTAATGC
>DATINV010000150.1:0-7426 GCA_035473775.1 Chthoniobacterales bacterium
TCCCCCAAGGTCGACGTCGACCTTTTCGAGCCGCCGAATTAGATCCAGAACCTCGCGCCGCGCCACCGGACCACCTGCGGCCGTGCAAAAGTGGGTGCGGCAACCGAATGGACGATTGTGGTAGATCAAACAGTCGCTCGATTGCTGATCCAGCATTGGACAACTGCCATCAGGACTTTTCGGCAATGATTTGCGGCCGGTGGCGCGAAATGCCCGGGCTGCGACGACTGCTTCGCCTTTGGTCAGATAAGGCGTTCGTCCCGTCAATTTAAAATGGCAACACTCGGTAAGCCGCGTGCAATTCCGTAGCATCGGACGTTGGGCAAGTTCGATATAAACCTGGGACACTTCGCCGACTGCGCTTTCTAGATTTTTTTGATTCATGCGATTGCAGTTGGTTCGACGCCGGCCATGGCCTGTCCGGCAATCCAACCGGTGGTCCAAGCCGCCTGGAAATTAAAGCCGCCGGTGATGCCATCAACGTCGAGCAATTCGCCGGCGAAATAAAGACAAGGTCTGATCCGGCTTTCCATGGTTTTAAAATTGATCTCGCGCAAACTGACGCCGCCACAAGTCACAAATTCATCTTTGTTCAGCGACTTACCATGAACCTGGAGCTCCGTGTCGCGCAATTGCCGGATGAGCGAGTTGGTTCCTTCGCGCGAGAGCGCAGTCCAAATCGTTTCGGGAGAAATCCGTGCATTCAACACCAACTTTTCCCAAAGCCGAAGCGGCAGCGCGGCGATTGGCGAGTTGATCACACGTTTCTTCGGTTGCGTTTCACGACGGGACCGGAGTTCGGTCCGAAGTGCTGCTTCTGTCATCGTCGGAAGCCAATTCACACGCAGTGGAAAACGATAATCCACCGCATGCAACGTGCGGGCACCCCAAGCGGAGAGCCGGAGCACCGCTGGCCCGCTTACCCCATTATGGGTGATAAGCAGCGCCCCGCGTTCGCATAATTCTCCGACCGAGAGCTCCACATCTTTCACAGATACGCCGGGCAGCGTTTGCAACCACGCCGATCTAATATGAAGCGCGAAGAGCGATGGAACGGGCGGTTCGATCGTGTGGCCCAGTGAGTGCGCGATGTCGCCACCGACCGCGTTACGAGCTCCACCGGTAGCCAGAAGTAGCCGATCGCACGTAGTCAAACTGCCATCGCTCAATTTCAAATCGAAGCCGCCATCATGGTTAACGCGCGCGCTTTCCATTCCTTTGCGAGTAAAGAGTCGAACGCCCGCGGCTTTCGCGTCAGAGACCAGGCACTCCACAATGGTTTCAGATGAGTCGCTTATAGGAAACATCCGTCCGTCGTCTTCCCTTTTTAGTCGAACGCCGCGCGATTCGAACCAATCCACGGTGTCCTGAGCGGAAAATCGGTGGAACGGCGAAATCAACTCGCGTTCTCCGCGCGGATAGCGCGTGACGAACATCCGTGAATCGAACAGGGCGTGCGTCACATTGCAACGGCCGCCGCCCGAAATCCGGACTTTGGATAGAAATTGCGAACTGCGTTCGAATAACAAGACCTTACAATCCCGGTTTGCCCGGGCTGCAGTGATCGCGGCAAAAAATCCAGCAGCGCCACCGCCCGCGATTCCGACCCGGATCATGCGTCAATCTATCGCAAAGCAAACAAAGTCGGTACGCAAAACGCGCCCTTTCAGCCGCGTTAGCGACCAGAAAAGGCGCGAATGTGTTTGTGTGTCGCGTTAGGAATTAATCCTCATCGAGGACCACGCGGTCGACCATCATATTGTCGCCTTCACCCACGTAATGAACGTGAACCGGGACGCCTACGCGAACCTTGGTCCGCACGGTCGCCTCGTCGAGTTCCTTACCGCCTCTGGTCACATAAACGACCTTCTTGCCGAAGCGATAATGTCGCGGGCCGGCACTTTCCTTCAGCACGATCGCACTGCCCGGAGTGTACTCCGTGATTGTGCCGTTACCCTCAGTCGTGGTCGTAGTGGTGGTTGTTTCGGAAACCTGTGCCCACGCGAATGGAGCCGCGACTGCCAATGCCATACTCAATATTAACTTCTTCATGCATGCTTTGACGCGCCCTTCCCAGAAGCTATTCGAATTCATTTCCCTATTTTTCTGGAGTTTATAGATGAAGTCGAAGTAGTCGGCAAACCACTTTGCTTCAGTAGTTAGGGACGAAATTGATCTCTCGTTTTGGCTTGTCGCCGAACAGGTAGGATGTCATCGTACCACGCGCAGGCAGCCGTTAACGAAAGGAGCTCCCTATGTTCGGTCGTGTTCTCGCGTTTCTGTATGGCTTGGTTTGTTATCTAACGTTTCTGATCGCGTTTTTGTACGCGATCGCATTTGTCGGAAACCTCGGACTTGTTCCAAAGACAATCGATTCCGGTGCAGTTTCATCGCTGTCAAAGGCGCTCATCATCAATGCGATCTTGTTGAGTTTGTTCGCAGTCCAGCACAGCGTGATGGCGCGACAGTGGTTCAAGCGCGCCTGGAAAAAAGTTGTCCCTGAGCCGGTCGAGCGCAGCACTTATGTACTCCTCGCTAGCCTGATCTTACTCCTGCTCTTTTGGAAATGGGAACCGATGAAAGGGATTATCTGGGACGTCCGCAATCCGAACGGCCGCGCCGTGTTGATTGGTTTGTTCTGGATCGGCTGGGGTCTGGTGCTCGCTTCAACCTGGCTGATCGACCATTTCGGCCTCTTCGGAATGAAACAGGTTTATAACTATCTGGTCGGTAAACGGGAGGAACAGCCGCCCTTCAAAACACCCACTCTCTACCGAATGGTGCGCCATCCGCTCTATCTTGGATTCATCATCGCGTTTTGGGCGACGCCGAAAATGACGACCGGACACTTGTTCTTCGCGATCATGACCACCGCTTACATCCTAGTCGCGATCCAATTCGAAGAGCGGGACCTAATTAAATTCTACGGAGACAACTACCGACACTACAAAGAGCAGGTCTCGATGTTGTTTCCACTTCGCTTGCGACGCCGCTAGCTCATCTATTCACGAGGAGACCATGCCATAGCGGCACCAAAATCGGCGTCGCAATCATGATCGCCAACAGAGCGACCAGGAAGGCCATTGGATTCGCCATCGGCGACACAGGTTAGGCGCTGCCTTCGAAGCACTCGAGGTATTTGATTCCCGAGCCGGTGTTGAAAATCACGACGCGCTCCCCCTTCGCAACCTTGCCCGAGGTGCGCAGCTTCTTGAGCGCGACAAAACAAGCTGCGCCTTCCGGCGCCACAAAAACACCTTCGGTCGAGCCGACTTCGCGGACAGCCCGAATCATTTCGTCATCATTAATTGCGATAGCCCCCCCATTGGACTCGCGAAGAATATTTAACATTAGAAAATCGCCGATCGCTTTCGGAACGCGCAATCCGGAGGCAGTTGTGTGGGCGTTTGGAAATTCGGCGGCGAATTTCTCGCCGCCTTCAAACGCGCGAACGATCGGCGCACAACCGCTCGCCTGGACGGAAAACATCCGTGGTCGTTTATGGTCAATCCAACCGAGCTGTTCCATTTCATCGAACGCTTTCCACATTCCAATAAGCCCGGTGCCGCCGCCGGTTGGATACAAAATTACGTCCGGCAATTTCCAATCGAGCTGCTCGGCAATTTCGTAGCCGAGGGTTTTCTTGCCTTCGATTCGATACGGCTCTTTCAGCGTCGAAACATCGAACCAACCTTCTTTTTCTTTGCGCTTTGCGATTTCTGCGCCGCAATCGGTAATCAGGCCATCGACCAAGGTGACATGCGCGCCCACTTCGCGGCATTCGACGATGTTTGCGCGCGGCGTGTCGCGAGGCATGAAAACGTGCGCTTCCATTCCGGCGCGGGCCGCGTAGGCGGCCATCGCACCTCCGGCATTTCCCGCACTCGGCACGGCGAGTTTCTTTGCGCCAAGATATTTCGCCATCGAGACGGCGACGCTCATCCCACGCGCTTTAAAGCTTTGGGTCGGATTGACCGATTCGTCTTTGATCCAAAGATCGACATCGCCACCAAATCTTTTCGCGCGCAGCAACGGCGTTCCTCCCTCACCCAATGAAACCGGCTCAGCGTCTCTTGGCAGCGGCAGCAACTCGCGCCATTTCCATAATGACTTTTCGCGGCCCGCAGAGCTCGACCGATCTAGTTTTCGAGCACTCTCTAGATCATAGATCGCAAACAACGGTTTGCCGCAGGCAGGGCAAAGATTTTGGAGACGCTTCCAATCGTGACGCGTTCGACAAGCGGTGCATTCGAGATGAGTCAGAAACACACAGCAATGGAGCGCATTCGCGCGACCTTGGAAAGGTAGGGATCGACCGCTCCGCGGACGATGCTAAATATTTCTCGGCTTCGCCGACATTAATAACATCGAGCAAGGGACTGCTCGATCCACCTCGCGCTTTGTGCTAGACACGCGGCGGATGAGCGTACGTATTTCTACCGCAAATCGCCGGCCTTGGTATCGACCATCGCTCACGACCCAGATCATGATCGGTCTGATCGTCGGCGCGTTCATCGGTTGGTTACGTCCGGACTGGGGAAACAATGTTTATTTTCTCCGCGACATTTTCATTAATCTGATTAAAGCGATCATCGCGCCGTTGGTTTTCTCAACGATCGTCGTCGGGATTGCCGGCGCTGGCGCGTTGAAAAAAGTTGGACGGATTGGAATCAAAGCGCTCGTGTTCTTTGAGATCATCACCACAGCCGCGCTTTTCATCGGCCTGGTGGTTGTGAATCTGATCAAACCCGGTGCCGGGGTAACTCTCGCAGCCACCAACACCGACGTCGTCAACAAGATCGGTCAAACCCACGCCCAAAGCTTTACTGGCATTGTCACCCACGTTTTTCCATCGAGCATCATTGACGCGATGGTGCGCGGCGACGTGCTGCAAATCGTGGCCTTCAGCGTTTTGTTCGCCCTCGCTGTTTCCGCGGTCGGTGAAAAAGGACAATCGATCGTGCGCGCGATGGATAGCCTGGCGCAGATCATGTTCAAGTTCACCAACTACGTGATGATGTTCGCGCCAATCGGGGTCGGTGCGGCGATGGCACACACCATCGGCACGCAAGGTCTGGGAGTGTTGATCAATCTCGGCGAACTGATCGCCTCGCTTTATCTAGCGCTGATCATTTTCGTGGTCGTCGTCTTTGGAATCGTCATCCGAATTGCCAGGATACCGCTGCGACAATTTTTCCGCGCGGTGCGCGAACCGGCCGCGCTGGCCTTTGCCACCACCAGCAGCGAATCGGCTCTGCCGAAAGCGATGCAAGCAATGGAACGCTTCGGGGTTCCGCCTTCGATTGTCGGTTTCGTGATGCCGACTGGTTACTCGTTCAATTTGACCGGCTCGATTTTGTATTTGGGAATGGCGTCGGTGTTTGTCGCGCAAGCCGCCGAAACAACGATGGGCTGGCACATGAGTTTTGGTGCGCAAATCACCATGATGCTGACATTGATGCTGACTTCGAAAGGCGTGGCCGGTGTGCCGCGGGCAGCGCTCGTGATTCTGCTCGGAACCCTGAATTCGTTCGTGCCCGCGGGACTCGGTCCGATTGGTGTCGCCGTGATTTTCGGTGTCGACGAATTGATGGACATGGGCCGGACGGCGGTGAACGTAATCGGAAATTGTTTGGCCACGGCTGTTGTCGCACGTTGGGAAAAAGAATTCGACGAAAACCGGGCGCGCGTTTTCGGCACGCCGCAGGAAGCCGAGTTGGATTTAAAATCAGGCGAGCCCGCGTTCGCAGATGCGGTTCAGCAAGGCGACTGATTAGAATTCGGCGCTGCCGGGCGTGCGCGCGAAGGGAATCACGTCGCGAATATTCGACACGCCTGTCACAAACATCAGGATGCGCTCAAAGCCGAGGCCAAATCCGGCATGCGGCACGGTGCCGTAACGGCGAAGATCAAGATACCATTTGTAATCGGCCGGATCCATTTTGTGACGACGCATGTTTTCCTGGAGAACATCGAGCCGCTCCTCGCGCTGACTTCCGCCAACGATTTCGCCAATTCCAGGGACGAGCAGATCCATCGCGGTCACGGTTTTGCCGTCGTCGTTCAGCCGCATGTAAAACGGTTTGATCTCTTTGGGGAAATTAAAAACCGTCACCGGACATTTGAAATGCTTTTCCGTGAGCCAGCGCTCATGTTCCGATTGCAAGTTCAGTCCGTACTCGACCGAGAATTCGAATTTCTCGCCGCTCTTTTTCAAAAGCTCGATTGCCTCCGTGTAAGTCGTGCGCTGAAACGGGCGTTCCAAAACAAAATCGAGTCGCGCAAGCAACTCCTTGTCCACGAACTTGCTGAACAGCTCCATCTCATCTGGACAATTTTCGCGGATGTCGCGAACAAGATATTTCACGATTTCTTCTGCGAGGTCCATGTCACCATTCAAATCGCAAAACGCCATCTCAGGTTCAATCATCCAGAATTCGCTGGCGTGCCGCGAGGTGTTTGAGTTTTCCGCGCGAAAGGTCGGCCCGAAGGTATAGACCTTCGACAATGCGCAGGCGAACGCCTCGGCTTCGAGTTGCCCGCTGACCGTGAGATAGGTCTGGCGCGCGAAAAAATCCTTCGCGTAATCGATCTCGTTTTCTTTTCGCGGCGGATTTTTCAGATCGATTGTAGAGACGCGAAACAATTCGCCCGCACCTTCGCAATCGCTGCCGGTGATGATTGGCGTGTGGACGTAAACGAAACCGTGTTCCTGAAAAAACTTGTGGATGGCGAAGGCGAGCCGGCTGCGAACTCGAAAGACCGACCCGAAAAGATTTGAGCGCGGCCGGAGATGAGCGATTTCGCGAAGAAATTCGGGAGTGTGCCCTTTTTTCTGAAGCGGATAGGAATCGTCAGCCAAACCAACGATGTCGATCTTGTCGGCGACGAGTTCCCATTTTTGCCCTTTACCCTGCGACGCGACCAACGCGCCAGTCACTCGAAGGGAGGCTCCGGTCGTCAGTTTTTGAATGTCGGAATAATTCGAGAGCGAATTACGCGCGATGATTTGCAGATTCTTCAACGACGAGCCGTCGTTCAGCTCGATGAACGAAAAATCTTTTGAATCGCGCCGGGTCCGCACCCAGCCCTGGACCTGGACCGCGTCGACCGGGTTTCCGCTGTGCAGCACGGTTTGGATTGAAGTTGGTGAAACAGTCGCCATTGAACCAAATTGTAAGCCGTCTCTGGGAGAGGGCGACCGAAAATCGGCCTCTGGCGCCGACGCTACAAAATCAACGTCCTACATTTTCAAAGCTTCGCGCAGATGCGGAACCAGGCGCTTGCTAAATTCAACTGAGTCCCCCGCCGTCAAATGCGACCACTCCGGACAATTGAACCCTGAGAGCTCGGGATAATCTGAATAATAAATTCCCGGCGCTTTGGTCATTTGAAGCAACGGGTCCCAATTCTGTTGCCGGGGCAT
>DATINV010000151.1:0-5543 GCA_035473775.1 Chthoniobacterales bacterium
GGATCCTGGAAGATCTCGCGCAGTCGCAGGTATCGATCTTTGCCGCGCAGAGTCAGGCCGGCGAACTGGCTGCCCGCCGCGACATGACCGCGGTTGTCGATCGGCATCACATTCGCCACGCCCACATGGTGAACATCACCCGCCAAATCATGATGGAAGGGATGCGCGCGGACTTCCGCGAAATCGACGCATTGAGCGAGAAACTTATTCAGCGCGCGCGCCGCACCAGAAAGATTCGATGCCAAACCCCACACGGCACACAATTCGAAGGTGAGTTTTCGCCTACGCTGAAGTGGATCAAGACCAGCGGACTGATCTCGCCCGAAAAATGGGGAAATCTTCCCGGAGGCGAAATTTTTACGGCGCCGATGAACACCAACGGAACTTTCGTGGTTGATGGCGTTGTTGGCGACTATTTGTGCGCGAAATATGGCGATTTAAAAGACACGCCGCTCACGATCGAAGTCCGAGACAGCCGGATAATTGATCTTCGTTGCGAGGACAAGAAGTTGCTCGAAGAGTTTCGCGCCTACACCAGCACGGATGAGAACAGTAATCGGGTTGGCGAATTCGCCATTGGAACCAACACTGCCTGCACCCATGTGATTGGGAACATTTTGCAGGACGAAAAAATTCCAGGCATTCACATAGCCTTCGGTCATCCCTATTCCGAACACACCGGCGCGGATTGGAAATCGAAAACCCACATCGACTGCGTCGGGCGCGATTTTGAGATCTGGTTCGACGGCGAGCCAGTCATGGGCGCCGGAAAATTCCTGGTGTGAAAATTCCGATCGGCGCGATCATCGTGTCGATCTTTGCAGTCACCTGGACGGCTGCCGGCGCACGCAATCTAGGACGGACCCGGTTTCGGCTTCTGTTTTTAGCCTCGGTCCTGATTTCGGGCGCGCTCATTTACGCCGGAACGCACATCGTTCCGGCGCATCCGCCGATGTTTAACGGAAAAGCATATGCGATCGCCGTCACCCTCGAAGCGCTACTGATTTTCCTCGCCGTGATGATTTTGCGAATGACCGATCACAAGTCCCTTTTGTTGCCAGTGATCTCGATCATTGTGGGATTACATTTTTTCGGCATGGTTCCGGCGCTAAGCTCTAACCTTTATTGGTGGATCGGCGGCGCGATGTTCCTCTTGCCGATCTTCACCATGTCGATCTTGCCGCGAAAATCTTGGGATCCTGTTGTTGGTCTCGGCTGCGCTCTGATTTTGTGGTGCGCAGTTATTTGTGCGTTCTTTTAAGATGGACCCAGAGCTCCGAGCCAAGTTCAACGCCGACTTCACGCCCGAGAAGTACGCCGCACTCTTGCGCTGCGTAAACGAAGCGACGAAATGGCCGGCGGATTTTCGGATTTCGGAAACGCCGATTTTCATGACACGCGAGTTCAGCGAAGAAGCCGTCTACGCGGCCAATGAGATTGCAGCCCAGACCACAACGCGGGCATTCAGGAACCACTCCGGGTCCGCCATTCCGCCTGGGCTCGCTGTGCCTAACGAATCAAAGCACCCGGAATTCCTGATTGTCGATCTCGCGGTCTGCGAAGTGGATGGTCGGTTGACGCCGAGATTGATCGAAATGCAGGCTTTCCCCAGCTTGTATGCCTTCCAGTTCCTCCTCCTCGGCTGCATGCGCAAAGCATATCCGGCAATTCCGAAAAATTGGACATCGTCATTTGGGGGGATCAGGGATGAGCAATACCTCGATATTCTACGGCGCACGATCATCGGCGATTCAAAGCCGGAGAACGTAATTTTGCTGGAGATAGAGCCGGAGAAGCAAAAGACCCGGATCGATTTTTCGGCGACGGAACTGTTGCTCGGAATCCAGTCCATCTGTGTCACTAAAATTAAGAAGCGCGGACGTCAGTTGTTTTATGCTCACAACGGCCGCGAAACCCGGGTCGAGCGAATCTACAATCGCGTAATTTTCGACGAGCTCGAACGTCGCCCCGATCTCAAATTACAATTCAGCTTTCAGGAGGAGCTCGATGTTACCTGGATCGCCCACCCAAACTGGTATTACAAGATCAGTAAGCACTCGCTGCCGTTCATCAAAACAGCGCATACTTCTCCGGCGTTTTTCGCGGACGAGTTTCCGCCCGGAGAAGAGGTCGAGAATTACGTCTTGAAACCGCTTTATTCGTTCGCTGGTCTCGGCGTCGAGATGGAACCCACCCGAGAAAAGATCGCGGCACTGAAGAATCCGCATCAATGGATCCTGCAAAAGAAAGTCGAATACGCGTCTTTTGTGCCGACAGTTGATGGACCAAAATCAAAGGCGGAACTTCGGATGATGTTTGTCTGGTTGGAAGACAGCGAACCGGTCCTGCTCAACAATCTGGTGCGGATGAGTCAGGGCAAGATGATGGGCGTCAATTTCAACAAGGACAAAACCTGGGTCGGCTCCAGCATCGCCCTCCACGCACGTTAACCGCGCAACCGAAGATTAAATCCCCCGCGTCTTGATGTTGATTTCCGACGTCAGGGTTTGATGGACCGGACACTTCCCGGCAACTTCCATTAATTTCGCGCGCTGCTCGTCGGTCAGCGCGCCATCCAGATGAATCTCCATTTCAATGCGATCGATCCGGCCTTCCTTCGTTTCGCAATCGTCGCAATCCTTGGCGTGGATCTTTGAATGCCACAGCGAGACGGTGATTCCCTGAACCGGCCAACTGCGTTTGCGCGCGTAAAGACCAATCGTCATCGACGTGCAGGAGCCGAGTGCTGAGAGAATCAGATCGTAAGGGGATGGGCCAGAATCGGTGCCGCCATAGGAAACCGGCTCGTCAGCTATGAGTTGGTGCGATCCAATCTGAACGTTCTGCGCGAAGCCTTTGGCGTCGCCATGAACGACTACGTGCGGTTCTGTTTTTTCGGCCATCTTACTTTCCTTTCATTAGCTCGCGCACTTCCGCGGACGTGTGCACCGGAATGATCTCGAATTCCGTCAAGTCTTTCCAGTTGTCGATCCAGCGTTCGAGTAAAACGAAATCTTCGGTCTCCATCACTTGCCAGCAGGTTTTTAGATTGTGATCGATCCAGCTGGAAACGTAATGCAAACCTTCTGGCATCATTCGTCCTTTTTCGTCCAGGCGTTGATAAATTGCCGGAGCATTCTTGAACTTTTCGATCACCAAATAATGCATGGCTGATTCTACTTCGTCTTGGCGTAGAGATGCGAATCGAGAATTTGCCCGTCCTTGATCACGCTCTTGCGCAGTCGGCCCTCGAAAACAAAGCCGGATTTCTCCAAAACACGAGCCGACGCGGGATTGGTTGCGTAGGCGGACGCGAACATCCGTTTCAGCGAAAACTTCTCGAAGCAGTAATCCGCGAACGCCGGGACGACTTCGCTCATGATTCCCTGTCCCCAGAATTCTTCGCTTAGCCAGTATCCAAACTCAGCGGTAAGCCGATAAACATCTTCGCCGATAGTCAATCCGATGCCGCCGATGGCTGAGCCGTCAATCTCGATACAAAAAGCTTTCTCGCGGCCTTGGTTCTCCGTGGCGCGTTCTAGAAAGTTCTTTGCGTCCTCAGCCGTGTAGGGATGGGGAAACCGATCGCGCAACGTGAGCCAGATTTTCCGATTGTTCGCGTGTTTGACAAGCGACTCGGCATCGTCTCTTCGCCAATTGCGAATCGTACAGCGCTGAAGTTTTAGTTCCATTTGTGAAATTGGAGCCGGCAAGTGCCAGTCCGGCTCGGACGCGCCGCTATTTGAGTTCTTCGTTCGTTTCGGCGAACGCTTTGACCGCGAATTCCAAATCTTCGCGCGAATGGGCGGCGCTCACTTGCACCCGGACGCGCGCCGTTCCGTGCGGCACGACTGGATAGAAAAAGCCAATCACGTAAACGCCTTTCTCGAGCATGCCTGCGGCGAATTTCTGCGACTTTGCGGCGTCGCCGATCATGATCGGCACGATCGGATGCACGCCGGGTTTGATGGTAAGGCCGGCTTTGGTAATCGCTTCGCGAAAATATTTGGTGTTGGCTTCGAGCTTGTCGCGCAGCTCAGTCGATGCGGTAAGTAATTCCAACGTTTTCAAACAAGCAGCCACGATTGGCGGCGCGACCGTGTTGGAAAACAAATAAGGACGGGATCGCTGCCGCAGTAGAGCGACAATTTCTTTTCGTCCGCTGGTGAATCCGCCGCTGGCGCCGCCCAACGCTTTGCCAAGGGTACCGGTGATGATGTCGATCTTGCCCATGACGCCGCGATATTCATGCGTGCCGCGACCTTTCGGCCCCAGAAAACCGGTTGCGTGCGCATCGTCGATCATTGTGAGCGCGTCATATTTTTGCGCGAGGTCGACGATGGGCTTCAATTCGGCGATCGTTCCATCCATCGAGAAACAACCATCCGTCGCGATCAGTTTGAAGCGCGCGCCGC
Organism: Chthoniobacterales bacterium; assembly: GCA_035473775.1. GTDB lineage: Bacteria > Verrucomicrobiota > Verrucomicrobiia > Chthoniobacterales > UBA10450 > AV40. Next base: position 4,416 of record DATINV010000151.1, read on the forward strand.
TCGCTTCCTTCAACTTCGCTTCGAGATCGTTCATGTCGTTGTGTGTGTAACGGAAGCGCTGCGCTTTGCAGAGACGGATGCCGTCGATGATCGACGCGTGATTCAATTCGTCACTGATTACCGCATCTTTTTCGGTCAGCAAGGTTTCGAACAAGCCGCCGTTGGCGTCGAACGCACTCGGGTAAAGGATCGTGTCCTCGGTCCCGAGAAATTTGGTCAGGGCGGCCTCGAGCTGCTTATGGATGTCTTGCGTGCCGCAAATGAAGCGCACGCTGGCCATGCCGAATCCATGATCGTCGAGCGCTTTCTTGGCCGCCTTGATGAGCTCGGGATGGTCCGCGAGTCCAAGATAGTTGTTCGCGCACATGTTGAGCACGCGTTTGCCGTCCGCGACCGCAATGTGCGCATTCTGCGGCGAAGTAATTATCCGCTCGGTCTTATATAGCCCCTGCGACTTTATCTCCTCGAGCGTTTGCGAAAGTTGCTTTTCGAATTCCGCGAGCATGAAACAGTTTCAATCAAAGCGTCGCCGATGCAAAACTACTCTTTCCAGCCTTCGGCCACGAGCAGGGGAACGTTTTCGCCGTCGTTCACATCGGCTCCTGGCTCGATCACGACCTGGCCGCTAGCGGCATGGTGATTGAGAAACGAACCGATTTCCATCGACCAATACGACATGTAACCGGCCCAGCCGAAATACGGGTTCGGCGCCGGCCCCAGCTTGGGCATGCTCGGATCGAGCGGACGCGCCCCGCCGACGACCCAGACGCGTCGACCGGATTGCAAGGTTTGCTGAATCGCGGAACGCACATCGCTCAATGGATCGGCTTCCACCATCTTTGATTTCATCAGGTCGTAACGGTGGACCCGATGCTCGGACATCGTCGGGACCGTGATCCACGGTGTCGAACCGTGGTAATAACGATAGAACGACGGCCCAAAGTGCCACGGGTTGACCACAATCAAATCGTTCGGCGCCGCTTCCTGCTCGAGTTTATGCGCCAGAATATCAATGTCAGTCAGCCGCTCGTGCGCGACGCCCCAAACTTTGAATGGCAAGAACACCAAAGCGACCATCGCGATAAGAATTCGCGCGATCCGAAACCATTGGATGCGCAACAATACTCC
>DATINV010000152.1:0-6649 GCA_035473775.1 Chthoniobacterales bacterium
TTCAGCGCGACGTAATCCTCCGTCAGATCGGCGGCATAGATCATGAACTCGCCGCGACCGCGGTGGAGATCGACATGCAAATCGAATTCAGGTTCGGAAGTAATCCTGGCCAATGCTTTCAAGGCGACATTTGTCGGACGCCCACGACGAAATGCAAAAAGAATTTTACGGCTGTCAGGCGCGGCATAACCCACGTCGACAGCGCTCTCATCAATCTTCGCCTTGGAATAACCGACGGCACAAAGAACTCTGCCCCAATTTGGATCACTGCCGCACCAACTGGTCCGAACCAGGGAACTATTGGCAATCGCGCGGGCCGCGGCCTCCGCTTCCCGGTCGTTTCGCGCCCCCCGAACACGCACTCCGACGACCCGGGACGTGCCTTCTCCATCGCGCACAATCATTTTCGCTAGCTCGAGGCAAACGAAGTTCAGCGCATCTTGGAATCTGTGGTGGGGCGAGAGTCCCCTCGAGTCGGCTCGACTGAGTCGCGCCCTACCGATCGTCGAATTCTTCGCCATTCCATTCGCGAGCGCGACGACCGAATCATTCGTGCTCATGTCGCCATCGACCGTGATGCGATTGAAACTTTGACCGACGGCGATTTTCAATGCCCGCTTGAGTGTGGCGGATTCAACTGCCGCGTCGGTCGTAATGAAAGCGAGCATGGTCGCCATTCCCGGCTGGATCATTCCCGCGCCTTTGCAGATTCCGCCGATCCGGACCGTCGATTTTCCGATCTCAAACTCGACGGCCACTTCCTTGCGCCGCGTATCCGTGGTCATAATTGCTTCCGCGACCTGGCGCGCATTCGACGCCGATCTAGCGAGATGGGGTGCGCAGTCGCGGATTCCACGCTCAACATTTTTCATCGGCATGGGCACGCCGATTCGTCCCGTCGAACAAACAAGGACGTCCGTAGCCGGCATTCTGAGACTTGACCGATTTTTTCGGTTAAGTTTTGAGAGCACGTCCGCAGTAAGACGCGTCATCGCTTGAGCGTCTCGCATTCCCTGCTCGCCAGTCGCGGCGTTCGCGTTGCCAGAGTTCACCACGATCGCGTGTGCGAATATTGCCGATGCGTTTCGTCGACTGATTTTCACTGGTGCGGCGCAGACCTGGTTCGTGGTGAACATTCCTGCAACCGCTGCCGGGACATCCGAGACAATCAAGGCAAGATCGTCCTTACGCCCTTTCTCCGAGCCCCTGCCAGTGCCAAGTTTTTTGATGTCGCAGAAAACCGACGCGCACTTGAAACCGCGCGGAGAGCAAATGGAGCCGGAAATTTCTCGAAACGAGTTTTTCAATTCAGACCAGCCGCCTCGGGCAAACCGAGCATCAGATTCATGCATTGCACCGCCTGACCAGCTGCTCCCTTAACGATGTTATCAATCGCGCTCATGAGAACGATGCGGTGGGTGCGCTTGTCGACCTTCCAGGCGACGTCGATGAAATTCGTGCCGGCCACGTGCTTCGTGTCTGGCAATCGCTGATCGCCAAGCAGACGAACAAATGGTTCCTCACTGTAAGCGCCGCGAAAGATCACGGCCGGGTCCATCTTCACCACATTGCTCGCAATGTCGGCGTAAATGGTGGTGATAATTCCACGATTGATCGGGACCAGATGGGGCGTGAACTGGATCGTTATTTTCTCGCCGGCCAGGAGCGATAATTCCTGTTCGATTTCGGACAGATGTCGATGTTTCGGAACACCGTAAGGGCGCACGCTCTCGTTACACTCCGAGAAAAGATAATCGACTTCGGCCTTGCGACCGGCGCCCGTGACGCCACTCATGCTCGCAACGAGAATCGTTTTACGGTTGATCGCTTTCCGGCGAATCAGCGGACGTAGCGGAATCACGATGCTGGTCGGATAACACCCGGGACAGGCAACCAGTTTGGCGTCACGAATTTGGTCGCGATAAATTTCGGGCAAGCCATAAACCGATCGGCCTAACAAATCAGGAGCAGGATGGTCGTGACCGTAAAACTCTCGGTAAACATCCGAATCCTTGACTCGAAAATCAGCGCTGAGGTCCAAAATACGGGCACCGGCAGAAAGAAGTGGCTGGGCAAATTCCGCGGCGAGGCCGTGCGGCAGGGCCAGAAAAACAATGTTAGCGGCGTGGGCGACCTGTTTCGCGTCGGAATCGGAAAACTTTAACGAGACGGCTTTTTTATGATGACCCAGCCGCGGAAAAACTTCAGCCAGCGATTTGCCGGCGAACTGACGGGAGGTCGCCGTGACCAGATCGACGTCAGGATGCCCCACCAAGAGCCGGACGAGCTCTTCACCGGTGTAACCGGACGCGCCTACGACGGCGACTTTTGTTTTCGGCGATGCCACAACGGGCAATGCGTATTCCGTCTCGCGCCGATTGCAACGAATTTTGGAGGGCGCCTCTCACACATCAGCGTTGCGCTTCGCACAAATCAGCGACTAAAGTCCCGGCATGGAGTCTCCTCTAATTCTCATTGGCATCGTTGTTCTCGCGGTCTTTGGCTTCATTTTTGCCATCATTCTTTTCAATTTCTTCGGGATCTGGCTCCGCGCCCGCATCGCCAACGCACCGGTCGGCATGGGAAAAATGATCGGAATGCGTCTGCGGCGCGTGCCGGTTGGATTGATTGTCGACAATCGAATCACCGCCGTGAAAGCGGGTATCGAGGTCGCGAGTGATCCGCTGGAAGCGCATTACCTTGCCGGCGGCGATGTGACCCAAGTCATTCTCGCGTTGATCGCCGCCGACAAGGCCGGCATCTCGCTGGATTTCAATCGCGCGTGCGCAATTGATTTGGCGACCAAAGGCACAGGCAAAACCGTGCTCGAAGCAGTTCGCACCAGCATTAATCCGAAAGTCATCGATGTGCCAAATCCGTCGATGGGTCGCACGACGATCGACGGCGTAGCCAAGGATGGAATCGGCGCAAAAGTGAAAGCGCGCGTGACGGTGCGTTCGCATCTCGACCGATTTGTCGGCGGCGCGACCGAGGAGACGATCATCGCGCGGGTCGGGGAAGGAATTGTAAGCGCAATCGGTTCGGCCGATTCTTACAAAGACGTGCTAGAAAATCCCGACCGCATTTCAAAAGCGGTGTTGGCGAAGGGACTCGATAGCAACACCGCGTTTGAAATCTTGTCGATCGACATCGCCGACGTGGACGTCGGCGACAATATTGGCGCAAAATTACAAAGCGAACAGGCCGACGCCGACAAGCGAATCGCCCAGGCGAAAGCTGAAGTGCGTCGTGCAGCTGCGGTCGCGGTAGAACAGGAAATGAAAGCCAAAACCCAGGAGATGCGGGCCAAAGTTGTGGAGGCGGAAGCGCAGGTGCCGATGGCAATGGCGGAAGCGTTTCGCGCCGGTCATCTCGGCATCATGGATTATTACCGAATGAAAAACGTCCAGGCCGACACTTCGATGCGTGAATCGATCGCCGGTTCGGATAAACCACAAACAGCAAGCTAGGAATGATCGCCGCCGCACATCCCGATAATTTTCTTTTCCTAATATTTTTCGTCGTCGCGATCCTGTTTCAGCTCCTGGCGCGAGCCGCCAAGACTGGACGTCGATCCGGCGATGACTCAAATCGACGATCAACGTCGGCGCCGGAGACTCCGCGTTCAACTTCGAGACAGTCGGAAGAAACGGAAGAAGATCGCGTGCGGAAGTTTTTAGAAGCGCTCGGCCAACCGACGACTTCGAAACCACCGCCACCAGTTGCGACACGGCCGAGTTATCAAAAGCCAATCGTTTTGCCGCGAGCGGAGCCACGACGGATCGCGCGACCAGTTATTTCTCCGCTGCCGCCATTAACAACCCGCCCGCCGGAATCCCATTTCCCCACAGGACACGAGCGCAGAGTTTTTCAGCCGAAGGCACAAATCCCGGCGTTTGAAGTTCAAGCGGGTTCGCCGCCGCTCACGCTGATCAGGGAAACGGAAGGTACGGCATCATTCGAACCTGCAGCCGGACCGGCGAGTTCCAATTCCGAACCGAAGATCGACGTTGCGACACTACTAAGATCGACCTCCGGTTTGCGAAACGCGATTATTTTGCGAGAGATTTTTGGCCCTCCGAGAAGTCTGCAACGACTCGATCTGGTGGGAAACGTTTGATACCCAAATCTTTCGCGAGTTGAGCTTCGGCCCGAAGCTCGTATTCTTTCGCTCCGTTTCCAACACGCCGGCGTGGCGGAATGGCAGACGCGCTGGACTCAAAATCCAGTATTCGCAAGAATGTGTGGGTTCAAGTCCCTCCGCCGGCACGCTTTCCCCTGTCGGATCGCATTTTACAACTGTTACTGCTGGTCGTAGCATTTCAGTATGAAAACAGTGATTCGTGTTGTTGTTGTCATGTTCGCTTCGTTCTGCTTGATGATGAGAGCTCAAGCCGGAGAGGCCGGACTTAGTGGAATCGTCAAAAGTTCGTCGGGACCGGTCCAAGGCGCTGAAATTCGCATTCAAGGCAGCGATGCAAACAAAGTTGGAAAAGTTCATACCACTGCCAATGGACATTACGCTTATCCCGAACTCGAAGCCGGGAGTTACAGTGTGACGTTGGTCGTCAACGGCGTGACCAAAGCCTCCATCAGCAATGTCAGCACCAAGGCCGGTAAGACCGAGACCCTAAATTTTGAGATTTTGAAGGGCTCGCAGACGACACCATTCGCTCCGGGAAAACATTATGTGTGGATCCCAGCGACCACCGGGACTCACCTTGGCCACTGGGCTGAAGTCGAAGGCGATGGCAAAGGAATGCCGGTAGGCATGTCTGAACGCTTAAATAACCAGGGAAACGCTATGGTGCGGTCAATTCAACGGACCGGTGACGACGGCATAAATGGTCATTAAAGTTTAGGTTAGCGTTAGAACCGCGGGTAGCGTGGTGCCTTACTTGCAAAGGCCGGACGTTCCATTATTGTCACAAACTCTATGGTTAAAAAAACCCTTCAACTCTCTATTATCACGTTGCTCGTTTCCGCGGTCGCCACGTGGGCTTCCTCCCCAGTCGGTCCTGCTCGAATTCAGGGCATTGTCCAGGATTCCGCCAAAAATCCCGTTGCCGGCGCTGAAGTGCACATCACCGCCAAAGACGGCAGCAATCTGCAAAAAATTGTCCGCACCGACTCAGAGGGACATTACGGCGTCAGCGGACTCCCAGTGACCGATTATGAAATCGTCCTGTTCATGAACGGGCAAATCAAGGCTTCGCTTACCAACATGAAGGTCTTCCCTAATGGCAAGCCGACGCAGATGGACTTTAAGTTGACCGGCAAATACGCCGCGAATGCCAAAAAGAAACACACCCACATGGTTTACGTGCCAGCGGAAACCGGCAGTAACCTTAGCGGTCGCTGGGTAGAAGTGGACGATACTTCTGGAGCTGGCACAGCTGGAGTGGATAATGTCAGACATCTTTCTGGCGAAGCAGTCCGACAAATGACAAACCACGGTAACAGTGGCGGCGGTAATTAAACTTCAACAACACGATTCGAAAACGCGCGGCCGAAACGCCGCGCGTTTTTTTTGTACTCGAACTCCTGATCCGACAGCCGCCTAACCGGAAACCATGTAGCCTTCTTCGCCGTGCTCGTTAATGTCGAGCCCCTGCCGCTCGATTTCGGGCGCGATTCGTAATCCGATAAATGCCTTTACCGCCGCGCCAATGATTGCGCTGGCGACGACCGCGAGAAAAATTGTGATCGCGATGGCCTTTAGTTGTTCGAGCCAAAGCGTGTGACCCAGAACTCTTGCCAGACCATTTTGAGTCGCGGCCGGCCCGCTCAAATTTCCATTCACGGCTGTAGTCGCAAATATTCCAGTCAAGAATGCGCCCAGTGTTCCGCCGACCGCATGCACGCCAAACGTGTCCAGCGCGTCGTCGTAATGAAACCACGATTTCAATTTCGTGCAGGCGAAGAATGGCACGATGCCGGCCGCAACTCCAATAGTCATAGCGCCCGTCGCGCCGACGAAGCCGCATGCCGGAGTAATCACAACAAGTCCGCCCACTGCGCCGGAACAAAATCCAAGCACGCTCGGTTTGCCGCGAAGCCCATACTCAAGCATCGCCCAGGTGAATGACGCGACTGCTGTGGCCAGCGTTGTCGTCATAAAAGCATTGGCGGCGATGCCGTCTGCGCCGAGTGCGCTGCCGGCATTAAATCCATACCAACCGACCCAAAGCATACCGGACCCGACCATGCAAAGCACCATGCTGTGTGGCGCCATGATCTCTTTCCGAAAACCGAGTCGCGGACCAAGCAGCGTGCAAAGGACGAGCGCTGACCATCCAGAGGACATGTGGACCACGGTGCCGCCAGCAAAATCGATTGCGGTGATGCGCGCGTGCTCGTTCCACACGCCATTCATCAAACCGTCGATGCCCCAGACCATGTGCGCGATTGGGAAATAGACCACAAACATCCAGACGCCCACGAAAACGAGCACCGCCGCAAACCGAATCCGTTCCGCCACCGCGCCGATGATCAATGCCGGCGTGACGATCGCGAACATCAGCTGATACATCGCGAAGATATTTTGCGAAACCCAATAGGAATAATCCCCGTTTGGTTTGGCATCGACTCCGCGAAGAAACGAAAACTTGAGGCCGCCTAAAATCGGCGAGCCGCGGGAGAAAACGAG
>DATINV010000153.1:0-2992 GCA_035473775.1 Chthoniobacterales bacterium
CAGCGATCTTTTCGGCCGGCTAAACTCGAGCCGCGATTACCCGGAAATTCTCCGCGTGGAAGCGGCGACGCGATCCGACACAACGGCAATCAATTCCGAAACGCCCCATCGAACAATCGCCCGCGAAGAAGGTCTTATCGAAGGCATCGGGGATGATGGAAGTGACGAGTGACGTGTGACATGTGACGAGGGCGTGATTGACTAATCGGCACTTGGCGTAATTTCGAGCATCGATTATGAGCGCGGAGCTTAGGTTACGACCCGGCACGGCCGACGATGCGAATGCGTGCGGAAAGATCTGTTACGACGCCTTCACCACGATCGCTAAGGCCCACAATTTCGCTCCAGATTTTCCATCCGAGGAGATAGCGATCGGGTTGATACAGTCGTTGCTGTCGCATCCGGGATTCTAGTGGTAGCTGAAATCGATGGCCGAGTTATTGGAAGTAATTTTCTCGACGAACGCAATGCCATTGCCGGACTCGGACCGATCACGGTCGATCCAAACGTGCAAAATCGCCGGGTTGGCCGCCAGTTAATGGAAGACGCGCACCAGCGCGCAGCGGCAAAAAAGTTTCCCGGAGTTCGATTGATTCAAGCTGGATATCACACGCGATCGCTTTCACTTTACGCCAAGCTTGGCTACGACGTGCGCGAACCACTAGCCTGCATCCAAGGACCGGCTCTGAACACGGAAATCGATGGTTGCGCGGTGCGAAGCACAACCAAGTCGGACGTCGATGCGTGCAATCGCGTTTGCCAGAGAGTTCACGGACACGATCGAGGTGGCGAATTGAATGACGCAGTCGCCAAAGGTACGGCAACCGTGGTCGAACGGGATGGTCGAGTGACTGGTTATGCGACGATCATTGGTTTTTTTGGACATGCGGTGGGAGAAAGCAATCGCGACCTTCAAGCGCTGATCGGCTCAGCGAAAGAATTCGCTGGTCCAGGTTTTTTGCTGCCGACACGCAACAGTGAGTTACTTCAATGGTGTTTGGAGCAGGGGCTTCGAGTCACGCAACCAATGACTTTGATGAGCAAAGGATTCTACAATGAACCGGCCGGATCATTTCTGCCGTCAATTCTTTACTGAGCCAGGAGCAGGGTGAAATGCGAAATGCGGAACAGGGATGTTGAGCGGTTGAGGTCCGAGCCGCCCTGGCTTGGAAGACATTGCACTTGCCATTTACTCACCTGCAGGTCTTTCTGTGCTGATGAAATACATGATTAGCTGGTGGGAGCGCTCGCAAGGTTCGCCGATGGAATACGAGAACGCGCAGAAGCGAATTTTGGAAGTGTTCCGTCAATGGAAAGCGCCCGCCAATTTCAAGATCGAGCTGTTCGTTATCCGGGTGGGGGATTGGGGCGGATACATGATGTTGGATTGCGACGATCCGCTACAGGTTCACAAGTTCTGCTCGATGTTGCCCGCTTTTGAATTTGAGGCGCGACCGGTGATTCCAGTTGAGGACGCGGTCCGGGTCGAACTCGAAGTGATGGCCTGGCGCGATGGACTCACGAAGAAGTGACAAGTGACATGTGGCAAGTGACGAGATTGGAAAGCAGAGGGCAGCCGCCTACGTTGTCCTACGGCGTGACAGGCGAGTGACCGCGTAAAACTGCGCTACGCGGCCTTCGGCGGCAACCAATGACGAAACTGGTCAAAAACAGACTCGCAGCAGCAAGCCAGGCCAGCCAAAAAGAATCACTATTGTATTAAGAAAGGTCATTGCGATCGCGACTTTGGCGATCAATGGCAAGGGAGGCATCGTTGCGGCTAGCGTTGGATCGTTGCGACGACGTGACCGTGAAACGCTTCGGAGGAGAAGTAGCAGAGTGACCGCAAAAACCGCGGCATCCCAGGCGCAAAATAATCCAACCCTGTAGAACGGCATGTAGCGCCAGAGGCCGGATCGATCGACGACCGTTTCTTCGAAGATGACCCAGGTATTAATGAAGGTCATGGCAATGGCGATCTTGGCGATCAGGGGCAAGCGAAATGTTGTCGACGTATTCATAGTTGGTTGAGACGCTCGGACTTGAAGCGCGCTTTAAGTCAAGCGACTTTTCCATATGGGAAGCATGACCATCGGCGAAGTGGCTCGGCGAACGGGTCTGCAAGCCTCGGCAATCCGATATTATGAAAAGGCCGGCCTGTTGCCGAAAACCCAGCGCGTCGGCGGGCAACGTCGTTACGAAACCAGCGTTTTGAATTATTTACAGGTGATTGACGTCGCCAGGCGCGCTGGATTTCGAATCGAGGAGATCAAGCACCTCTTTCACGGATTTGGTAAAAGCACTCCGGCATTCCGCCGCTGGAAATTACTGGCGCGACGCAAGATAACTGAAATGGATGATCTGATCTCGGGAGCGAAGAAAATGAAACGTCTGCTCGAAAAGGCGGATCGTTGTAAGTGTTTTGATCTAGAAGATTGTGGTAAGGCTTTTCGCGGGCGGGGACGGCAAGAATAGACAACATTCAAAATCCGGAGGCATCTATGTTAGAAAACAGCAAAGCATTCAGCGGTTTCGCAGCGCCTGATATTGAGAAAGCGAAAAAGTTTTATCGCGAAACATTGGGGCTGAAGGTTTCGGAGGATCGCGGTCTACTGACCTTGCATATCGCGAGCGGTAATAACGTTCTCATTTATTCGAAGCCGAACCATGTTCCGGCGACATTCACCGTTCTGAATTTTCCGGTGGAAGATGTTGACCTTGCGGTAGACAAATTGAAAAAGCTCGGCGTGCAGTTCGAACACTACAATCAAGGCGAGTTGAAGACGGACGAAAAAGGGATCATGCGCGGCAACGGCCCGACCATCGCCTGGTTCAAAGATCCGGCTGGAAATATCCTTTCGGTGCTCGAAGCAACAAAGTGACACCCAACGGGCGGTAAACAGGAGAATTAAGAATCAAGAGGGTCTGACCTGTGAGCGAGGATTGCCGTTCCAGTAATCGTCTGATATTGGCGAGCAATGGGTAAGGTCGG
>DATINV010000154.1:0-7873 GCA_035473775.1 Chthoniobacterales bacterium
ACTCCGTCGCTAATGGGTCCTCACATTTCCTTTATGGCGGAGGACCTGGGGTGGCCGAAGAGTTGAGGAGATACCTTGAGGCACGTTATCCAGGCTTACAGATTGTGGGCACTTACACGCCGCCCTTCCGGGCGCTAAACGACGATGAGCTACGAGAAGTTCAGGAACAGGTTCGGGCTGCTCACCCTGATTTTGTTTGGGTCGGTTTAAGTACGCCCAAACAAGAATTCTTTATGGCAAAGCACACGTCGGTGTTGCCGGAGGCGAGAATCTTCATTGGTGTCGGGGCAGCTTTCGATTTGCTTACGGGACGTATTCCGCAAGCACCGAAGTGGATGCAACGTATTGGGCTCGAATGGCTGTTTCGGCTAAGACAGGAACCAAGACGACTCTGGCGACGTTACCTACTCAATAACCCGTTGTTTATCCTTCGCGCGACGGGGCAACTCCTGGGTTTACGAAAGTAGTTGCGGCCGGCACGGAGTTCGGCACGTTACCCGCTCTCAGGAACAGGATGGCGTCTGAAAAAATTGTAGTGTGCGGTGGGGGCGGCTTCATCGGTGGCCATTTAGTGGCTGATCTCCTTCGCCAGGGAAAAAAGGTTCGTTCGGTCGATGTGAAACCGTTCGAGGAATGGTTTCAGATGTTTCCTGAAGCCGAAAATTTGCAGCTCGATCTGCGCGACAAGGAAAGCTGCGAACGCGCGGTCGCGGGCGTTGACTTGGTCTACAACCTTGCCGCGGACATGGGCGGAATGGGTTTTATCGAAAACAACAAGGCGCTGTGTATGCTGACTGTGCTGATCAATACCCACCTTCTGATGGCGGCGAAGGATGCCGGCGCAAAACGATTTTTCTACGCATCATCCGCGTGTGCTTATGCCGCCGACAAACAAACCGATCCGAATGTCACCGCGCTCAAGGAAGAAGACGCGTATCCGGCGATGCCGGAAGACGGTTATGGCTGGGAAAAACTATTTTCCGAGAGGATGTGCCGTCATTTCCGCGAAGATTTTGGGATCGCGACTCGAATGGCGCGTTATCACAACGTTTACGGCCCGCATGGTACGTACGACGGCGGCCGCGAAAAGGCGCCGGCAGCAATTTGTCGCAAAGTGATTGAGGCAAAACTTTCCGGGAACCATGAGATCGAGATCTGGGGTGACGGAAAACAGACTCGCAGCTTCATGTGGATCGATGATTGCGTGAAGGGCACGCAGATGATCATGAATGGAGATTTCGCCGAGCCGTTGAACCTCGGCAGCAGTGAACTGGTAACGATTAATCAACTCGTCGACATCGTCGAAGATGTCGCCGGATTGAAGTTAAAGCGTCGGTATAATCTCTCCGCTCCGAAGGGCGTGAACGGTCGCAACAGCGACAACACCCTGATTCAGAAAGTTTTTGGTTGGGAACCGTCGACCAAATTGCGGGACGGTTTGGAACGGACCTACCATTGGATTTACGGTCAAATGGCGCCGCGACCTTCACCACGGGCGCGAGTTCCCTCGGTCAGTTAATTGCTAGGTCGATGCGGTCGTCGTAATCTTGTCGTCCGACATGACTGACCAAACACGAAAGGCGTGGTCGCTCGTCGACGCAATCAGACGCGAACCGATCAGTGCCTTTTTGTACTCTGCCATCGCCGGGACCCTGATTTATTTTTTCGGAATCGTCCGGTTGTTTTCCGATCGACAACGGTCCGTATTCTATTGGGCATGGGAGGCGTGGAATCCGGAAACGAACTACGAACATGCAAAGCTTATTCCGCTAGCCGTCCTGGGGTTACTTTGGTACGACCGTAAACGAATTTTAAATGCTCAAGTAGGGAGTTCCCGGTCGGGTTGGATATTTCTCGGCGTTGGCTTGTTTTTATTTTTGATCGGAGCCAGGACTGTTCAGGCCCGCTTCGCGTTGGCGGCATTACCTTTCATCTTATTTGGAATGGTTCTGTATTTGTACGGACGGCAAATTGCCCGAATCACTTTGTTTCCAATCGCGTTTTTATTTTTCATGGTGCCGTTGAACTTTGTGACACAAGCAACGGTAAGACTACAGTTTCTCGAAACGGCGGTTTCGAGCGCAGTCTGCAATCTGATCGGCATTCATGTTGAGACGCTTGGAACCGTGGTTAACTCGGCAGACAACACGTTTCATTTTCAGGTCGACGAAGGTTGCAGTGGTATTCACTCACTGATGGCGATCGCGATGCTTGCTGCGATTTACGGTCACTTCAAGTTCGATCGGCTGTGGAAAAAATTTGCGATATTCGTGGCAGCACTTCTTTTCGCAATTATTGGGAACGCGGGACGGCTGGTATCAATATTCGTTGCCGCGAAATTTTTTGGCGAGGATCTGGCCGGTGGTCCGTATCACGCAATATCCGGTTATTTGTCTTTTCCGTTCGCACTCGCAGCCATGGTCTTATTTGGAATGCTTCTCAACATTCGGCACCGAAATCTACAGCCCGTGCCAGCCCCGCCGTAACGGAATGAAAAAGCGACTGCTCATTCTTGAAACGGTGCTCCTTTGTGGACTCAGTGTAATTTTTCTGCTCCCGCACGCCCGCCTTTCCAGCCCGTCCGGAATTGCCATGAAATTACCAACCTGGATCGGAACGTGGCTAGGGGAGGACGCTGAAATAACGGCTAAAGAGGTCGGCGCTTTGGCCAAGGACACGCAATTTGCGCGGAAAACCTACACGAGTCCTGACGGCGACCAGATATTCGTATCGATCGTATTGTCCGGTGGTGACATGGCCAGTAGTATTCATCGTCCGGAGCGCTGTCTTCCGGCCCAGGGCTGGAATTTACGAAATTCGACGAGGGAAGCGATTCCAATCGATAACGGCCGATCACTAGGCACGACATTGCTTAAGAGTGTGCGCCTCTTTGTCGATGAGCGAGGCAACGAGCGCCTGATAACTAATTTGAATTACTACTGGTTTATCGGGTACAACCGCCTCACACCGTCGCATCTCCAGCGCACCCTATGGGACATGCGGGACCGCCTGCTTTATGGATATGATCAACGCTGGGCGTATGTCACCGTCACCGGGAATGTCACTGAGGGATTGGTCAGGCCGAATCGATCTGAAGCTGACACCCGGAAAGTGATTGAAAAGTTCACGGCAGAGCTGGTGCACAAACTAGAGACCCCGACTGGCGCTCCGCTCATGTAGCGTTCTTAGTCGTAAAAGCGGTGAATTGTTTGCGGCCTTATGGATAGTCAATCGACGGTAACGGCACGTCAGGAATCCGCATGTGCCGGTCGAATTGCACTAATTACGTCGCGTCTTCTGGACAGTCGACCTGAGTTCGACGACATCCGGGCAATTGAAAAAGCGTGTCTGCGATGCACTGACTGGCGCGCGCGACCGGGAGCGATCCTTTTTCACCCTGTCAAAGTTTCGTCACGCCTTTACACATTCTTAAACACCCTACTACGGCCTTTCTTATCGCGAATCCGCATTTCCGAAGTGGTCGTTAGTATCGGACTGCCATATCGCCATTATTTATTTGGCAAGACATTTCCCTATTTTACGCTTGGCTCGAAGCTACGAGTCCTCTGGATTTGGGATGCCTGGGAGCCAAGGCTTGAGGGAATCGCGGCGCTGGCGCGCGAGGCAAGAATCGACGTCCTCCTAGTCTCAAGCTTGCAAAGCAGTGAACGCCTTCGAGTGATGCTGCAAGGAGTTTGCGATGTTCATTGGGTGCCGGAGACGATCGACGTTTCCGAATATCGAGCGAAGCCTTGGAGCGAGAGAAAAATCGACGTTCTGGCATTTGGTCGATCATTGCCGCGGTACAACGACGCCATTAAAGACCTAAAGGACAAGGGCCTAAATTGCGTGCTCGATCACCGATTTCCGACCAGGGAGGAATTCATTTCTGCGTTGGCTGATGCCAAGATCTCGATCTGTTTTCCTCGGGTGGTAACAGATCCGGATGCTGCTGGCGAGATTTCTACGGTTACGCATCGATATCTCCAATCAATGGCGGCAAAGTGTTTAATTGTTGGCGAATCCCCCTCGGAATCAGAGCAAATGTTCGGACATGATCCGGTGGTAGCTGTCGATTGGCGAGATCCTGCCGGCCAATTGCTTCAAATTATGAACAACCCAGAACCATTTACTTCTTTGATTGAAAGGAATTTCACTGCGCTGACTCGCGATCATCAGGCGAGCAACTTTACCGCACGTATCGAGCAGAGGATCTGCGAAAAACTTCAAGGCTCTTTCGAGTAGAACTCAATCGAGTAGAAGCGTGTGTCGCGGAGAACAGAACGGCGATTAAATCCATACTGCGATAATTTGTCGCGAGCTTCGTCGAGATTGCGTCCGTAACGGTGAAATTCGATCGCAATCACGCGGGTTTTCTTCAGAAGGTTCTCGTAGTGATCGATGAAATCGAACTCGGAGCCTTCGATGTCACACTTAATCAAGTCGATCGTTTCAAATCTCGCGAGCGCTTCGTCTAAATTTATATATGCGACGCGCGAGGATCCAGTTCGTCGTTCCTCGCTGGCGACATTCGAATAGTGAAGGTGACTGCCGGTAATGTATGCTTCACCGCCCTTGCGGCCGACAAGGCCATTTAACAACTGGACTTTCTCGCGCAATAAAGGTTCTGCCTGCACCCGTTCCTTAAGTTCTCGAAACATTAACGGCGCTCCCTCGACGATTACCAA
Organism: Chthoniobacterales bacterium; assembly: GCA_035473775.1. Taxonomy (GTDB): domain Bacteria; phylum Verrucomicrobiota; class Verrucomicrobiia; order Chthoniobacterales; family UBA10450; genus AV40. The sequence continues at coordinate 4,689 of DATINV010000154.1, forward strand.
TGAGAGTCTGTCGGCAATGCCACGCGTAATGCATTCGTCCGCGCAGCGAAATGCGAAATATCCAATGTTGCCTCCAAGGTCGATGATTACGAGCGGACGGTTCGCCTGATATCTATCCAAAGCATAGTCGATTGGCACATCGTATTCGCCGTTCACGAGTACTTCGTTGTACATTTCCCAGTCAGGGCGGTTACGAATTCGAACGTGCAATCCGCTCCGTAATTCGCAGTCCAGATCGAGGAGCCCCCAATAGGCGTTGCGAAAAGGGTTCCACAAATACTGATAGATGATCCGCTGTAGCCCCGGCGGTAGGACGCGCTTGCAGTACTGTTTTAGCGACTTAGTTGTTCGCATTTCGCATTAAATCGGTGCGGTTTCCTTCATGACTAGCAGTAACACATTGCATCGACCTTATGTCCCCGTGCTAACTGCAAATTCCACGATGCGGTTGAATTCGTCTCGCCACTTCTCAATGTTGGTATTTTCTAAAAGCCATTGGCGGCCGTTTTTTCCAAATTCAATTCTCTTTCGCGGTTCGCGCTCCAAGCTCATAACATGTTCGAAAAGCATGGTGCGATTGCCGGGGTCATGAATCAGTCCAGTTTGATTATGAATCACAATTTCGCTGAGTCCTCCGGCGCGCGAGGCAAGGACCGGCTTTGCGAAATCGTAGGCTTCGTAAGCAACAAGGCCGAGTGATTCGAGACAAATCGACGGCGCAATCAGCGCGCGCATTGCGGCGAGCAGGCCCTGTTTTTCGTCTTTCGCAACCACTCCGCGGAAATCAATTAATGGATTTTCGGTCGCGCGCGCGCGAACGACGTCGTTCAATTCGCCTTCACCGATAATTACGAGTTTTGGGCCAGATGATTTTTGTTCGCCGTAGATTTGGTCCCAAACGTCGAGAAGCACGAGAACTCCCTTTAGCCCCACCAGTCGGCCGATGAAGAGATAATAATCCTGATCAGTGGTCGTGGAGAGATCGGCAACTGGTCGCCAAAAGTGGCGCAGAGTGAAAATTTTTTCGGAGGGAACGCCAGCGCGAATGAATTGGTCACGCATAAAATTTGAAACTGCAATCCAGGCCGTGACATTTTTGAACCAACCGAGGCTGTGACTAAGGGTGAGCACGGCTGCGAACCAAGCTGTCCGGATTCGCGAATCGCGCCAAGATTTGCGTGCGATCTCTCGCAGGAAGGTTCGCGGCCAACGCTCAATTTCGTTCAGATCATCGGGAAGGAGATAGCCACTGATCGAGAATGGTCGAAAATTGTGGACGTATTGAATTACCGGAATGCGGTTTGTTTGAGCTTCTCGATAAATCGCCGCCGACCCGGTTGGAAACGCGTTGTGAATAATCCAAGCCTTGGTTCGTTGTTGCTTTTGAAATTGCCGTAGCTTCCGAATCGCATCGGGGTTGTAGACCATTCGAAGGGCCTGACTCCAAAGAGAGGGAGCATTTGGCCCTGTCCAATCGGAGCTCTCGAAATAGATGGTAGGCAGATTGAAAGATTTCTCGAGAGTGGATACCCATGCTTCCTCGCCCCCCGGCTCGAGGTAACGATTAAATATCTGGAGGAGCTGATGACTAAGTGAACGCTTCTCGATCACGCAATTCGCGACGAAACCGGTGACGGGGCTGGTCGCATTAGGGCACCGTGACTTTTCAATTTTACTGGTGCTGACGCCGGCTGAAGCCGTTCCCATTCGCGATAGGACGCCATTCCCAGAAGACTCCAGAAGACAATCGCCGCCATGGGTCCTTCCAGCATCACCCCGAAACAACTTGTAACAAGAATAGCAAGAACACCACACCATAGGGCAATGTCACTTGCAGGCGTTTTGCGACTTCGAATGGCAGCCGCGCAACGCAGCGAGGATCTTAGAATATAAAAAACCATAAGGAAGAATGCCAGAATGCCGACGATTCCCATTCGTCCATAAATCGTGAGGAGAATGCTGTGCGGGCTGCGGGTATCGAACTCGTAAGGATCCAAAGGGTTTGTATAACTTCGCAAAAACCGCTTTGCCAAATCGTAACCGAACCCGAGGCCAACGAATGGTGATTTCTCGTTTGTCTCATCGATTACGGAGGACCACCAAATTGCGCGAAACTCATTGTTACCCGCTGAGGCATCGCCAACCTCGCTGACAAATATCCGCTTGCTTCCAAACGGCTCGATAATCGAGAGCATTTTGTCGCGGAGCGTGGTCATGTAAGTTTCTTCCCCCGTGCTTTTCATCGCCAGCGTAGTTGGGATCAGTATCATCAGTCCAAGGGCGCCGAACACGACTAGACTCAAAATGAATCGGGGTCGGCCTGAAAGCACCAACAGTATTACCGCTGCCGCAAACCCGAGGAAGGTTGCGCGTGAAAGGGGAAGCATTAGTGCAACAAACGCGGCAAAACTCAGCAGCGTCCATCGGATAGGATGACCTTTCGTCTGGCCATTAAGATAGAACAAAATGCAGGCAAATCCCATGAATGAACCCGTCAGATCGCCCCGTGGGGAGATGAATGGGCGGCCGTGGACGAGAAAGTAATCAAAAAGCGATGGAACCACGAAGTAGACAGAGGAAACGAAGATTGCGCAGACCAGTGCGACCACGATTGTTCGCTGGAGAAACAAGCGTGATCCATGATGGCGAGAGATATTGAACGCGATAAAGAAAAAAACCGCATAGTAGATCGTCGCAAAATCGCGAACCACATCGACTTCATTAACTGCATGGCGAAAATCATAGACAAAGCGGAAAGTTCCAATCGCGATAAAAGCGACAATGGCCCAGGGAAGAGCAAGCTTTGGAACAAGCCTTTGCCGAGTAAAAGCCATCCTGGCTACGATCGAACCGATGCAGAGAACTAATCCAATTTCGCCAAGATAAATTCCCTTGCTGGGAGACAAGCTAAAATGGCCAAAACCGCTTTGGCCGACGATGTAACCGAACAATAAAAGTCCGAGGAGTAGAGCTTCAAGTCGGACATACTTGGTGGAGAACTTTACCGCGATCAGGACGACGATCCCAATCAGGAAGTAAACCGCAACCGGCACGTCGCCGTATCCGATCTGTGCGGCGAGATAAACGGCCACCAGAAGGCCCGGGACCGCAATGACCAACGCTCGCAATAAGGGGCTGCCTGAAATCGGATGCATCAAATCTCTGTGCTAAGAGCGAATTTCTAT
>DATINV010000155.1:0-10607 GCA_035473775.1 Chthoniobacterales bacterium
CACGGCGGAGCGAGTGTCGTTCGTTTGCGTCTTGATCCGTAGAAATCTCGATCGCGGCAAGTCTGGTGCTTTGCTTTTGCACCGATTGCACGATCGAGATCGGCAAAGCTGACTCAGTTAGGCGTCGATTCAGCCGGTCCCCGAACACATGCAGCATCAGGATTCCAAAAACAGCGATGGCGACTAGTCCAGCCGTGCGCGCTACGGCGTTGTTGACTCCGGACGCGATGCCGGCGCGGGCTGGTGACACAGAACTCATGACCACGGTGGTGAGCGGCGCTACACTGATGGCCATTCCCAAACCGAGCACAGCCACCGGGAAAAAGAAGTCAGTCCAATAGTTGCCGCCAATTCCTGTGCGCAGGAAGAGGGCATAGCCGCAGGCTGCGACCATTGGTCCGACAATCAGCGGAAGTCGCGCGCCGTATCGAGTGACCAAACCACCGGACCAACGGGAAAGAGCAAACATAAGCAGGATGAATGGCAGCAACGCCGCGCCGGCGGCGGTCGCACCGTAGTGCTGGATTTGAATCAAATTCATTGGAAGAAAGAACAGGGTGCCGCTGAGCGCAGCATAAAGAAGAAACGTCAGAAGATTCGTGCCCCTAAATACCCGCGACCGAAAAAGTGAGAGTGGCAACATCGGTTCCGTAACACGCGTCTCGAACAACAGGAACCCAACGAGAAGTACCCCGGCGGCGATGAGAACAATAACTACCGTCCGATCACTGAAGCCGATGCGGGAAGATTCAAGCAATCCGAAAACGAGCGCGCCCAATCCAAGCGCGGCCAACACCGCGCCGATCCAGTCGATGCTGGTTTTGTCTTCGTTGGAACTTTCCGCAACGTGGCGAAGGGAAATAAGAATAACCGCGACAGCGATGGGAACGTTGATAAAAAAAACGGCGCGCCAAGAAACGTGTTCGATCAGCCAACCGCCGAGGACGGGTCCGGCACCGGTGGTGATTGCGCTGAATCCGGACCACGTACCAATTGCGCGCCCGCGTTCATTTTCGGGAAACGAATTGCTAATGATGGCCAGACTGCCGGGGACCAAGAGAGCGGCGCCAAATCCCTGGACCGCGCGGGCGATGATCAGATGCTGAACATTCGCCGCAAAACCGCACGCCATGGACGCGAGCGCGAAGATACTAATACCGATCAGAAATATTTTCCGGCGCCCGTAATGATCGCCTAACGAGCCGCCAACGAGTAACAGCGCGGACAGAAATAATGAATAAGCTTCAATTACCCATTGAACGTCCACCGCGGTGGCGTTCAGATGTGTTTGGAGCGCCGGCAATGCAACGTTCACCACCGTGCCGTCGATAAATGCCATGCTCGAAGCGAGAATGGTGGCGGCGAGCACCCATCGGCCGCGAGATTTTGCAGACGAGTTGGTGGCAGGTCGTGAGCGAATTACGCTTTCATCGCAGGGATCCCGAAAGATCGCCCACATAAACTAATACTCGCAGAACCCGTCGTCCGGATAGCAATACAACCAGCGCTCGTTCGGCTGAGCGGAAGCAATGACCGGGTGGCCCGTCGCGTGCGCATGTTTGCTAGCGTGACGATTCGGTGAATTGTCGCAACACAAAGTGACGCCGCATTGCTGACACGTGCGCAGGTGGACCCAGGTTCCACCAATTTTCACACACTCGACGCATTCGAGTACCTTGGGCTGCTTTACGGATTCTACTGCGTTGAGATGGCCGCAACCGCGATCGGGCATAATTATCTCCTGTTGTTGTTTGCCAGTCGAAGGTGAATCCCTGCGATCGCCATTCCACCTTCTCCAACAGCGGACGCGCAACGCTTCACCGACCCAGACCGCACGTCGCCCGCTGCAAAAATTCCAGGAAGACTCGTTTCCATTGGAGTGGGTTGATGCTTGCTCGCGCGCCACCTTGGTTCTTCTGCAACCGCGGTGCCGGTCTTGACGAATCCTCTGTCATCGCGCGCGATCTCGTCCGGCAGCCATTCCGTGCACGGCTTGGCGCCGATCATCGAAAATACGGCGGGAGTCTTGATGACTTTTCGCTCGCTCGTCTTCGTGTTTTCCAGTTCGACTTCTTCGAGTTTTTGATTGCCTGACATTCGTCGAATCTCGGTGCGATAAAGGATCTCGATATTCTTTTGCGCTTGCACTCGACGGGATAGGTAGTCGGACATTTTCTTGGTGATGTCATCGCCACGAACAACGAGCAAAACTTTGGCGGCGCCGTCGGAGAGAAACATCGCCGCTTGACCGGCAGAATTGCCACTACCGGTCACGATGACTGTTTCGTTCCGGCAGATTTGGCCCTCCAGGGCCGTGGCCGCGTAATAAACACCGACCCCTTCGAATCGTTCGCGGTTTTCTGCCTCAAGCCGGCCGTAATCAGCGCCAGTAGCAATCAAAACAGTTTTTGCGCGTAGGACTGCCGGACAACCTTCGCTCTGGATACACGCCACGTATTCGTCGTCCGGATTGTAGCGAAAGGTAAGGACCTGCGACGGTGTGGAAAATTTCGCGCCGAATCGATACGCCTGAAGCTGGGCGAGCCAGGTCAAATCTCCGCCGCTGACGCCAGTTGGAAATCCAAAGAAGTTTTCAATCAACGAAGATGATCCGGCCTGGCCACCGGGCGCGTAACTCTCCAGGACAACGGTTTTCAATCCTTCTGAAGCGGCATAAACTGCCGCAGCCAATCCCGCCGGACCGGCGCCCACAATGGTAACGTCGGAGAAAATCTCAGTTTCATTCTCAGCCGCGATTCCACGTAGTAATCCCGCCGCCTGGGCAACCTCGCGCAAAGACGGCCGGCGCAACGGCGATCCACTGGGTGTAATCAAAGTTGGCAGATGGCGCGTCTCGAGATGAAAACGCTTGCTCAGTTCTTGTCCCTGTTCGCTGTCGAATTGGATGAGTCGATGCGGAATGTGATTCTTATCCAGAAAATCGTCGACTTCGTGGCCGGCCCGGTCTTCGTCCGCTGCCAGAACGCGAAAGCCGGCAAATTCGCGGTCACGGCTCAAGCGGCGCCGGCGCATAATGAGGGCGTTGACGATCGTGGTGCTCACAGCCGGTATTTCCGCCAGTGCGCGACGCATTTCGGTTGCCGGAACGTGCAGAACTTCCGCCTGGTCGGAAATTACCCGCACGCTGGCAAGAGCGGACGTCCCTTGTAACATCGACACATCTCCAATGAAATCACGCGCATGGGCGGTAGCCAGGATTTGTTCGGTGTCATCCCGCTGTTCGAAGGCCTCTAATTCTCCGTCCAGGACAACTGTCAGGCCAAAATCACGTTGACCGGCTTTGAAAATCATATCGCCTCGCTTTAGGACGCGTCGCTTACCTAACGGTTCCAACAACGAAAGCTGATGATCGTCCAGCTTGGGGAATGCAATCGCTTCGGTGTCGCGATAAAACCGTTCGTCCTGCTCTTCAGTCGTTGCCGGCATGTTTCAATATTGCAAACGTGTCAACTCTTCCCGAGCTAGTCGACTTTACCCCGTGCTTCGTAGAATCAAAATGCCTTGCGAACGATTCAACGGATAAGCATGCCGGCAAACTGGCGCAATTCCGTTTCGTTAAGATCCGATACGGCCCAGTAGCGCATGTCGCGGTGCGTCCAGGAAAGTAGGTTATAACCCCGACGGGCGGTGGAAACCGGCGATGTTTCAACATTTTCCTTTCCGGGCAGGATGAAAACGTTGATCGGATGTTTGTTTCGCTGGTAAACGAGAGCAACCACCGTCTTCCCATCGAGATAATCGAGCCTTCCCCCGACCAATGGAAAACCGCTCATGGCAAAGTCATGCACGTCCGGCGCGAAATCGATCTTCCCGTCGAACCACGGTTTCACCGTGTGCTGATCGGACGAGGCAACATCAACCAGATGCGTCGCAAGCAGCGAACGCACATGGTTGGCAATGACTTCATCGACGATCGCGCCTTGATGGGAACTCCGGTTGGTTAGGAAAAGCACTAAGCCGAGAATAAGGACAGCAAACGCTGCGCTGGCCGCAAAAATCGGCCAGAATGAAAGGTCTTTCTCTCCGGCATTGGCTTCTCGTCGCAAAGCGGCGCGAACATTTCTCCGCAAATGCCCAGGAGCGCGGAATGCAGGGGCATTAGTCGTCAGCGCTTCGCGCAATCCGCGGATCTGGTCCTCCAAGCGCCGGCATTCCTCGCAATCGCGCAAGTGTTGCTCGACTTGGCGAGTGTTAACCAAGTCCAACTCGCCATCAACATGGGCATGAAGCAGTTCGCGAATCTCGTCGTGGTTCATTTTGTTTTCGAAAGAATCATTTGAAGCTGGTGGCGCGCTCGAGCAAGCCGTGACATGACGGTGCCGATAGGAACTCCTGCGATATCCGCGATTTCTTTGTAGGATGCTCCGTTCAGCTCGCGCAGGATAATTGTTTCGCGAAATTCAGGCGGAAGTTGTTCGATCGCGGCCCGAACGGTTTGCCGATCGTGGGCACGATCCAGGGAAATTCCCGGATCCATCGTTGGAGTTTGTCCTCCATGTTTTTCTTCATCAAATTCAATGTTCATTTCGGCAGGCTGGTTCTTCTTGAGAAGCGTGAACGAAGTATTGCGAACAATTTGGAGAAACCAGGCCCGGCTGTTTTCGCCGCGAAAATTCTCGAAGAAGCGGAATGCGCGGAGGGACGCTTCCTGCACCACATCTTCCGCATCGTGATCGTTGCGCATAAGAAAGCGGGCAAGGTTGTAGCCGGCGTCGAGATGCGGCAACACCTCGCGTTCGAATTCGCTTAGGCGAGAAGAGGATCGGAACACGTGTTGTTGTTACTTTCAATCATTAGATAACAGACTGTGAAAGTCAGAATTTTATTCCCGAAGCCATAATTTTTCTCTCCGTGGGAATAAGGAGGGCCCATCCCGGGTCATCATAGTCAGAAAGGTAAAGATTATGAAAGATCACGAACACATTCTCCAGAATATCGAGCAGGACGGAATCGATCGCCGAGGCTTCCTAAAGTGCATGGCCTGGGCCGGGACCGGCGTGCTTTGGACGGTAAGCGGCGGGGTTCTCATCTCAAGAACTCTTGCCCAAATTGCAAAAGTCGGCGCCTCGTCGCTCCCAGCAACCGATCTGAGTTTCCTTCAGATCAGCGACAGTCACATCGGATTTAACAAAGAGGCGAACAAAGATGTTACCGAAACATTCAAGATTGCGCTGGATCGGATTAACGCGATGCCGACGCCGCCATCTTTCTTGATTCACACCGGTGATATCACACAGTTATCGAAGCCCGAGGAGTTCGACACCTTCGATCAGCTAGTCAAAACCTGCCGGACAAAAGATGTTTTCTATGTTCCGGGCGAACACGATGTTCTAAATGATGGTGGCAAGATCTATCGCGATCGCTACCTGAAAAGCGTTGAAGCGAAAGGGTCTGGTTGGTACAGCTTCAACAAGAACGGCGTTCATTTCATTGGATTGGTCAACGTTCTGAATCTTCAGGCGGGTGGCCTGGGCCAACTTGGCGAAGAACAGCTTGATTGGCTCAAAGACGATGTGAAAGACCTCGGTGCCGATACGCCAATCGTGGTCTTCGCCCACATTCCACTCTGGACCGTATATCCACAGTGGGGTTGGGGGACCAGCGATAGCGAGCGAGCGCTAGGATTTCTGAAGCGCTTTGGTTCGGTAACCGTGTTGAACGGTCACATTCACCAAGTCCTGCAAAAAATTGAAGGCAACGTGACCTTTCATACCGCGATGTCGACTGCGTTTCCGCAGCCGGCGCCGGGCGCTGCTGCATCGCCCGGTCCAATGAAAGTTCCAGCCGAAAAACTGCGAGGCATGCTCGGCCTAACCACTGTGCAGTACAAGCAGGGAAATACCGCGCTCGCGGTTGTTGATTCAAACCTGAGCTAAGAAAGGCAAAACCATGATGACGTTTATTCGAAAAAATATAAAAGCGATCCTGTTAATCAGTCTGGTCGTGCTCAACTTTTGCGTCGCCGCTTTGGGAGACGACGCCGGTGTTGCGACGAGCAGTGACAAGAAAAACACGGTCGAAATCAAGGAGTTCGCGTTCAATCCGCCGACTCTCAAAGTGAAAGCCGGTGAAAAAATCACCTGGATCAATCGGGACGAGGAGCCCCACACCGTAGTTAGCGTCGGAAAGAAGTTCCAAAAGTCGCCTGCGCTCGACACGGACCAGGAGTTCACCATCACGGCCGGTGCGCCGGGCACCTACGAGTACTTTTGTTCGGTTCATCCGAAGATGATCGGAACAATCGTGGTCGAATAATGAATCCGCTTATTCTAACGGCCGTGAATCCATTCGACGTAAGGGCTGCGCTGCTTGCTCGGCACGCGCAGCACCCCGTCGTTGTCCATTTTCCGATCGCGCTGTTTATTGCCAGCGCTCTCTTTGAGGTGCTGGCGGCTTGGCGAAAACAACCCGCGCTTGCGTCGGTCGCCTATTACAATCTCTTCGGCGCGGCGCTTAGCATTCCAATCACCATCGCAACCGGCCTGGCAGCGTGGCAATTCCAACTCGAAGGCGCCGCTTTGAAGGGCAATCTGCTTTTGCACCTCCTCTTAGGCCTTATCACCGCGACGATCATTTTAATTCTGCTTTGGAAACGGTTCCGCCTGCGAGACAACAACGAGTCCCCTCGCGTCGGGTATTTCGCTCTGATGACAGTTGGTTTAGCAGCGATCATTCTCACCGGCCATCTCGGCGGAATCCTCAGTGGCGTGGAAGGGCCCTAACTCCTACGTCATTCCCATTTAGTTAACCATTCTCGCGCAAGATCGACATCGCCCGGCGTTAGTTCGTGGCCACTTTGGAGAAAACGAGTTGCGACATCGGCGCCGGCCGAACGCAGCAATTCCTCCAACGCCTTGGTTCCCGACACCGAAACAATTGGATCGAACGCGCCCGCGCTGATGAAAACGGATTTGGACGAAAGCTCCGGCTGTTTATCGGGCTTCAGCGGAACCATTGCCCGAAACAAAATCGCCGCCGACAAAATCTCCGGTCGCAGCAAAAGCATGCTGGCGGCAATGTTGGCCCCGTTCGAATAGCCAACAGCTATAATCCTGGTGGCGTCGATTTGGTAATGTTTAGCCGCTGAGGTTACGAAGTCGGCGAGCTCGATGGTTCGATTGCGCAGGTCCTCCAGATCGAAAACGCCCTCCGCCAATCGCCGAAAAAACCGAGGCCGTCCATTTTCCAAGGTCTTGCCGCGTGGACTCAGCAACGATGCGTTGGGATCGAGTTCGTGCCCGAGCGGAATCAGGTCGCGTTCGTTTCCACCAGTTCCATGCAGAAGTAAGAGTGTGCGCTGCGATTTGCCCTGAACGAATTCGTGAATGAAGTCCGGCTGCGGCCTCACGTCGCGAGGGCCGGTTGGGGTCGAAATCGAATCAACGCGACGATGCAAACGAAACTGGAAATCACCAGCACGCTGAGCTGAGTGGTCTTGAATGGAGATTCGGTCTGCGTCGGCGCGAGCGCATGCAACGCAGGCACCCTTTCGAAAAGCTGCACGACCAGGACAAAAAGATTGAAATACAGACAAATCACTGCGCCGATGACGTAGATCCAGCGCCATGGCCCTGCGAGATGTTTTGGATATCGACCGAAGATTGTCAGCGCGAGAAAAGGCAGCGAGATGATTCCGAGACCGATCGCAGGTGTGAACCCGTGAAATGGAAAGAAGAATCCGGTGATCGTTGTCGCGACGGCGGTGATCAGAAACCATTTCGTCCAGCCAGGAAGTGGACGGGCACCGAGCATCCCGAATACAACAACAACGCCGGTGAAGATTGCGACCAGGCTGATGAGCGTGTGAAGAATGGTGTAGATTTGCAGGATCATCTCGTTTTTTCCGCTTTGTTAGGCTTGATTGCCGGTTACGATAAAATTTCGAGGGAAACGATCTTGTCGCCTTCCAACGTAAATACGAAGTCGAGCTCAATCGGACTTCCAGGGAAATTTCCAGTGAGCTTGTTGGTGACGATGAATTTGCCGTTTTTCTCGGAAACACTCAGCGGATCGACGGTGTGCTGATATTTCTTCTTCGTTTCGGCTTTCCACTTCTTGATCGGCGCCAATCCTTTGTGCGTCTCGCTCTCATCTCGCACCCTGGCGTCTAGGGCGAAACATTGATCGAACAGATTCACGTCGCCACTATTCTCCGCCTCCATGTAAAGGGCGATCGGCTTCGGAAGATTCTCGATCATGCCGTTGGTTTTGGCTCGGACGCCGGCTCTGATTTGCCTTCGTGACCGGCGGCGAATCGTTCGATGACGTAAAACGTGACTGGAATCAGAAAGATGGCGATTCCGGAGGCGGCAATCATTCCGCCGATGACGGTCGAGCCGAGCACGCGACGGGCGACCGCTCCAGAGCCGCTGGCGAACCAAAGTGGCAAACACCCGAAGATGAAGGCAAACGAAGTCATTAGGATCGGGCGCAATCGCAGACGCGCGCCTTCAAGCGCGGCGTCGAGCAATGGTTTGCCTTTCTCGTATTCATCCTTGGCGAACTCGACGATCAGAATGGCGTTTTTCGCGGCGAGGCCGATGAGCATGACCAATCCGATTTGGGTGTAGATGTTATTTTGCATTCCGCGCAGCCAGAGCGTGAGAAACGCGCCGAAGACAGCGACCGGTGTTCCCAGTAACACGCTAAACGGGAGCGACCAGCTTTCATAAAGAGCGGCCAGAATCAGAAACACGAACAACAGCGACATTCCGAAGACAACAGTCGGCGAGACGCCCTGCTGAGCTCTCTTTTCCTGATACGACAGGCCCAGGTAGTCGTAGCCCATCTCGTTAGGCATGGTTTGCCGGAAAGTCTCCTCGAGCGCGTTCATGGCCTGGTACGAGCTGTAGCCCGGCGCGGCCGAACCGTTAATTTGCGCCGCGCGGTATTCGTTGTAACGCACCGTAAATTCTGGACCAGCAACGTCCTGGATCGTGGAAATCGCATCGAGCGGCACCGGCGTGCCCGTGGAGTTGCGTACGAAAAACTGCCCGACGTTCTTGGCGTCAGTGCGATATTCGCCCTCGGCTTCGATATATACCTGCCAGGTTCGGCCGAACCGATTGAAGTAGTTCACGAAAAAGCCACCCATGAATGTCTGGAGCGTTTGATAAACCGAAGTGAGATCAATGCCTTGCTTGATGACTTTGTCGCGATCAACCTTGACGAGAACTTGCGGAACATTCGGCAAGAACGTAGGAATCAACGTCCCGAGCTCGGGGCGTTTGTGCGCTGCCTCCAAAAATGTTTTCACGTTTTGGGCTAGAAACGGGACGTCTTTGCCGGCGCGGTCTTCCAGCATGAACGTGAATCCACCCGACGTGCCGACACCGGGGATTGCAGGCGGCGGAAACGCAAAGGCGATACCTTCGCTAAGACTACCAAGGTATTGATTTATTCGCGCCTTGATGGCCGGGTACTGTTCTTCGGGTTTGGTTCGTTCGCTCCAAGGTTTAAAAGTCACGAAGAAAAAGGCGCTGTAGGTATTGCTGACCAGACTCAGCAGACTGAATCCGATGACACTGGTCGTGTGTTGCACACCAGGCGTTTGGCTCAGGAAATCTTCGATCTTGTGACATACTTGATCGGTGCGCTCGAGCGACGATGCGTCCGGCAATTGAAGCGCGAGGAAAATGTAACCCTGATCCTCCTCTGGCAAAAAGCCGCTCGGCAATCTATTTCCAAAAAAACCGGCGCCGATGGCAAGAACGAGCAGCAATGCGAAACTCAGCACGGCTTTCCGAATCGCCGCGCGCGACCAATTTACATATCCGTGGGTGGCGCTGCCGAATACGCGATTGAATCGATCGTAAAACCATCCGAGCGGCCCGCGTGTTTTCTTTCGCGGCCGTAGTAACAAGGCGGAAAGGGCGGGGCTAAGGGAGAGCGCGTTGAACGCGGACAAGATTACTGAGATCGCGATCGTTAGGGCGAACTGTTGGTATAATCGACCGGTGATGCCCGGAATAAATGCGGTCGGAATAAACACCGCAGAAAGAACGAGGGCGATGCCGATTACTGGCGCAGACACTTCGCGCATCGCCTGCAAAGTCGCTTCCCGCGGCGACATTCCTTCTTCGATGTGACGCTCAACGGCTTCGACGACAACGATCGCGTCATCGACTACGAGCCCGATCGCGAGCACGAGTCCGAAGAGTGAAAGGGTGTTGATCGAGAATCCAAACAGGGGGAACAACACGAACGTTCCGACTAATGAAACGGGCACAGCGCAAAGTGGAATCAACGTAGCACGCCAGCCTTGGAGGAAAATGAAAACGACGAGGACGACGAGCGCGAGCGCTTCAAGCAGCGTTTTCAAAATTTCTCGCAAGCCTTCCGTGACGGCAAGTGTTTGATCGAGCGAGACAGCGTAGTCCATATCGGCGGGAAACCGCTGCTTCGCTTCGCTCATCAACTTACGCACGGATTGCGCGGCCTTGACGGCGTTGGTTCCCGGCAACTGATACAACGCGAGAATGGCAGCAGGCCGCCCGTCTAGTCTGCCTCTTAAGTTGTAAGTTTGGGCGCCGAGATCGATCCGGGCGATGTCTTTCACGCGTACGAACGACCCGTCGGGATTTGCC
>DATINV010000156.1:0-4928 GCA_035473775.1 Chthoniobacterales bacterium
TCCGAGCGAATGCGGGAACCGGATCTCGGCCAGCATTTGAATTTGGTTGCCGCGTCCGATGCCGTAGCTCGTCGTCGTCCATTCACCCACTCCGTCGATCGTCAAAAACGCTGCTTCCGAAAATGGCGACGGAAAGAACGCCGAGGCGGCATGCGATTCGTGATGCTCCGGGAAAAGAATTCTACAATTGGACTCCAGCTCGCGCCGAATTAGTTCCTTCATCCAAACCCGTTCTCGAATCCAAAGCGGGATCGCCATTAGAAAACTCTTCAGGCCCGCCGGAGCATAGGCGAGATAGCTGTGCAGGATTCGATCGAACTTCAGAAATGGTTTTTCATAGAACGCGACACTATTGACATCGTTGATCTTAATGCCGCCCTCGCGCAGGCAATAATCGACCGCCTGCTTCGGAAAATTCGCGTCATGCTTTATTCGGGTGAACCGCTCTTCTTGCGCAGCGGCAATGATTTTTCCGTCACGCACCAGACAGGCGGCGCTGTCGTGATAGAAAGCGGACAACCCCAGGATGTTCACGGACGAGTCTAACTGGCTAAAAGCATGCCTGCGTCGCGCCTGGATTTCATTGATGAGCGTAGTAATCGGTCGATGCGCGTGCCAGATCGGTGTCGGTCAGGAACTTGGCGAATAATGCGTGGCCAGCGGCGTTGAAATGACCGTCCGGCGGATGAAATAGCTCGACGCCTGCGATGGCGGACTTCAAGAACTCCGGGTACGGTTCGCGGTAATGCACTCCCATCTGAGTCAGACCTGCCGCGATCAATGGTGCAAAAGGGTGATTAGCAGGCATATGTTTGTGGATACGGCTCGTCTGAGGAATGAAAACCACGTAGAACTCGGCGTGATGGGCGGTGACCGCTTCCTTCAGCTTCTTGATAAGCGCAAGAGTCAATTCAATACCAGCTCGGTCAGCGTCGGACACGACGGCGTTGGGGTCCGCGTACTTTGGCTCTCGCTTGGGTCGAAGAGTATGGCTTAGTCCGTCGACGCCCTCGCGGATAACATTCCAAAGACGGCATTCCCGATTGAAAGCGTAAATTATGTTGTAGCGAACGTGATCATTGTGCAGGACTAATTCGCCGTCGTTGAGCGTGAAGTAAGGCTTGAGATAGGTGTACTGCGCCGAAGCGACATTGTTAGTGACATCATTATCGGGGGTGAACACCAGGACCACTTGATCGACATCGAACTTTTGGCAGGTGCGCAAGTAGAACAAGTACTCCTGATCGGTGCCATAACCGCAGACACCGCAGTTGATGAACTCATCATTCGTTCCGTGCACCCTCGGACTGGTAAAAATATCGTCCTGACTTGCACTCAAGCCCCAAACGTATGAATCGCCCAGCACCAGAATTCGCTTTCTTCCCGACGTCTTCTCTAGCTGCATATCGTCCGGGCCACGCAAACCGAATTGATTTTGATGAACGCCGTGCTGGCCGACGTTCTCCAGCGGCACCCAACCTAAATCGTGATCGAAGCGACGGATTATTCCGTCATGTCGCTCGAATAATCTCAAGGCCACTTCGCTCAAAAGCGCGACGGCCACGAGACTGATTGCGATCGCGAAAAATCGAAATAGGATCGATTCGACCGAAAGTGGGTTGCGCGCAGATTTCATTGATGAACGTAGTAGTCGGTTGACGCTCGGGCCAGATCGGTGTCGGTCACAAACTTGGCGAATAACGCATGACCGGCGGCGCTGAAATGATTATCTGGCGATGGATTAAACGGATCCACACCGGCCATCGCAGATTTCAAGAACTCCGGATACGGCTCGCGGTAGCTGACTCCCATCTGAGTCAGACCTGCCGCGATCAAAGGTGCAAAAGGATGATTGCCGGGCAGATGTTGTTCGATGCGCGGCTTGTAGGGAATGAAGACAACGCAGAGCTCCGCATGCCGTGCTTCGACCGCATCCTTTAGCTTTTTCAAGATATCGAGAGTCAATTCAATGCCTTTACGGTCAGCGTCGGACACAACGATGTCGGCCTCCAACTGCTTGTGTTTCTTCCGTAGAAGAGTCTTGATCAATCCGTCGAAGCCTTCATAGGTGAGGTTCCAAACACGGCATCCCCGTTTCATGTCGCGTAAAAAGTTGTCAATTACGCTGTTGCGGACATGCTCGTTGTGCAGAACGAGTTGGTCGTCATTCAGTGTGAAATAAGGCTTGAGATAGCCGTACTGCTTCGAATTGAGATTGTTTTCGACATCATTGTAGAGGGTGAACGCCAGTATCACTTGATCGACATCAAACTTTTCGCCTTGGCGCAGATAAAACAAATACTCTTGATCCGTGCCGTAACCGCCGACACCGCAGTTGATGAGTTCATCGTTCGTTCCATGCACGTCCGAAGCGGTGAAGAGATCCTCCTGGCTGGCGCCAACGCCCCAGACGTACGAATCGCCCAGCACGAGAACTCGCTTTCTCCCGGGTGTCTTCTTTAGTTGCATGTTGTCGGGGCCGCGCAGCCCAAATTGATTTTGATGAACGAGATACCGGTGACTCTTTTCGACACGGGTAACGTTCTCCAGCGGCGCCCAACCCAAGTCGTGATCAAAGCGACAGAAACGGTCTTCTTCGGTGATAGCGACCCCGAGGCGCGGTGCGAACAATCTCAAGGCCACTTCGCTCAAAAGCGCGACGGCCACAAGACTGATTAGCACGGCGGTACATCGAAACAAAATGGCTTTCATAATTGCGCTCCTAAAGCGAAAAGCGCCAGCGGCGCAGCGCTCTCTAGTAAGATGCGCCTGTCATGGTGAAGTTGATTGGAATTTTCACTTTCGGAGCCATTGTTCCCGGCCTGAATTTCCAGCGTATGAACGCGCTGAGCGTTCCGTTTGGTCCACTGGAACTTCGGAGCCGCTCGTTGGGCTTTGCTCAACAATCGGCGCCGGGAGTCGGTGCACAGAAAAAAACAAGACGACCGCACCAGAAAGCAACGCAAGCAGTTGTTTCACCTTCCCATTGTTCCTACGGCCGCGGTCGATCTTCGATTTCATTCGGGGGTATGAGCGAATTAGTGCTCGAGTTTACTTTGCGGCTAGCAGAAATGCCAGCAAACGGCAGTGACAGGGTCCGCGCGGATAGGGTTTGATACCACGGATTAAGACAGGGCCGAATCCTACGTCTGGAGCGCTTGCCTTGTGCTTAGCACTTGGTGGTAGAGAGTTTCGTAGCGCTCGACGATGTTGTCCGCTGAAAATTTGTCGATGACGTGCTTTCTTCCTTGCTCACCGAGACTCCGCGCGAGATCAGGAGATTCAACGAGCTTGTCCATCGCGCCAGCGATTGCACTGACATCAGAAAACGGATAAAGCGGATAGTCGCTGCCCACTACCTCTGGAATTCCTCCGACATCGAAAGCAACGACGGGTTTCCCAAAATAAAGCGTTTCCATAATGCTGAGTCCGAAACTCTCATAATCGGACGTGTACAATCCGGCGTCCGCCGCCGATATAAAATCTTCAACAGCGGCTTCGTTTTCTCGAATGATGATTTGTTCCCTCAAGCCGAGGCGATCGATCATTTCGCCATAAGGGTGGACCGGCTCGCCGGCCAAAATGAGCAACCGTGTTCGGTCTCGAGTCCGCATGTCCGCGAACGATTGCAAAAGAAGATCGATCCTTTTTCCCGGTCGCATGTTGGACATATGCAGGATCAGGAATTCGTCCCCCACTCCGAGCTCGGCTCGCACTGTCTCTCGACTGCGGGTAACCGGTCGCGGAGTGAAAAAATTAGGAATGATCTCGATGGCACGCGAAACGTTGAGAATCTCGCGCGTTTGCTCCTCTAAGCTTTTGGAAACGGTCGTGACCGCATCCGACCGGGCGAGCGCATATTCGATCGCGATGCGATACGCCGGATCCTGGCCTAACAGGTTTGTGTCAGTACCGTGCAAAGTCGTAACGATCCCTGGCGAAACGCCCGACATTTGCGCAGCCAGAACCGCAGCCAGTGCATTTGGAACGGCGTAGTGAGCGTGAATGATATCGAGTGAGACCGTCGCGGCCACCTCCGCCATCTTGACTGCCAGAGGCAAAGTGTAATCAGGGCATGGAAAGAGCGGATGATGCGCGAGCTCAACCAGATGAAAGTGAAGTCGCTTCTCCGTCGCATCGAGCCGGACCGGTCGTGCATAACTGAAGAAGTGTACCTCATGGCCGCGTCGGGCCAGCTCAGACCCCAACGCAGTCGCCAGAATTCCGCTTCCTCCGATAAGCGGAAAACAAGCGATGCCAATTCGGAGAGGCGACTTATCCATTTCCGCCAATATACGCGTCGCCGGAATTATCGATCGTTTCTCGCGGGACAAAAGTCACGCCCGGCCCATCCGCTTGGTGGATATAATCCTGCTCGCTCGCGCCGCAAACATAATGAGTGCAGTGAATCACGCTTTGCATCCACCGAAATCGGGTATCGCGGGTTGGGCTCACTTGTTCGGGTCCATAGTGTTGAGACGCAACTTCGATGAACTTGTCGCCGCCTTTGTGTAGCCAAAATTTTCCGTCACGCGTTCGCGCTCGAACAATCTCGCCCTCATACGGAAGATCGACGAAATAGTCGTCGATTGCACAGGCCGCTAAACGAAAGGACGAATCGCTCGAACGCGCGACATCGATCCCTTCCATCAAACCCATGGCCGCATACATCGATAGACAGAAATCGGCCACTTTGGTTTTCGTGTTGGCTTTGAAAATCTCGACCAGATCCCGTTCTACGTACCCCGGGAGCTGCCGCTCAATCTTCGCCTTACACTCCGGGACGAGACGTTTCAGATACAACGGCGAGTACAGTTTCTGGATTTTGTTCTCGTACATGAAGTTGAGTGAGAATTTCCGCCCAGTGTGGCGATCGTGCAGTACCGTTGCCGTCTCGCGTGGGTCGTGGTCGCTGTCGTGATAGAAAA
>DATINV010000157.1:0-2880 GCA_035473775.1 Chthoniobacterales bacterium
ACAGAGTGTCGCCCTACCATCTTATTTCTTTGAATAGCGTCCCATTAACTGTCCCTGAGCGACGACGTGGCCTTTCATCGCCGCGTCGACGTCGCGCCGTTTCGCGCCCGATTTCAAATCGAGCGTACGATCGAGCGCGAAGATCTTGAAATAATAACGGTGCGTTCCCGACGGCGGTTGCGGTCCGCCGTAACCGGTTTCGTTGAAGTCGTTTTTTCCCTGCACTGCCCCGCTTGGGGCGCTGCCTTCGGAGATTTCATTCGTTTTCGGATCGATGTTCCAAACCAACCAATGCGTGAACAACCCAACCGGAGCATCAGGATCGTCCACAATCAGCGCGAGGCTCTTCGCTTCAGCCGGCGCGCCGTCGATTCGCAATTCCGGACTCACATTCTCGCCATTCTTGCTAAACTTCTCCGGGATCGTCCCACCTTCCTGAAACCCTGAACTGGTGACTTTCATTTTTCCTCCTCCTGCGGCAAACGCGATGACTGCCGCGGCCGCGAAAGTACATGCGGTAATAATTGTTTTCATACTTCGTCGTTAGACCGACATCCTCCAGTATAGTTTCGTCACTATGAGCAAAAACGGCCGGACAATTCGAGAAAAGGTTCTCGCGTTATTGCGCGATCCTAATTACCGACCACGCGATCAGACCGAAATCGCGCAAGCGCTCGGCGCAAAAGGCCATCAAAAGGTCGAGGTTCGCCAGATTCTGCGCGAGCTCGAACATGCCGGCGAGATCGCGCGAATTCGAAAGGATCGCTACATTCTTCCGGCCGAAGCTGATTTGGTTACCGGCAAACTGTCGATCCACCAGTCGGGGTTCGGGTTTCTCGTTCCGGAAAAATCAGGAGAGGCGGACATTTTCGTGGCTGCGGAAAACACCGGCACGGCGATGAATGGCGATCGCGTCGTTGTGCGAATCAGTCGAGATGTTCCGCCGCGTCGAGGCAAAGCACGCCCCGGCCAAAAAACCGAAGGTCGGGTAATTCGAATTTTGGAACGCGCCCGCGACACGATCGTTGGAACCCTTCAGACCTCGAAGAATTTCACCTACGTTGTTCCGGACGACCCGCGGATCGTTCACAATGTTTACGTTCAACGGCCTAAGGATCCGCCGGCGAACATTGGAGACAAAGTTGTCGTTCGTCTGGAAGACTGGCAATCGCGTCACGTCAATCCCGAGGGCGAAATCATCGAGGTCCTTGGCAAATCCGACGCGCCGGGCGTCGACATGCTGGCGATCATCCGAAAATACAATCTGCCAACCGAGTTTCCGAAAGCCGTCGTTGATGAAGCGAATCGAATCCCGAAATCGGTCGAACAACGGATGGCGGAAGGCCGCGACGATTTACGGGGCAAATTCATTGTCACGATCGATCCGGACGACGCGCGCGACTTCGACGACGCGATAGATGTTGAAAAAGTTAATGGCGAAGGTTGGCGGCTCGGAGTCCACATCGCCGATGTTTCCGCTTACGTGACGCTGAACAGCGCGCTGGATCGCGAAGCGCGGCGGCGAGGAAATAGCGTCTATCTGCCGGACCGCGTCATTCCGATGTTGCCGGAGCGACTGAGCAACGGCGTTTGCAGCCTGAATCCCGGGGTCGATCGATTGACCTTTTCCGCCTTCATCGAGTTCGACAAAAACGGCCGGCCGAAAAATGCGCGCTTTGCCCGAACCGTGATTCGCAGCGCCAAACGTCTCACTTACAAAGAAGCTTACGCCATTCTAAAATCGAAACCGAACGGCGAGCTCAGTCACCGATTGCATACGGCGTGGGAACTCGCTTCCCTTCTGCGGCGGAAACGCTTTGAGCACGGCTCGCTCGACCTCGATTTCCCCGAAGTGAAAGTTTACGTCGACGCGAACGGCAAACCCATTCGCTTGGAGCGAGTCGAGAACGACGAATCCCATCAATTGATCGAAGAATTTATGCTTGCGGCCAACGAAGCAGTCGCGCGCGAGCTGCGGCATCGATCAATCCCAACGATCTATCGCGTCCACGAGAATCCCGATCCGGAGAAGCTTGCCGAATATCGCGAATTCATCCTGAGTTTTGGTTACAAAGTTGGCGATCTGACGCAGCGCAAAGAGGTGCAACGCTTCCTAGCGTCGGTCCGGGGAAAGCCGGAAGAACAAGCGCTCAAGATCGGTTTGCTTAAAAGTTTGAAGCGCGCGCGTTACGCCGTTCAACCCCTCGGACATTACGGGCTGGCCAAGACCAACTATCTGCACTTTACCAGCCCAATCCGCCGTTATGCCGACCTGATTGTTCATCGAACCCTGGCCGAACAAAATTCATCGCGGCGATCGAAGATCGACGTCGGCCAGCTCGAGTCATTGGCGGGCCACATTTCAGATACCGAACGCAACGCGGCCGATGCCGAGATCGAATCAGTCCGTTTGAAGAAGCTCCAGTTTTTCCAACAACAATTAGAGGCCCGAAATCCGCAGGTTTTCCGCGCTGCCATCGTCGATGTTCGAAACTACGGGATGGTGGTGGAACTGCCGGACGCGGTTATGACCGGTCTCGTCCACGTCTCCGCGTTGACCGACGATTTCTATCGCTTCGATGCGGCCCAACGGCGCCTGATCGGGCGGCGCATCAACCGGCGATATGCCATCGGCGATCAAATCCAGGTGTTCGTCGCCCGGGTGGATACTTTCAAGCAACAGATCGATTTTGCGATCGCCGATTCACGCCCCAAAAAGCAGGGCCGGCGCCGCTGATTCCAGGCGGCAAAAGCTATTAACAAGATATTCACAGGGGCTCTTTTTGACCCAAAATATCTGCTTCCCTTTTTCCTCGTAACTGGCCTAAACTCCGCCGCTTTTTCAATAAATGGACAATCTCATCGAGGCGAGGGAGCTGC
>DATINV010000158.1:0-2430 GCA_035473775.1 Chthoniobacterales bacterium
TGGCGCCAACGGGAGTTACACAATCGTTTTTACATTCGCCATCCCGCTCACGAGTGTCGGCAGCGCTCAAATAATGAGCGGTATTGGAATTGTAAGCAGCAGCATGATCGATAGCAGCGATGCACGACGCTACATCGTGAATCTCACAAACGTGACAAACGCCCAGTTCGTCACGGTAAACTTAGCGAACGTCTCAGGAGGGAGTGGGCTACCGAACGTTTCCACCACAATCGGATTCTTGGCCGGAGATACGACCGGTAATGGCGTTGTCAATTCCTCTGACATTGCGCAAACGCAGTCACAGTCAGGCCAATCTGTTACCGTCGCCAACTTTCGAGAGGACGTCACCGCGAATGGGTCGATTAACAGCTCTGATATCGCGTTTGTGCAAGCGCACTCGGGGACTGCGATTCCAAATTTCTTCGCTGCTCGAAATGAGCCGCTATCTAGAGTTGCCGTCCCCGATGCCGGTGCGAGCGGGACTCTTTTTGCCCTCTCGATGATTGGCCTCCTGCTTATTCGCCGAAAATTGGCCACGACATAAGTGGTTGTCCCAGATCGATCGCATTGCTGAGGATGTGCCGATTGGTTATGTCCTAAGTATTTCAGAACAGACTGTAGATAAAAGGAGCCAGCACTGAGCTGCTTGCAAAAATCACCAAAACGCCAAGCAGAACCAAGAAAACCAGAATTGGCGCGATCCACCATTTCTTGCGCTCGCGCAGGAAGGCAAAAAATTCTCTAATGGTCGCCCCTCGGTTCATTGGATGGTTTAAGGTTCGACGGACCCGATTCCAAGTAAAGGCTTTTCTAGAACTGACGCTCGTAACTCTCAGCCGACCTCGTTTCTCTCGGGCACTGAATCCAATAACTCTCCGCCTGCTTGTCCCATTTGCGCCCGAGAAAATCTTTTCCAAATAGACGGGCCAGCAATCCGATCGGAGTGACCAACAAGAAAAACAACAGCACCAGGATCACGTTTGACATGACAAACCCAAGCGTGAAAGCCAGCGTCATCCAAGCGAGGTAAATGTATTTCAATCCGCGTGGCCAAACCGCGCCGAACGCGATAAGGGCCGCACCGATCCAGACCATAAACGGATAACTCAGCCGATGCCGAACCAACATGAGAATGCCGATCGCAACAAACACTCCGCCAACCATCAGCCCAAACTTTCGCAAGTCGCGAGGGCCTGTTTTGAGTTTCCTTAGATCGGCCAGGATCGACATCGTTCAATCAAGTTCGAATTTACGCAGCCAATCGATGTCATGGTCGAGCGGCTTTTGCTTTCTCTTTTCCAACAGCAGGTTCCCGAGCAGCAAATAATCCATGTTCGTTCGCATGAAACAGGTAAAGGCGTGTTCTGGCACGGCCACGATCGGTTCGCCGCGAACATTAAACGACGTGTTAATGATCACCGGGCAGCCGTATTTCTCATCGAATTTTTTGATCATGCGGTAAAACATCGGCTGATGATCTTCGGTCACAGTTTGGATTCGCGCGGAATAATCAACGTGGGTGACCGCCGGAATCTCGGACCGAACCGTTAACAGCTTTTCCAAACCGAACCGTCCTAGTTCGTCAGCACTCATTTCGCGTCGTCGTCTTTTCGAGACCGGCGCGACCAGCAACATGTAGGGACTTTCCTTCTCCAACTCAAACCAGTCGGACGATTTTTCCCGGAGAACAGATGGCGCGAAGGGTCGGAAACTCTCCCGGAACTTGATCTTCAGGTTCATCATTTCTTGCATTTGCGGCGATCGCGCATCGCCGATGATTGACCGCGCTCCCAAAGCGCGTGGCCCAAACTCCATCCTTCCATAAAACCAGCCGATCACTTTCTGCCCGTGAATTAGATCGGCGATTTTTTCCGGAATTTCGTCGTCCCTTAATTCAGTGAACGGAATCTTTTGCGTCTCAAGATACCGCCGGATTTCGTCGTTCGAATAACTCGGGCCGAGATAAGAGCCGCGTTGCGAATCATTCACGCCGTCCGCCTCGCGTTTTTGATCGACAATTTGGTGCCAGGCGAACAAGGCCGCGCCGAGGGCACCGCCCGCATCACCTGCTGCCGGTTGAATCCAAATCCGGTCGAAGATCTGCTCGCGCAGAATTTGCCCGTTGGCCACGCAATTGAGCGCGACACCGCCGGCGAGACAAAGATTTCGCTGTCCGGTTTCTTTGCGAATGTTTCTCGCCATTCGAAGCAGGATCTCGTCGGTCACGTCCTGAATCGAGCGCGCGAGATCCATGTCGCTTTGGGTGAGCTTCGATTCTGGTTTGCGCGGTCCGCGACCGAACAAGCGATTGAACGCGGCGTTGGTCATGGTCAACCCGACGCCGTAATTGAAATATCTCATGTTCAGGCGAAACGACCCGTCCGCTTTCAAGTCGATCAGTTCGCGCAAAATTAGATCGACATATTTGGG
>DATINV010000159.1:0-22544 GCA_035473775.1 Chthoniobacterales bacterium
CGGTTTCCGCGCCTTCCAGTCTCGCTATGGAATTCGCGCGCGAAAGTAATCAAACGCTCATCGCTTTTTTGCGGCCGCCCTCATTCAACATTTACGCACACGTCGCACGCGTCGTTCTCGATTAGGGCTGCGCTGCTTCGCGAAGAATTCGATCAACCCCGAGCACGGTGTCATTCGAAGGTTCGATACTGATAATCACGCTTTTGCTGACTGGTGTGTTGCTGCGATCGGCCGAATTATTAATTGAAACCAGCACGTTCGCTTCCGGAAAATAGGTCGCACTACAACCGTGCGCGATTTCCATCGGCGCAACCATGAAATGCCGGGCCACACGAGTTTCGTCTTTATAATGACTCGTTAGGTCAACCAGCTGACCTTGCTGCAAACCGGCAGCGAGAATGTCGCCTACGTTCATGAAAATCACGCGACGTCCGTTGTAAACGCCGCGGTACCGATCATTCAGACCATAAATCGTGGTATTAAACTGGTCGTGACTGCGCACCGTAGTCATCAAATATTGACCGGGCCGCACCTCCAGCCCGGTCAATTCCGAGATGATAAACTTCGCTTTACCTTCTTTGTTATTGAACTTTCGCCGGTCGCGCGCGTCGTTCGGCAGATAGAAAACGTCTTTACGAATTCGAACATTGAAATCATCGAACCCGGAAACGACGTGCTCAATGTGATCCCGGATGCGGTCGTAATTTCCAATCAGCGAGTCCCAATCGACGGCTGAACGCGATCCGAGCGTCGCCTTCGCCAGCCCGGCAACAATTGCCGGTTCGCTTTTCAAATGTTCGCTCGCGGGAGTGGCGTGACCACGCGAGGGATTGATGATACCCATCGAATCTTCCACGGTGACGAATTGCTCGCCAGCTTGCTGGCAATCAATTTCCGAACGTCCAAGACAAGGAAGAATCAGCGCGATTTCTCCGGTGATCAGATGCCCACGATTCAATTTGGTTGAGACATGCGCGGTGACCCGACAGTTCTGCAACGCTTTGGCGGTGAACTCGGTGTCCGGTGTTGCGGAAAGAAAATTGCCGCCCATGCCGAAGAACAACCGAATTTTCCCTTCGTGCATTCGCTTGATCGTTTCCACCGTGTCGCTTCCGGGCTCGCCAGGGGGATTGAATTGAAATTCGCTTCCCAGCTTTTCCCGAAACGCATCACTCATTCGCTCCCATATCCCCACCGTCCGATCGCCCTGGACGTTTGAATGTCCGCGGACCGGACATGGACCGGCGCCGCGCTTTCCGATGTTGCCGCCGACCAACAGAAAATTCATCACCTCCTGAATCGTCGCGACCGCGTTCTTGTGTTGCGTCAATCCCATGGCCCAACAACAAATGATTCGCTTCGATCGCATTGCGATTTCCGCCGTGGAGCGAATTTGTTCACGGGTTAGCCCGCTGACCTCGATGATCTGTTCCCACGGCGTCGCGCGCACCTGCGCGGCAAATTCGTCGAACCCAACGCTGTGTTGCTCGATGAATGATCGATCCACCACCGAACCAGGGCGACGTTCTTCTTCGTCGAGCATTTCTTTGATGATCCCGCGCATCGCGGCCATGTCGCCGTTGATGCGGACGGGCAGCCAAGAATCGGCGAGCGGCGTTCCACGATTGAGAAGCATTTTCGCGGCGAACGCGAACGGATTGCCATATTCCTGCGGATTCGGATTCACGACCGATATGAAACCGGTTTCGCGAATGGGATTGATCGCAACGATCGTCGCGCCGTGTTTCTTGGCGTGCTCTAGCGTGGTCATCATTCGCGGATGATTCGTGCCGGGATTTTGCCCGATGATGAAAATCGCGTCGGCCTGCTCGAAGTCCTCGAGCTTCACGCAACCTTTGCCGATGCCAATACTCTCGCTCAACGCAGCACCGCTCGATTCGTGGCACATGTTCGAGCAATCGGGCAAATTGTTGGTGCCGAACTGTCGGGCAAACAACTGATACAAAAACGCAGCTTCGTTGCTGGTCCGTCCGCTCGTGTAAAACGCGGCCGCGTTCGGGGATGGCAAGGCGTTCAGCTCACGGGCAAGCAATTTGAACGCGTCGCCCCATTCGATGGGCTCATAATGCGTCGCGCCTTCGCGTTTCACCATCGGATGAACCAGCCGGCCTTGCAGCTCGAGCCAGTTGTCGGTCTGTCCGCGCAAATCGGCGATCGAATGCTCACGGAAAAATCTCGGATCGATGTGCTTCTTAGTCGCTTCGCTGGTCAGCGCCTTGACTCCGTTTTCACAAAATTCGAACAGATGGCGATCTTCATCCGGACTCGGCCAGGCGCAGCTTTGGCAATCGAAACCATCTTTCTTATTAACTTTCAGCCAATCGGTGAGGCCGCGGGTAAAACCGGTTTCCCGTGCCGTGAACTTCAAACTTTCGACCAAAGCGTGCAGCCCGGCTGCGGTTCGATCTGGTTTGCGCAACTCAGGTGAAGGTTTTTCCTCCGGCGTCTGCGCACCCGGCGTTGGATTCTCGCTCGCCATGCCGCTTGCAATGTAAGAGCGTGCTTGCACAACCCGCAACCTTCGCTTCGGCGTTGTCTCCGTTGTGGACTTTGTGCGAGCTTCTCTTGGATTTGAATACGAAGTTTGTTCTAATCGGTTCCGGACTGGCCGGCGGATTGCTCGCCGCCTATCTCGGCCGGCGCGGATATGAAGTCGATCTTTACGAACGCCGCAGCGATCCGCGCGAGGGCAACATGGTTGGAGGACGCTCGATCAATCTGGCGCTCTCGACGCGTGGCATTCACGCCCTTCAACAAATCGGCCTCGCCGATGAGGTTTTGAAGCAGGCAATTCCGATGCGAGGCCGAATGATTCACGAAAAATCCGGTGGGCTTCACTTCGCGCCTTACGACGTGGACCCAAACAATCACATCAACTCGATTGGACGCGCGGCCTTGAACACAACCGTAATCGAAGCGGCCAAGCGATTTTCAAACGTGCGCGTTCACTTCAATCACAAGTGCACCGGCGTCGATCTCGATTTCGCTTCAGCTCAACTCCTCAACGACTCAACAGCTCAACCGATCACTGCATCGGGCGATGCAGTGATCGGAGTAGACGGTGCGTTTTCCGCCGTGCGCCAGTCAATGCAGCTCAAGATTAACAACTTCCGATACGACGAGAGTTATCTCGCACACGGCTACAAGGAGTTGACGATTCCGCCCGGACCGAACGGTTCGTGGCGGATGGAAAAGAACGCGCTCCATATTTGGCCGCGAAAGAGTTTCATGATGATCGCGCTGCCCAATCCCGATGGTTCGTTCACCTGCACTTTATTTTGGGAATTCGAAGGGCCACGGAGTTTTGCGACAACAAAAACCGACGAAGATGTCCGTCGCTTTTTCGACGAAGAATTTTCCGATGCAGTCCCGTTGATGCCGGATCTACTCCAAGATTTCAAGAATAATCCAACGGGATCACTGGTAACGATCCGGTGCGCGCCGTGGTTTTGTCGCGACAAGGTCTGTCTTGTTGGCGACGCCGCGCACGCCGTTGTCCCATTTTACGGCCAGGGGATGAATGCCGCGTTCGAGGACTGCGTCGTGCTCGATGAGTGTTTGCAAGAATTTCCGGAAGATCGAAATCGCGCGTTCAAAGAATATTTCGAGCGACGAAAAACGAATGCTGACGCGCTGGCCGATCTCGCGCTCGGAAATTTCATTGAAATGCGCGATAAAACCGCTTCGAAAACGTTCCGCGCGAAGAAAAAGCTCGATCATTTCCTCGAGGCGATGCTGCCTGGAATTTACCTGCCGCTCTACACCATGGTCACCTTCACCCGAATTCCCTACGCAAAGGCGGCTCGGCAGGCGCGCCTCCAAGACATTATCGTTTTCACTGCTTTATTCCTGCTCGGCCTGAGCATAGGCCTATTGGCAGCACACTTCGTGCTTCCCTAAGCATTAACGATCAGAAAGAGCAGTAGCCCGGTGACGATGATGGGGATGGCGCAGATAATGAGCACAAGATTGTTCCGCGGACCGCGCTGTGCGGGAACAAGATTGTCGGCCGCGATCATCTGCTCGATCTTTTTCAAATGCCGCAACACATAAATGAAGGTAACGATGACAGCGATCAACGCGATGATCGCGATGATTCGAATCATGAAGAGCGGGTCAGCCGCCAGAAAAACAGTAGAGGTGGTCACACAAGAGTCACCGACCAAGAGGTAGTCGTGTCAAACGCGTAAACGAGTTGCACCGTTGCCATTGCCATATCGACGCCTAAACTTCAGCGCATGAGCAACGAACTCGCGCAACTTGCGGCCGACCGTTACGAGATCGGCGACGCCCTGCATCGGTTCGCGTTCGGACTCGATCACGGCGACGCGGATTCTCTGGGGTCGGCCCTGACCGAAGATTGCATCTTAGATTTTCGCCCGGCCGGGAAGAAACTTGGTCTCGATTTTCCGAAACTCTCCGGTCGCCAGACAATCGTCGACACGTTGGTCCCGTTGCTCGGTCCGCTCGACACCAGCCACACGGTAAGCAACGTTCAGATCGAGGTCAGCGAGGATTCGGCAACGCTTTATTGTTACGTCATGGCGCAACATTTCATGCCGCGAGAAGGTCCCCGTCCTGGTTCGGAAAACGCGATATTGATGAATCGCTACGATTGCGAACTGGTGCGCGATGGGCAGAAATGGCGTTTCCGGCGAATGATAATTGATAGCGCCTGGGCGCAAGGGAATCCGGAGATCCTGAATGCCCTGGCGACGCAACGGGTATTGGCCGCGAAATCCCGGCCGGCGAAACCGTAAGTCGGACCGTTATCTTGACAGTCTAGGCGAAAGATTGAACAATCGCTTACCAAGACTGTCTAGGGATCGAATGAATACCCGGTTTGCTGATCTCGCGTATTGCGTCATGCGCGTCATCCTCGGGTTAATGTTCGCCTGTCATGGCGGGACCAAGATTTTCGGTTTTCCAGCCAGCCAGTATGGCCCGGCGACGAACACACTCGGGCTCGTGACCGGTTGGATTGAATTAATTTGTGGGTTCCTGATGGCGCTCGGTTTGTTGACCAGAGTCGGCGCATTCTTTGCCAGCGGCGAAATGGCGGTCGCCTATTTCATGACTTCCGCCAGCCGCGGTTTTTTCCCAATCGCAAACGGGGGCGAGATGGCAGTCGCATATTGCTTCATTTTTCTCTTCGTACTCTTTTACGGACCCGGCCGCTGGAGCATCGATTTTGTATTAAAACAAAAATCGGTTGCTCGCACCACGGCGTAATTTATGGCGAAAGAAAAATCCGATCTCGTTTACGGAACGCTCGATATGTTGATCTTGAAGGCGCTCCAGCATGATGCGCGACACGGATTGGCAATCGCAGACCGGATCCAGCAAATGTCGAAAGACATTTTGCGGGTCGAGCAAGGCTCGCTATATCCGGCGCTCTATCGTTTGGAAGCGCAGGGCTGGATCAAAGCCGAATGGGGCGTGTCGGATAACAATCGCAAAGCGCGCTATTACAAGCTGACCGCCGCCGGACGCAAACAACTTGCCGCCGAACAGGAACATTGGGTCCGCATCACCAAGGGAATCGATTTCGTTTTGTCGGAAGCATAAAGCTATGCCGCATCTTCGCGCCTGGTTCTCACGGTTGTTCGGTTTGTTTCAGAAAAATCGCCGTAACGCCGAGATGGCTGAGGAAATGCAGGCCCACGTCGATCTTTTGACGGAACGAAACATCGCCGGGGGCATGACACCGGATGAAGCCCGAAACGCAGCGCTTCGGCAATTCGGCGGCATCGAGCAAATGAAAGAAGTTGCGCGTGAACAACGCGTTTGGCGCTGGGCGGATGAATTCGTTCAGGATGTCCACTTCGGCGGGCGCATGCTCTTGCGGACGCCGGGCTTTTCCTTCCTGGCGATCCTTTGCTTAACGCTCGGCATCGGCACTAACGCGGCCGTGCTCAGTTGGATCGAAGGAATTTTGGTTCGCCCTTATCCGTTGGTCGCGCACCAGGACCGCATGTTCGCGTTCAACGCCACTACCCGCGGTGAGCAGGGTTATACCGGACTTTCGTATCCCGACTTTCTCGATTACGAAAAGAATTCCACCCTGTTCGAGTCGTTCATCGTCGATCGGATCATGGGCACAACCTTGAGCGTCGGCGATCGCGCCGAGCGCGCGCCGGGAGGAATCGTGTCGGCCAACTATTTCGACGCGCTTGGAGTTAAACCGTTTCTCGGACGCGGCTTTCGCCCGGAGGAAGGCGAAGGACGAAATGCGCATCCGGTGACGGTGATCAGTTATCGAACGTGGAAAGATCGTTACAATGGCGACCCGAACATCATCGGTCGAAGGCAGTACCTCAACGGCGTTCAGCATACGATCGTCGGCGTCGCGCCGGAAAAATTTCACGGCACGTTCATCGGTTACTCTTTCAGCTTCTGGGTTCCGACGTCGATGCAGGAGACATTCGATACGACCGGTTACAAATTAGAAAATCGCGGCGAGCGTTGGATCGAAGGTTACGCATTCCTTAAACCTGGCGTCACCCGGCAGCAGGCGAATGCCGAGCTTCACGCGATTTCACAGCAACTGGAAAAGGATTACCCCGAAACAAATCGCGGCCACGATCTCGGGATTTTGCCACTGTGGAAAACGCCGTTCAATCAGGCGGGCAATATGACGTCCACGCTCGCCATCACCTTGGGGGTTGTGTTTCTTGTCTTGCTGATCGCGTGCGCGAACGTAAGCAATCTTTTGCTCGCGCGCTCGCTTCTGCGCCGACACGAAATGACCATGCGCCTGGCTCTCGGTGCGGGGCGGCGCCGTTTGATAAAGCAGCTGTTCACCGAAGGATTGCTGCTCGCATTGATCGCGGCGGTCGGTGGCATCGTCGTTGCCTATTGGTGCCGCAACGCCCTTGTTCTTGCGTTTCCAACACCGACCGCGGGAACGGTAATTGATTTTTCGGGCCAAATTGACTGGCGCGTCCTGCTGGTAAGTGTCGCCATCTGCATTGGCGCTACGATGCTGTTTGCGCTCGTGCCCGCCATTCAGGCAAGTCATGTCGATCTTTCCGGCGCCTTGAAAACCGAAGGCAGCGGCGTGGTCGGCGGCAGTGGACGCTCACGCCTGCGCTCCGTCCTCGTGTTGGTGCAGGTTTCGCTCAGTTTCGTTCTGCTCGCTGGAACGGGATTGCTTTTACAGAGCTTGCAGCGAATGCAGAATACCAGTCCGGGTTTCTCGACGGATGTCATTGCGTCCGGCGCCGACCTGTTTTCTGCGGGATACAACTTGGAACGCGCTAAAGCATTCCACACCCAATTACTCGACCGCGTGCGCGAAATTCCCGGTGTTGAATCGGCAACTCTGGCGCGTTTGATCCCGTTCAGCTACGGCGTTTTCTCTTCCGCACCGCTCGAGATTGAGGGCTATCAACCGGCGCCGAACGAGCAACTAAACTTATCCTACATCGAAGTAGCTGATGATTACTTTAAGACGTTAGCTATTCCAATTGTCGCCGGCCGCGAGTTTCAACGCACCGACGACGAAAACGCGGTGCCCGTAACGGTCATTAACGAAACCATGGCCGCGAAGTATTGGCCGGGAAAAGATCCGATCGGGCAGCGATTCAAGATGAAAGATCGTTGGCTACAGATTGTCGGCGTGGCCAGGAATGTGAACTACGACACCAAGCTCGAACTGCCGAGAGCTTTCTTTTACGTGCCAGTGCGCCAGAATTTCCTGGTCAGCAATAATCTTCTTGTCCGGACACGCCAGACTCCGGCCGCGATCCGAAACGCGCTCGCGCGGGAGGTGCACGCGCTCGATCCTACTCTGGCACCGACTGCTCCCTTCCGTCTGCAGGAACAAGTCGACCGAAAGGGATACACCCAGCGGCTCGCCGCCACTTTGATTGCGATTTTTGGCGGGATGGCGCTGTTTCTCGCGGCAATCGGATTGTATGCGGTGATGTCGTACTCGGTTTCGCAAAGCATGCGCGAGCTCGGCATGCGAATGGCGCTGGGCGCCGGCGCGCGGGACATTCTTCGGCTCGTTCTGTCGCGCGGATTGCGATTAACCATTGCAGGAATCGCATTTGGCGGGGTCGCGGCCCTTCTGCTCACCCGTTTGATGGGAACGATGCTTTACAAAGTGAGCCCGCGTGATCCGATCGCATTTGGATCTGCGCTGATCGTGATGATCGTGGTTGCGCTGGTCGCCTGTTTTCTGCCGGCCCGCCGCGCCACTCGCATCGATCCCGTCCGCGCGCTGCGGGTTTGATTGCGCCTCTCCGCGTCTTTTAAAGAGTCGTTGCTTCGGGGCCGATAGAGATCGCCGATCGCATTATTAGTGTTTGGAAGTCTGACCCAATTCCGGCAATCCTTGGACCAGCCGAAACCATGGTGAGCAAAACCGAATTAATTCTGATTTGTCTCGTTGTCGTTGCCTTGCTCGCAATCGTGGCCCGCAAAATCCGGGTTCCGTATCCGATCCTGCTCACCGTCGGTGGTGTGCTCGTCGCGCTGATTCCCGGGCTCCCTACGATCCATCTCGATCCGCAGCTTGTATTTAATTTGTTCCTTCCGCCGCTGATCTATCCCGCTGCCGTCTGGACATCCTGGAGAGATTTCCGAGCCAATCTTTGGCCGATTCTTTTGCTCGCGACCGTTTTGGTCTTAATAACGATGGCAACGACAGCCGCTGTCTTCCATTCTCTGGCTGGGTTGCCCTTGGCTGTTTGTTTTGTGTTCGGCGCTCTCATCTCCCCGCCGGACGCGGTCGCCGCCCTGTCGGTGACTCAAGACCTGCGGGTGCCGCGCAAAATCATTGTGACTCTCGAAGGCGAAAGTTTAGTCAACGATGCCACTTCGTTTATTTCCTTTCGGTTCGCAGTCGCGGCCGCAATGACCGGGAGCTTTTCGTTAGGCCAGGCGAGCGTGCAATTTCTTTTTGTCGCCGCGGGCGGTGTCGGTGTCGGTCTGGCGGTTGGCTGGCTGGCAACGCAATTGCAAAAGCGCCTCGACGATCCGCCCGTGCAAACCATGTTCTCCCTGCTCACTCCTTACGTTGCCTATTTCGGCGGCGAGAAATTGCATGTCTCCGGCATTCTCGCAGTGGTGATCGCCGGAATGTATTACGGGTGGCGCGCGCCGCGGGTTTTGAGCGGACGCATGCGACTGCAAGCAATTCCGGTTTGGGAAATGGTCCTGTTCGGTCTGAACGGAATTCTGTTCATGCTGGTAGGCCTTCAATTGCCACAAGTCATCCACACGCTCGCGCCGGGTTCAGCATTTCGAGTTATGAAACTGGCGGTATCAATTCTCGCCGCGATCATGCTGGTGCGTTTTGTCTGGCTGTTCGCCGCGACATATTTGCCGCAGTTGTTTATGCGCCGTCACAAGAAGCGCGCTCCCTGGCAACATACCGCGTTGATCGCGTGGACCGGGATGCGCGGCGCTGATTCGCTCGCCGGCGCGCTGGCGATTCCATTTCTATTGCCAAACGCCGAACCCTTTCCCGGACGCGATCTCATTCTGTTAGTTACCTTCTGCGTCATTTTCGGCACACTTGTTCTACAGGGACTCACTCTGGCGCCTCTGGCCCATTGGCTCGGAGTTTGCGACGATCACGTCACCGAAAAAGAAGAGACACTTGCGCGGTTGAAAGCCAACGAAGCGGCGCTGGCTCGTCTCCAGGGGATAGAATCATTGAACCAGGCCAAACCCAACGTCGTCGAACGCCTTCGCGTCGAGTATCTCGATCGCATCCAGCAGCTGCGCGGTGAAGGCGCCGAGGAAAAACGCGTTGGTCGATTGTTCTCTCCTGACTTCGAGGATTTGGCCCGTGAAGCGTTGGAAACCGAACGCGAGACCGTGATCACACTTCGCACCGAAGAAACCATCAGTGACCAGGCCTTTCGCCGAATCCAACGCGACATCGACCTCGCCGAAGCCCGCCTTCAGCAGCCAGACTGACCTTGTATCGATCCCGTCCGCGCGCTGCGGGTTTGATTGCTGATTTACAATCTAAAACCCACCAGGCGACGGTGATGGTTTCGCGTAGCTTTTCGTCGTTTCCGTTTCGGTTTCCAAATTAGGATCCCGATGCCCGAAATGGCGATGCGGATGATCGGATGAACCGCCGGCTGCCGAATCAGAATCGTCATGGTGATGATGGTTGGCGCAGCCGACAGCCAAGAGCGCACAGGCCAGTAAAATTAGACGCCATCTCATTTTGCGTAGTCCGAGTAAAACACGGTAATACACATCTGACCTGACTGGTTTGGCAACGCTGACGTTACAGGTTTTTGCGACGTCCGGCGTCCGACCCTGAATTGACGCAAGGGAAAGGGAAGTAGACCGTTGCGGAATGGCGATCCAGATCAAACCGCGCGCGAGCGCGTTTCGCAGAACGCCCGAAGTCCGCCCGCAGAGCGCGAGGTCGATGCCGCAAAAATATTTCGTTTCGCCGGAAATTCTTGCTCAAGAGCGGACGAAGATTTTTACGAAGGAATGGTTGCTGGTCGGACATCAGAACCAAATCGGAGCGCCAGGTGATTATTTTCTCGCCACAATCAGTGGCGAAAGCCTGATTGTGGTTCGCGATTCGCAATTCGCAATTCGCGCTTTTTTTAACGTCTGTCGACATAGAGGCACACGGCTCAAAGAGGAGGCGTGCGGGCACGCCTCAGCGATTCAATGTCCGTATCATGCCTGGACCTATGGACTCGATGGCCGATTGATCGGCGCGCCCCATATGGATGAGGTGCCCGGATTCGACAAGGCCGATTATCCGCTTCGCCCAGTGAATCTTGGAGTCTGGGAAGGTTTTATTTTTGTAAATCTGGAACGAAATCCGAGGCCGCTGGACGAATGGTTTGAGCCCCTAAACGGGAGATTCTCGCACTGGAACATGCCGGTTTTGCGGCCAGCAAGACGTATCGAGTACGACGTGCAGGCGAATTGGAAGCTGGTGTTCGAGAATTATTCGGAATGTTATCACTGCCCGGGCGTGCATCCACAGCTCCAAAAAGTTTCGCCCTATGACTCGGCCGAAAACGATCTGCGTGAAGGCCCGTTTCTCGGCGGGTTCATGAAAATCAATCCCGGCAAAAGCCTGACCATGACCGGAAATGCATGCGCATCGTTTGTCGGAAAAATCGAGAACCTTCAGCGGGTCTTCTACTACTCGATTTTTCCAAACATGCTACTGAGCTTGCACCCGGAATATGTGATGGTGCACCAACTCTGGCCGCAATCGCCCAATCGCACACTGATTGTCTGCGATTGGCTTTTCCATCCGGACGCGTTTGCAGGCAAAGATTTCAATCCGGACGACGCGATCGAATTTTGGGACATCACCAACAAGCAGGATTGGCACATGTGTGAGCTAAGCCAACACGGAATCGCTTCGCGCGCCTACGAACCGGGGCCCTACTCTTCCCGTGAATCAATCCCCGCGGCTTGGGACGAATATTATTTGCGCCAGATGGGCGCAAATAAGTGACGGGTGACAGGTGACAGGTGACGAAATGTTGTAGCAGTGCTTACGCTCCCGCTAGTGCATCAATAATGAGCCCGCCTGTAGTTTGCCGCCGAGCGGCATGATTGTTCTCAAGCACCTAATTAAATAGACAGGCGCTTGAGACAAGCGCCTCCAGGACGATTATGCGGCAATTTCCCACGGGCCTGGGCTCCCCATGGGAGCGGAAATCTCGACGGCAAATCCAAGGATTCGGAATGCATCACGTGTCGCGCCTTCGCGAAAGAGCGTCATCCGAACAAGGTGCAGCCAATGAACGCTGCCATCCGGCCGAACAATGCGGAACCGCCTGGTAGTGCGAGAGGGACAATCCGGACGAAAAGGCTCCAATGCTAGGGCATTGAACCCGCGTCGGTCCTCAGGATGAACCCGTTCCAAAACTAATTGAAAGTTGAGGTCCGCATCGCGCGGGATCCCGAACAAGTCTTTCAATTCGTAGGACCAGGTCCACTGGCCAGTGTCCAAATTTATGTCGAAGATTCCGATATCACTTCTCGCTTCTTTTCCCATGTCCATTCCCTTTCCGCTCGAGACGTAGCACCGTTTACGTGCCTATAGACAACTGCGGCAACTCGTCCGTTACAAAAATCTCCGCCACTGAATGATACGCCCCCCCCATCAATTAGATTGCCGCCTGTCAGCCATTGCCCGATAAAGGATTCATTATGGCCAACACATATGTCCCACTGATCAGTTCCGGCACCGCCGGTCCCCTTGGTGTGCTGCATCTGCCGAGGATGTGGCAAAAAGTTTCACTCGAATCGCAGGGCAAACTTGCCGCCGGTTATCCCGGCATCGGCAGAGGTTATGACGCGATGACTTGCGCCGCGCTCGGACTCGATGAACAGGCGGTGAAGGATTATATCAAGAAAGATAAACCGACCTACCCGCAGTTCGAAGCGTGGGTAAAAACCAACGCCAAGTCGCTTGATCGTTCAGCGATTGAGAAACACAACGCGGCCGTGCGCGGCTACAACCATGACGACGAGACGCGGAAAAACATCCTCGGCGCGTGCGGCGTCGCCGATGACGATGCAGCATACAAAGACGCGGTGAACCTGAACAATCTGGACGACTGGTACGAATTTCATCAAGCCGTGCTCAAGTAACGAATTTCGTCATTAGACATTCGCCATTCGTCATTGCAGCGTTCCGCTGCCTATGCCGCCGCTCACTTACGCGAATTATCTCGATCTGGAGAAGTTGCTTACGCTCCAGCGTCCGCGCTCAACGCCGCCGGAGCACGACGAGATGTTGTTCATCATCATCCATCAAACTTACGAGCTTTGGTTCAAACAGTTGCTCCACGAGTTTGAGAAGATTAAGAGAGATTTCTCGGCCGGTGATTTGTTCGGAGCAATCCATTCCTTTAAACGCGTCCGGACAATCATGAAGGTGCTGGTCGCGCAAATCGACATCCTCGAAACAATGACGCCGTCATCATTCTCGAGTTTTCGCGATCGCCTCGAAACCGCTTCTGGATTTCAATCGATCCAGTTCCGCGAAGTTGAATTTGTGCTCGGTTACAAGCGCGAATCCACCCTCCGGTACGTGAAACCGGATTTCCCTGGAGCGGACCGATTGCAAGAGCGGCTACACGAACGAACGGTAATCGATCACTTTTACGATTTCCTCGAAACTCGCGGCGCAAAAATCCCCGCGGAACTCAAAAATCGCGATCTTACACAAGCGAATGTTCCAAACGAGCAGGTCCAAAATGAAATCTTGAAGCTCTACAAGTCCTCGCCCGAAGTTTCGATCTTGTTCGAGCTGATGACCGATTTCGACGAAGGCCTGCAGGAATGGCGATATCGACACATTAAACTTGTCGAGCGCACCATCGGCGCGAAAAAAGGGACGGGCGGTTCGCCGGGCGTTCCGTTTCTGAAAGAATCACTCTTCAGACCCATCTTTCCCGATCTCTGGGCCATTAGACATCAGATGTAAAACAGTGACGAGTGACATGTGACCAGTGTTGTAGAGGCGCTTGTCTCAAGCGCCTATTTATTAGTTCGGTGCTTGAGAACAAGCACCGCTACAACAGCCCCAGAAATTCGCGGGCGGTCTCCGAAAGCAGCTGCGATTTTTCCTTCGAGGAGAGCTCGGCAATCGTTTCAATAAGTTTGCCCGGCTCCGCTTCCCCGAGCGGGAATGGATAATCGGAACCGAGTGCGACCCGTTCCGCGCCCAAAAGCTTGATTAACAGCTTAACTGCATCGGCGTCATGAACGAGTGAATCGACATAAAACCGCGCCGGAGTATTGCCTTTCGCCAAATATTTTCGTGGCTCGGTTTTATTATCGATCGCAACCAAATCCGGTCTCACATGAAATCCGTGTTCGATCCGGCCGATGGTTCCAGGAAACGCGCCGCCACCGTGTGAATAGGCAACGCGCAATTTGGGAAAGCGCTCGAACACGCCGCCAAACATCATCGAGCAAATCGCGAGCGAAGTTTCGGCCGGCATTCCAACGAGCCAGGGCAGCCAGTATTTGGGCATGCGATCCTTGCCCATCATGTCCCAGGGATGAACGAAGATTGCGGCGTTAAGATCCTGCGCGGTTTTCCAAACCACATCGAGCGACGGATGATCGAGGTTGCGGCAATCGGGACCGTGACAATGATCGTTTGGATCGACGTGAGTCCCTATTTCAACGCCACGCAGTCCAAGCTCGCGAACACAACGCGTCAGTTCCTGGGCGGCCAAATCGACGTCCTGCAAGGGAATTGCGCCCAAGCCGGCAAAGCGCTTTGGATTCGCACGGCAAACTTCTGCGATGTGATCGTTCAGGATGCGACAAAGCTCTAGTGTGTCGCGCGGTTTCGCCCAGTAGCTAAACATTACCGGCACGGTCGAAAGCGCCTGCATGGTAACGCCGGTGCGTTCCATTTCTTCGATCCGACGCTCTGGATTCCAAACGTTGTCGGTAATCTGTCGAAAGAAGCGATCGCCAATCATCATTCGCGCACTGCACTCGTCGCAGTGCTCCAAGCGCACGAAGCCGGAGTATCCGAACTTTTTGTCCAAGTCCGGCCATTCCCGCGGCAAAATATGGGTGTGAATGTCGATCTTCATCCCGCAAAAGTGATAAGTGACATGTGACGAGTGACAAGAAAAACAAACACGCGCGACCTTACCTCGTCACTGGTCACTCGTCACTCGTCACTGCCGTTCTTCGAACGGCCGCACCGGCTCCGGTTGCGGAACTTTATGACCGCACTTTTTGCAGGTCCGACGTGAATCATCCGCCCAAAAATCTTTCATCGCGTCGCTAAAGTGTTCAACGATGTCCGCGCAGTCGAAATCAATGTCTTCGACTACAGCGCCGCAATTGTCGCAGTAAAAAATGACGTGCTCGTGTTCACCGGGCGGGCGGCGCCGCTCTACAACGACCCCGATGGTGTCGGGCGGCCGGACCGGCGCGTGTGGAACATTTGGCGGAATGAAAAACGTTTCCCCTTCACGCACCAGATGATCGACAATTTTGTCGCCCTCGCGGATGCGAACCTTGATGTCACCCTTAACCTGATAAAAATATTCCTCGGAATCGACTTTATGGAAATCGTTCCGGGCATTTGGGCCTTTAATGACCATCACGAAAAAGTCCCGCCCGTCGTAAAGGTAACGGTTGCTGACTGGTGGCTTGAATAAATCGCGGTTCTTTTCGATCCAATTTTCCAGATTAATAGGCGGCTGAACCAAGGACTTGGCGCGTTCTTGGGGAGGCGGCGCGTTTTTAGTAAGAGTGGCCATGAAATGAGCGTATTCCGTAGATGCACACCGTCAACCAGGTCCGAGCCTACCAAAAAAGATGTTTACCATTGCGCGACCTAACCAACTGCGCGTTAATATTCGCCGCTGTATGAAATATAAAGGGTTGACTCAGTTAGCGTTCGCGGGAGCCGTGGCCGTTTTGTTTTGCAGTTGCGAAGAGCTGCCGCAATCAGTGCAAAACCCACTGGCCGCCATCATGCCGACCCCAACGCCGATGCCCGGCTGGTGGGATGACTCCGGATCGAAGGGCGACCCGCGCATCGTCGTCCACATGACCGAACAAAAAGCATACTTTTACAAAGGGAAACGGTTGGTCGGCGAATCCACCGTTTCGACTGGCAAGAAAGGATTTTCCACGCCGTCAGGTCATTATTCCGTGGTCTCAAAGGACAAGAACCATTTCTCAAGCGAGTTCGGGGATTACGTCGATCGGGACGGCAACGTGTTGGTATCCAATATCGATGTCCGGAAGGACCGGTGCCCGAAAGGCGGCCATTTCGACCCGGCGAAAATGCCCTACTGCATGCATTTCAACGGCGGTTACGCCATGCACCAGGGTTACTGTCCACCGTTTGCAGCATCGCATGGTTGCATTCGCGTGCCTCAGGGAATGGCGGAGAAGTTTTACGATAACGCCCCGGTCGGGACGCCAATCACTGTCACAGACTAAATGACCGACTCCGGCATCGGTCGGAAAGTCGATCACGTTCGGCTACTCTTTAAGATCATCGCCTACGTCGCGGCGGCACTTGGCGCTTTGTTCGCGCTCGGATTGGGTTCATGGCCCTTGGCCTACATGTTTCCACTCGGCCTTGTTGCCGTTTTCAATCGACATCTCGCGAACGATGGGGGTTGGGGCGTACTGATCGGTACCTGGCTCGTTTACGTCGTTCACGGATTCTTTTATTTTCGTTCGAAAACCACGTTGCGAACGCTGATCTTGTTTGGCGTTCTGGTTGTTCTGCTCACTTGCAACGTCGCCGGCTGCCGCCAAATGTGGCACGGCCATTGAGTTGATCACGCGATCAGTTCGGAGAATTTTGAGAGATCAATGTTGCCGCCTGAAACGACGGCCACGATCGGGCCTTGGCCGGCTTTGCCGGCCAACGCTGCAGCTAGCGATAACGCTCCCGCGCCTTCGGAAATGACGCGCGCTTTTTCGGCCATCAACCGCATCGCTTTCTTCGTCTCATCCAGCGTCACGACGATGTAGCCGTCGACCACGGGTTT
Source organism: Chthoniobacterales bacterium (assembly GCA_035473775.1). Lineage (GTDB taxonomy): Bacteria > Verrucomicrobiota > Verrucomicrobiia > Chthoniobacterales > UBA10450 > AV40. Next base: position 16,527 of record DATINV010000159.1, read on the forward strand.
CATGCGCTCCCACATTCTCGGGAACATGCTTTGACCACCGGCGCCGTCGACGAAGGACGCTTTCCAATCCTTGAAAACCTGCGGTGAACCTTTCTCGAAGGACAATGCCGCCGGCGCGGCAGTTTCCGGTTCCGCGCCGAACACTTTGACGTCAGGTTTCAACGCCTTGGCGCCGCTCGCCACTCCCGTGATTAAACCGCCGCCGCCGATTGCCGTGATAATTGCGCTAGTGTCGGGGGCGTCCTCCAAGATCTCCAGCGCCATCGTTCCGTGACCGGCGATGAAATTATCGTCGTCGAACGGATGGACGAATGTTCCCTCAACGCCCGGATAAGCACGGTTGTCGCAGGTTTTCCACGCAACCTCATATGAAACGGGAACCAGTTTCGCGCCAAGAGCGCGCATTCGCTCAAGTTTTGCCTTCGGGGCAGTTTCAATTGCGACAACGGTGCATGGAACACCCGCCTGTCGCGCGGCGTAGGCAACTCCCTGCCCCGCGTTACCGGCGCTGACCGTCCAGACGCCGCGTTTGCGCTCCGAATCCGGCAACATGGCAACTGCGTTCGCCGCGCCGCGCAATTTGTAAGCGTTGATCGGCTGAAGATTTTCCAACTTCAACCGGATGTCGGGAAAGTTAGGACCGAGGTCCAAACGAATGAGCGGGGTGCGCGAAATCGTTTTCGCGATGCGCTGACGCGCGTCTTTGATTTCGTCCAGAGTGATTGGCCGGACCGGAGGCAGTGTCATAAGTGTAGAGGCGCTTGGTCTCAAGCGCCTGTCTACTGAGTTCGGTGTTTGAGATCAAGCCCCGCTACACCGGAGACGCGTGGGTGCTACAACTACCCCGGTGGCCAGGCCAAGGCGCGTTTGCCTAACAAATGAACGTGCAAATGCGGTACGCTTTCGCCGGCATCCGGTCCGCTGTTAATCACGACGCGATAACCGCTCTTGTCGATTCCAAGCTTCGTTGCCAGTTCGCCGGCAACCCCCATCAATTTTCCAAGCAGCGCGCGATCGGCTTCCGTCGCTGCATTCAATCGCGGAATAACTTTTTTTGGCACGATCAATACGTGGACCGGCGCCTGCGGATTCACATCTTCAAACGCAATGGCGTCCTTATCTTCCCAAATAATTTTTGCCGGAATCTCGCGAGCGATGATTTTTTCAAAAATCGTCATTTAATCAGATGTCACAGGTCACACGTCACTTACTTCAGCGTGCATTTCAACCGTTCGCTGGTGGTCGAGGTTAGCCGTTCTCGAATGAAGCAAACAATCTCTTCCCGTAAAGAATCGCATGCCCGCGTCCAAACCCTGGTGGAACGCAAATGTTTTACGCACGGTTGGAGCGAACAGAGTTGCAGATTGTCGACCCCGGTTTCGATGAGGGAATTCAGCCGTTTTTCCAGAAGATCAAAAAACGCGAGCTCGTAACCGCTCCCGGCCGCGTGGGCGATATCAATCAGCGAAATCGAAATCGGCGGCGGCGCGGGTGTGAAATAGGGGATGATTTCCTTGTAGCCAATCGCCTTCAAAACGTACCGCACCGTTTCTCGAAGTTGATTGAACGCGACCACGCTCTCGTCATTCCGCAAACGAAGGTAGAATGCGATGCTTTCGGTCACGTGATCGGTCAGCCACCAGCTCGGATACCCGGCCTTATCCGCGGCGCGATTGATCGCGGCATGCAGCCAATCGCGATCGAACTCGAAGAGCTGCCCCGATTCGCAGCGGAGATATGGAAATTCTTCCTTAAACGCAACCATGATCTACAACTTGATCGGGCGGGAATAATTCCCGCTGTTTTGAATCCGGTTTCGGCTGCCGGCCCAGGGCTTGAATGGCATCAACGAACTGATCGACGTCGTCGAACCGCCGATGGACCGATGCGTAACGCAAGTAGGCGACCTCATCGATCCCGCGCAATTTTTCCAGGACCTTGGCGCCGATCGCGGTCGATTGAACTTCCCGGCCACTGGTTTCGAGATCGTGAACGATGTCATCGACGAGTTGTTCGAGGGTCAACAAACTGGTCGAACGCTTTTCGAACGCCTTGGCGATGCTGCCGGCAAGCTTGCGTCGATCAAACGGTTCATGAGTGCGATCTCGTTTGACCACCCGCAGATCCGAGCGCTCGATTTCCTCGTAAGTCGTAAATCGATATCCGCATTTGAGGCATTCACGGCGGCGACGAATACTCGAGCTATCGCGAGACTGTCTGGAGTCGATAACCTTATCATCACGCGAGCCGCACTTGGGGCAACGCATATAGTGTTAACCACCAATTAGCATACTACGCGTTGTGGCGTCAACGATCTTTAACGCTTGGAATTGTTGTTTGGGGCTCGCCGGGCGCGAACCTTAGGGCGGGAAACTGTGAACTCTGCGAAAACCGAGCCTAAGCGGCGACGGCTTTATGTGGTGCCGTTTTTTTTGGCTTTCGGGCCGCAAATTCGAAGCCGACTTTGCCATTTTCCAATTTAAGGTGGGCCGAAAAAGGCCTGCCTTTCTTCGAAACAAACTTCGGCAACAGATCGGTTTTGCCGGTGTTGATCAGTTTCTGCACCTGTTCCTGAGGAATTTCGCGATGCAAGATCGTTTTGCTGATGCGAAAGGTGCAGGTCTTCTCCTTCGAGACCGCATTCTCACACGCGTAAGCGCGATCGAGCACGTAAACCTGGCCCTTTTGGCAAATTGGACAGAGTCCCAGTGATTCGTGTTTCGAGGCGTCGATCTCGACCGGCTGATCGTGACCGTTCTCACCGAAGTCGAACGCCGGTTTGAATTCTTCGCCGAGTTTCACGATGGCGTTGAACTTGCGGCCGATCTTGCTACGAAATCCTTCGAGCGGTCCGACGCGCCCCTCGGTCAGGAGTTGCACCAATTCTGCGCGTTCGAACAATCTCCCCGCCATGGTCTTCCAGATGATCAACTCGCACGACCGGCATTGATACGTGCGATACGTTTCGTCGAATGGACCGCCGCCGCATTTTGGACATTTGACCTCCAGCGGTTCGAAATTTCCGCTGACGCTGTCGCCTTCGAAATTTTTAGCCCGCTCCACGACCTCTCGGGTGAACTGTCGAATATGCGACATGAAATCGTTGCGTTTCATGGCGCCTTTTTCCATGCGCTTGAGCTTCGATTCCCATTCACCGGTCATTTCGGGCGAGGTGAGCTCGTCCGCACCGATGCCACGCAAAAGCGTGATCAAGGCGAGACCTTTCGCGGTCGCAATCAGGTCGCGACCCTGGCGATGGACGTAACCCTGCTGAATCAAACCTTCGATGATTGCCGATCGCGTCGCCGGCGTGCCAAGACCTTTCTCGCGCATCGCTTCACGGAGCTCCTCGTCTTCTATGAGTTTGCCCGCGCCTTCCATCGCCGAAAGCAAAGTCGCTTCAGAAAATCGCGCCGGCGGCTTGGTTTCGTTGTTGGTAACTTCAATGTCGAGAACCTTGGCCGCCTCGTTCGGCGTGATCGCGACCAGGGATGCTTCCCCCTGCTCATCCGCCGCTTCTTTGCCGTAAACTGCGAGCCAGCCCGGATCCTTGATAATTTTGCCGTCGGTTTTGAAAGCGTCTTTATCAACCCGGGTGATTCGCGTCGTCACTTCAAACTGAGCCGCCGGGAAAAAGCCGCTAATAAAGCGCCGCACAATCATATCGTAGATTTTCTGCTGCACTTCATCGAGACCGTGCGGCACCGTGCCCGTCGGAATAATCGCGAAGTGATCGGAAATCTTCGCGTTGTTGAAGATCCGTTTCGAATTCTTGACCCAATGTTGATCGAGAACGGTCCGGGCATGCGGATTTTCGATCTTACTTAAGGTTGCCTTGACCGTCGGGATGTAGTCCTCCGGCAAATAACGCGAATCGGTTCGCGGATAGGTGACAACCTTGAAGCGCTCGTAAAGTTGCTGGGTAATCTGCAAGGTCCGCTTCGCGCTGAAGCCGCGGCTGTTCGCGTCGCGTTGCAAACTGGTTAGGTCATAAAGCAACGGAGGCGCCTGGGTGGTCGGCTTTTTCTCTTCGGTGGCGACGCCGGTTTTGCCCAAACAACGCTTCTTGATCTCATCCGCTTCTGCCTGGTCCCAGATTCGCTCGGCGCGAGCGTCCTCGTCGCCTTCCTTGGCAAAATCTTCCCGTAACCATCGGCCGCGATAGGCGCCCGCTTTGACTTCGAAATCGCCGAACACCTCATAGTAAGAGCGCGCTTTGAACTGATGAATCTTGTCCTCCCGCTCCGCCAGGATCGCCAAGGTCGGCGTTTGGACCCGGCCAACCGGCGTCAGCTGAAAACCACCGGTCCGATTATTGAACGCAGTCATCGCGCGCGTTCCATTAATCCCCACCAGCCAGTCACTCTCCGATCGGCAGACTGCTGCCTTGGCCAACGGAATCATTTCTTCGTCAGTGCGGAGATGATTGAACGCGTCACGAATAGAATCCGGCGTCATCGATTGCAGCCAAAGCCGCTGGACCGGCTTTTTCACGCCACCGAGTCTGACCAAATAGCGGAAAATCAATTCGCCTTCACGGCCGGCGTCACAGGCGTTGATCAGGAGATCGATATCATCGCGTTTCATCAACCTTTTCAGCATGTTGAAACGCGCCTTCGTCTTCTCAATCGGCCTGAGCTCAAATTCTTCGGGTATGATCGGCAGGTTGGCGAAACTCCATTTCCCGCGCTTCACATCCAGCTCGGTCGGCAACGCCAATTCGACCAAGTGTCCGATCGCAGACGAGATTACATATTTGTCGCTTTCGAAGTGATCGGCCTCTTTGTGGAAACCGCCGAGAGCGCGGGCGATGTCGTTCGCTACGCTCGGTTTTTCCGCGATGATGAGAGATTTAGACATTTGAAAATCAACGCCTTGCAATCGGGGGGTGAGCAGATCGCGGGCGAGGCTAGGCGAGTTTCACGAAATATTTCCCGGGCAACTGCTTCACCAGCCGCTTCAGCTCAAGGGCGAGGAGAATAGAAGAGACTGTCGAACTTGGCAAATCGCATTGGGTGGCGATCTGGTCGATGGGTGTTTCGCTGGCCTCAATCGCATCGTAGACGCGACGCTCGTCCGGACTCAATTCCGGGAGCGGTCGGACCGCTGCGCCTGGGGCCGGTTTCGCTTCCGGCACAAGGATTTGCAGATCATCCAGAATATCGTTCGCGTCCATTACCAGCTTGGCGCCTTGTTGGATGAGGCGGTTCGATCCGATCGCACTCGGCGCGTTAATATGGCCAGGCACCGCGTAGACCGAGCGCCCTTGTTCGAGCGCCTGCGAAGCGGTGATTAAGGCCCCGCTGTTCACACCCGCTTCGACCACCAGAATTCCATGGCTCCAACCCGAAATAATCCGGTTTCTCATTGGAAACGTTTGCCGGTCCGGTTCGATTTCCATCGAGAACTCAGACACGATTGCGCCGTTTCCGTTGCGAATTTTTTCCGCCAGCGCCTGGTTCTCCGGCGGATAAAGCTTCGCTAATCCCGAGCCAATCACCGCGATCGTGCGACCCTTCGCCGCGAGTGCGCCTTGATGGGCGGAAGTGTCGATCCCGCGAGCCAGACCGCTGATTACAGTGAGTCCGGCGTAGGCAAGTTGATAAGCGAGCTTCTTGGCCGATTCACTGCCGTAATGGGTCGTGCGCCGCGCGCCGATAATGCCGATCGCGTGATGATCGCGTTCCTGAATTTCACCCCAAACATAAAGGACGATGGGCGGCGCGTGAATTTCGCGGAGAGGCTTTGGGTATTGCGGCGAAGTTTGAGTGATCACCGTCGCGCCAAAATCTTTGATTCGCTCAAGTTCGGCGGGAAGATCGACGATCGATTCCCAACTCGAGATTTGATCGACCACCTCGCGGCCGATTCCTTCGACCCTTCGAAGTTGATCGCGCTTGGCGGCAAGAATCTGCTCGGGCGTCTGAAAAACCTGGAGCAATCTGCGCAGCCGAACCGGCCCCATGGTCGGAAGCATGTTCAGCGCGATGCAGGCTTCGATGGAACTCATACAAGATT
>DATINV010000160.1:0-4910 GCA_035473775.1 Chthoniobacterales bacterium
GCGTCCGACAAATGTCGCCTTGAAAGCATTGGCCAGGATTACTTCCGAACCTGAATTCGATTTGCATGTCGATCTCCACCGCGGTCGCGGCGAGTTCATGATCTATGCCGCCGATCTGACGGAGGATTACGTCGCGCTGAACAAAGGCGACATTACCGACCCGGTCACACTCGGCGGCTGATGAAAAAAATCATTTCGAAAGCGGCGACGCTGATTGAGGCGTTGCCCTACATCCAGCGTTTCCGGAGTCAGATCTTCGTCGTCAAATATGGCGGCAGCTTCATGGATTCGCCCGACCCGGAAGAACGCCATCGCGTCGCCCGCGACATCGTCTTTCTTGAGGCCGTAGGAATCAATCCGGTCGTGGTGCACGGCGGCGGCAAAGCGATCACTCGCGCTCTCGAAGAGTCGGGCAGGAAATCTCAGTTTGTTCATGGGTATCGCGTTACGGATTCCGCCAGTGCAGAAATCGTCGACCAAGTCCTGTCGCGTGAAATCAATCCCGAGATTGTGAATGCGGTTCAGGAATTCGGTGGTAAAGCGCGCGGATTTGCCGGTCCGGAAATTTTTCGGTGCCGCCAATTTTCAACGACGGACGAAAACGGCATGGAAGTCGATCTTGGATTTGTTGGCGAAGTTTCGGAGGTGAATGTGGAACCGCTGCGGGAATGTATTCGCCGCAGCGTGACGCCGGTAATCAGCCCAACTGCGCTCGGGGATGACGGCAAAATTTACAACTGCAACGCCGATATCGCGGCAGCCAAGACGGCGATTGCGTTGAAAGCGCGCCGCCTGGTTTTCATGAGCGACGTGCCTGGATTGCTGCGCGATCCGAAGAAAAGCTCGAGTCTATTGAGTCATTTGGCCGTGAGCGAAGTTCCAAAGTGGCGGCAAAAAGGCGTGATTGGTGAGGGGATGATTCCAAAAGTGGACAGCGCTGTGTCGGCGATCGAGAGCGGCATCGAAAAGGTTCAATTCGTCGATGGGCGGATTCCGCATTCGGTATTATTGGAGATTTTCACGGACGCGGGCGTTGGAACTGAGGTTGTATTGTGAAAGAAGTTCTTCCACCTCCGTCTTCGGCAATCGTCCAAAACGAGACGAAACGCGTCCGCGAACTGTTCGACAAGTATGTCGTCCCATCATACGCGCGCTTCGAATTAGTCCTCGAGCGCGGTGAGGGGAGTCAGGTTTGGGATATCGATGGGAAACGTTATCTCGATTTGGCCGGCGGAATTGCAGTCTGCTCGCTAGGCCACGCTCATCCCGAGATCACGAAAGCGCTGACCGAGCAGTCGCAGCGACTGATTCACGTTTCGAACCTCTATTATAATGAGTCCCAAGGACGGCTGGCTAAGCGCGTCGTCGATCATATTGCCCCAGGGCGGGTGTTTTTCTGTAACAGCGGGGCTGAAGCCAATGAGGGTCTCTTCAAGCTGGCGCGAAAATTCGGTCACGACGCCGGCCGCTATGAAATCATCACCACCACCGATTCGTTTCACGGGCGAACGCTCGCCGGAATTGCCGCGACCGGGCAGGAAAAGGTGAAGAAAGGATTTGAACCTCTGGTTGCGGGATTCGGTCAGGTCCCGTTTAACGATTTGGAAGAAATGGGGCGCGCAATCACGCCAAAAACCGCCGCAATTTTGATCGAGCCAGTTCAAGGCGAAAGCGGAGTGACCCTGGCAACACCGGAATACTTGATCGGACTCCGGCGGCTTTGCGACGAGCAGAACTTGCTCCTGTTGTTCGACGAAGTTCAGGCCGGCCATTTCCGGACCGGGAAATTCCAGAGCTGGCAGCGGATTTTGGAGAACAATAATGTCGATCTCCTTCCGGATGCGGTGTCGATGGCGAAATCATTGGGCGGCGGATTTCCGATCGGCGCATTCTGGGTGCGGGAGAAGCTTGCCGATGTTCTTTCAGCTGGAACCCACGCGAGCACGTTTGGCGGAACGCCGCTCGCCTGCGCCGTCGCCTTGAGGATTTTCGATGTGATCGAGCGAGAGAATCTCGCCGGCAACGCGCGCGCGACCGGTGAATTCCTGTTGGGTGAACTCCAGCGGCTTCAGAAACGATTCCCGCGAGTGCTGAAAGTCGTGCGCGGCTTCGGTTTCATGATCGGAATCGAGTTTCAGCCAGATTTCAAAGCGGTTGAAATGGTGAAGGAACTGCACCAACGAAATGTGCTCACTGTTCCGGCCGGTGCATCGGTGATCCGTTTACTGCCGGCGTTGAATTTACGGAAGGGTGAAGGAGAAGAAGGGTTGCGCGCGATCGAGGCCATGGTTGTCGATCTCGCGAAGAAGGAAGAAAAGTAAAAGGAAGAATTTGAAACATTTACTGAGCATCGAGCAGCTTTCGCGGAACGAGATCGAACGGATTTTGGAGCGCACCGCCGAGCTCAAAACAAATCGCGGGAAGATTTCCGCGCAACCGCTGGCTGGACAAACCTGGGCGCTGATTTTTTCGAAGCCATCAACCCGCACCCGGGTTTCGTTCGACGTGGGAATCCGCGAACTGGGCGGCGACACGATCTATTTGAACGCGGCTGACGCGCAGCTTGGCCGCGGCGAATTGATCAAGGACACGGCCCGCGTGCTGGCGCGGATGATCCATGGCGCAGTGATTCGCACTTACGCGCAAAGCGATATCGAGGAATTCGCGGAATTTTCCGGCGTCCCGACGATCAACGCTCTGACCGATGATGAGCATCCGTGCCAAATTCTGGGCGACATTTTCACGATTATCGAAAAGCGAGGGAAAATTAAGGACACGGTGGTCGCATATATTGGCGACGGCATTTCAAACACTGCTCGGTCGTGGTTGTTCGCGGCAGGTAAAATGGATTTCGAATTACGAATTGCTTCGCCCAAAAAATATCTGCCCAAGAAGAAATTGCTCGAGCACGCGGGCGGCCGAGTGACTGTCACGGATGATGTGGCAACGGCGGCGAAGGGAGCGGACGTGCTTTACACTGACATCTGGGTCTCGATGGGGAAGGAAGCGGAGGAAGCGCGACGGGAAGCCGAACTCGGTCCGTATTGGATCAATGAATCAGTTGTCAAACTGGCCAAGCCGGAAGCGCTGGTGATGCACTGTCTACCGGCGCACCGCGGTCAGGAAATCGATGAGAAAACTTTTGAGAACCATGCGCAGACGATTTTTGATCAAGCCGAGAATCGGTTGCATGTGCAAAAGGCCATTTTGGTTGAGCTAGTTCAGTGAAGCGATTGACCCGGGATTCCGGGGGAGTTTTTTGCAGGTCGCGCAGATGCTGTAGATGGCCGGATGTTCGTCGCTGGCCTCTTTGATTACACGCCCGCATAACGCGCAGAGGATTCTGCCATCGCCCGCTCTTTTCGAGCTTTTTTCTCCGGAATGGCCCCTTGACTTGTGCTGACCCGGCATCCATTTGAGATCGCATAGGATTGGGTGGCCGGGCGTGTATTTTTGTTTCTTTAAAACGCCGATCGCGAAAAACGCTGTCGACAAACCGTTTAGACGATTCGGCCATTGCGATTTTGTAAGACAGATTCCCAATCTTCCAGCCAACCTGAGTCCGGAAAATTTCTCGGAAAATCGCCCGATAACTTCCGAAACGGCCATGATCAGCGGAACGCTTCATGCTGCGAATAGCTTGGATGAAGCCCCACAAGCCAAATCCGGTTTCTCTGAGAATCGACGTCGATATTTCAGAGATTTTGCTGCGACCCGAAGACCTCAAGCATCAAAGGAGTGCTGATTGCGATGTTGGAAGCACTTCTCCCATTCGGAGTGATGCTTCTTCCGAACGTCGTAAACACCGCATCAGCCCGTCCGGTTGGACCAACATTAACTTTGTAGCCGTCTCTGTTTTGATCGCCTTTTTCTGCACGGTTTTTATTCGCGATACCTTCGAATATTCGCGGCGAAGCGTACATCTGCCGGCTGACGAGTCCGATCTAAAACCGGAATTCGGGTTAATGAAATCGCACGATTTCAGCCTTGAACCGTCACGGCTTGTCGCCGGTGTGCAATTGAACCGTCCGGAAATGAGCTTGGTCGAAGAAAAGGCCGGTTCTTCGAATCAGGGCTCGGCATTTTCAATGCCGTCTCAATTTCGTCCAGACCAAGCTCTTGCCTCGTTGCCAAACAACAACACCGGCCTGGCGAATACAGCGTCAACCAACAACAACAATAACTCGAGTTCAGTGAGTTCGGACAGTTCATCGTCGTCACGTCCTTCGCGGACGGAGAGTTCAAGTGCCGAAAATTCGACCGGCGGAGAACAAACCAGTTCCACACATTCGAGCATGAAAACTGTTACCCGGCATTCGCGGAAACCGACAATCTCTGGGCGGACAGCCATCTCAAGCCATGCGCCCAGTGTTCGCCATTTCCTCGGCAAGAATCTTGGTAACGCGGGTGTACATAACTCAGTGGCTCAAGCGCACCGCCAGAATTTAGGCGACTTGAGCCGAACCAGTCATAGTGGTCAGGGCCACCCGGCAAAAATCCAGATCGCGAACAATCCAAGCCTGATGTCGATGCACTCGGTGGGAGATGGCATTGGACTCCGACAAACCCATGGAGCGACGAATCTGATGCGGATGGAGAGCGGGATGCTCGCGCAGCCAGGTATCGGCGCCGGGCTGGGCGGAGTCAGTGGCAACGGCCTCGGTGGTGGTGGCGGCCCCAACCACGGGGGAAATCGCACTGCAAAATAGTAGTCGTCGCAGTTTTTGCGTACTGACGTGCAGTCAGTGTTAGTTCGCGACCTAATTGTCCAGTTTGGGCCACAGAATTTGCGAAGGACTGTGCCAAATCAGGGCGAAGGTAACGGCACGACGCCAAAAAAAGGCTCCGCAAAAGAGGCCGAACCGATTTACGCCGTAGGCGGTAGAAGGCCCCGTTTACTTTATTTCGAA
>DATINV010000161.1:0-3959 GCA_035473775.1 Chthoniobacterales bacterium
GTGCGCCGTGGAGTTTCACCGGACACGCCGGCATTATTAATGCCCCTGGCGGCGGGTTTAACGGCCCTACCGCGCCAGATGGAAGTCAGTACGGCTTCCTCCAAAGCGCATTCTCGGGACAAACGCCAGGAGTATTCTCCCAAACAATATCGTTCACTTTGGCGGGAACATATCAATTAGCCTATCTGGTCGCAGGTCGCCCGCCAAACGGCCTCGGTTCTTTTGGGGACCTGCCCTACGACGTTCGCCTGGATTCGACTGTCATCGGCACCGACAGCTCCACCAGTTCTGAACCGTTCACTCAAGTCATCTTCACTTTTACGACGACCGCTGGAGATCACACCCTCACTTTCGAGACCAGCCAGAGTAATGGTGCAGACAACACCGCGTTTATCGATTCCGTTTCCATCCAGGCCGTTCCGGAGCCGACCAGTTTGGCTCTTTTCGCAATAGGCGGTGTCGCTTTCGCGGCCGCCCGCAGATTTCGACGAGTTCGATAATCCGTCGGAGTGGTTGACTGCCTCGGTAGGACTCGAACCTTATCATCCCCCTTGTCGGAAGTGAAAGCGACGTTGCTCATCAGTTGTGTGAACGGGGAATCGTAGGGCCCCGTCTGACTCGGATATCCCTTTACGCCGAGCAAATGCTTATCGTACGCTACCTTATCGATGTTTGCGGACTATTAGGTTTTGCAGATGGCGAGCGGTGTTTTAGCCCGGCAGCTGAATAATCTTCTTCCACCGATAAAATCCTCCGGGAGGAGACTATTATGAAGCAATTATCTTATCTAGGCGTCGGTGCCGTGCTCGGCTTGCTCTGTTCAACTCTGCATGCGCAAGTCCCGCAAACACTCAACTATCAGGGGCGCGTCGTCGTCAGCGGGGTTAACTTCAATGGCACTGGGCAGTTCAAATTCGCGCTCTTTAACGGGACTAATTCGTCGTCCACCGCCCAGGCATCTGTCGCAAATATTAGTGCCGGAGCGATCCAGGACATCGCTGTGAATGTCCCCGGCAATGGTTACACGTCGGCGCCAGGGGTGAGTATTACCGGCGACGGTTCAGGCGCGTCGGCGACCGCAATAGTTAAGTTTGGCCACGTGACCGGCATCACGGTATCTAACGGAGGCTCTAATTACACGGCGGCTACGGTAACGGTCACCCCACCGCCGTCCAATCTTAACTTCACTTATTGGAGCAATGATGGCACGAGCACAAACGGCAGCCAACCGACCAACGCGGTTTCAATCGGCGTAAGTAACGGACTTTATTCTGTATTACTCGGTGACACGTCTATGCCAAACATGACGGCGGTCCCCAACACGATCGTTTATTATTCCGGTGCCGATATGCGCTTGCGCGTTTGGTTCAACGACGGCACCCACGGCTTTCAATTGCTTTCGCCTGACCAGCCGATCGCATCGGTCGTTTACGCGTTCGGAGCAGGCAGTGCCGGCAACACTTCTACTGACGCAGTTGTTTTCTCGGACATTTCTCCGAACACTGATCGACTTGTGATCCATGGGCCTGGTGGCATCAAGCTCAAAACCGCGGGACATGGTTCCGGGGTTATTCTTACGACGGATTTTAGTCCGTCTGGGGGCAATCAGTTGAACATTGATTCCGACGTGACTGGGGCCAATGACGCGACTTTTTCAGGGAATGTCTATGCGAGTTCGTTTACTACAACTAGCGATCGGAATGCAAAGGAGAAATTTCGGTCCGTCAACACAAGGGAAATTCTTTCGCGACTGACTAGTCTTCCGATCCAAACCTGGAACTTCAAGCGGGATCCTTCCGGCATGCAACACATCGGACCGATGGCGCAGGAGTTCTACGCTGCATTCCAAGTCGGCCCGGACGACAAACACATTACAACCGTCGATGCCGATGGTGTAGCCTTCGCCGCGATTCAAGGCTTGAACGAGATCGTGCAGGAACAAAATGCGGAGCTTGCGGCGAAAGCCAAGGAAATTGAGGCGCTCGAAAAACGGGTTGATCGGATGGAGAAAACGCTCAAGCAAAATCCGCCAGACGAGGTGAGACAATGAAGCGAATCGTTCACGTCCTGGCGATTGCCGCGGCGGTCGCGTGGCCTCTGCTAGTTTCAAGCAAGGACTCTCGATCAGGACATTTACGCTCTAGGCCAAACCAGACCGCCGCCCCGACTGTCATTCAGGCAACAGCAGGTTCGTCGAGCGCGGACTATTCGGTTCTTTCTCAATCTATCGATTCGGGGGGCGGGCCGGCACAGAGCGCAAGTTACGCGGTCTACGCCAGCGCAATAGGCGAATTTGACGCAGCCAGCTCGGCGTCAATCGCGAGCGCAAACTATAGCGATGAAATCGGTTATGTCGGCCAGCTCAGTGGCTTGGAGGGACCCATTACCGCCGCCTCGAGAAAGACGCACGGAACTGCCGGCGCTTTTGATATAGGTCTGCCGTTGAGCGGGCCCGTTGGAATTGAATGCCGCCCCGGCGGCGCTTCGGGTGACTTTACTTTGGTCGTCACGTTTGCTGAATCAGTAACGATCGGCTCCGCCTCGGTTGCATCTGGAATCGGGGATGTCCCTCAAGGCGGAACCAGCGCCAACGGCAACCAGATCAGTATCAACCTTACTGGTGTTGCCAATGCCCAGTACCTAACCGTCTCTCTAAACAGCGTGTCCGATTCGCAAAACAACACGGTCGAGGTGTTAGTCCCGCTGGCGGTGCTGCTCGGGGACACAACTGCAAACGGTAAAGTTAATTCGAGCGATGTCGCGCAAACTCAATCGCAATCTGGTAAGCTCGTAACTTTAAGTAACTTCCGCGAAGACGTCACGCTGAATGGTGGGATCAATAGTTCCGATATAGCTCTCGTTCAATCCCAATCTGGAACTGCCCTTCCGTCGCAGTAATCAGACATTGTCGCGACCGCATTTGCCGGTTCGGGTGGTGATGAATGCTCCGAGTTCTGATCGCAAGACTCGGTCACGCTCCGAGGGCGCAACTAATCCGGCGAAGAGCACGAACAAATAATTGGCTGCCTCGCTAGGACTCGAACCTAGACAAAGAGATCCAGAATCTCTGGTGCTACCATTACACTACGAGGCAAGAACGCCGGGGGGGGACAAGACGTAAAACGGATTTGGCTCGAACGCAAGACCGGCAAAAGCCGATCGTCTGAACCTATTCCAAGATCATTTCAGCGCCTTCGCGCGCGCCCTCCACCTCGAGATCTTTCTTAGTCTTGGCGGCCAATTTCCGCGCCGTCTGGACCATTTTGTCGACTGTCGCGTCGTCGTGTGTTGGATCGTGGTGAAAGAGAATGAGCTTGCGAACGCCAGCGTCCGAGGCCAGCGAGATCGCACTGGAAAGCGACCCGTGTCCCCAGCCGACGTGCGCCTGATATTCTTCGTCGGTGTATTGCGAATCGAGGATTAGGACGTCGGAGCCTTGGAGAAATTTAACAAGTTCCACTCGATCTTTGCGAGCGCGTTTCCGAGTCTGTTCCGGATTCAACAGCTGCGATTTGGAAGAATGCAATTTGAAAGCGTCGTACGGTTCGTTATCAGGAAGATAAGCAATAGATCCTTTACTGGTCACGATTCGGTAGCCGACACAGACACCAGGATGATTCAGGCGCCGGGCGTGAACGCGTACCTTCCCGATCTTAAAGTCCATCGATGTGGGACTCTCGAAGTGAAGTCTTCCTGGCAAATCGTGAAGCTCGACTGGAAAAAACGGAGTGGCCATTTGCCCTTTGAGGGTTTCCTGCAGCCCGCTGTCTGCTCCGTTGTATCCAAAAATACGAATTTGATTTTTGTCGTTGTAGGAGGGCACAAAGAACGGAAAACCCTGAATATGGTCCCAATGAGCGTGCGTAATCAGCAAGCTCAGATTGATCGGCCGGGAACCGAATTCTTTCTCCAGGGCAAGACCTAGCTCACGAATCCCAGAGCCGGCGTCGAGAATAATG
>DATINV010000162.1:0-3397 GCA_035473775.1 Chthoniobacterales bacterium
ACAAGAGATCATTGATGCGGCGAAACGCGCCCAAGCTGACGAATTCATTCGGCAAATGCCGAACGGTTACGCCAGCACAGTCGGCGAACGCGGACAGCAATTAAGCGTTGGCCAACGCCAACGCATCGGAATCGCGCGCGCATTCCTGAAAAACGCGCCGATTCTGCTGCTCGACGAACCCACATCGGCGCTCGATCCCTCGACCGAGGCGGCGATTATGGAAACGATCAAGGAATTGATGCGCGGCCGGACAACGTTAATTGCGACACATCGACTTGCCACAATTCACGATGTCGATCGAATCGTTGTGATCGAACGCGGACGCATCGTCGAACAAGGTCGTGGACCGGAATTGCTCGCGCGGGGCGGCGTTTACGCGAAATTGTTCACTTCCGGGAAATTTCCAACGTGAGCAACGTCAACCAAGATCGGCGCGTCCAGGACGATTGGTATCCGGAGCCAATCCCATCCAACGTCGACTTCGGCGACGGATTTTATTGCGAGAGTGCGCAGGTTTTCAAAAAGATGCTCTGCAAGAAGCCGCACGCGGTGGTTTTCGGCGATCACGTTTCCGTCTACGCGGGCTGCTCCTTTGCCATTCAGAGAGACGGGCGATGCACCGTTGGCGATTTTACGTTGCTGAACGGCGCAATCGTGATGTCGGAGGAATTGATCGAGATCGGATCGCATTGTTTGATTTCCTGGGGCGTCGGCATTGCCGACTCCGATTTTCATCCACTAGAGCCTGCCCAAAGACTGATCGACTCCCAGGCGCTCGCGCCGTTTTTCAAAAATCGGCCACCGCGTCCCAAACTCAAAACCGCGCCGGTAAAAATCGGCGACAACGTCTGGATTGGAATGAACGCCGTGATCTTGAAAGGCGTAACGATTGGCGACAACTCGGTCGTCGCCGCCGGCGCTGTCGTCACCAAGAGCGTGTCGGCGAACACCATTGTTGCAGGGAATCCGGCGGTACCGGTTAAGAAATTCTAGTGAGCGTGCCGTTCTCTTCGCGATGAAACGCAAGCGCATCGTGGTCATGGGTTTCATGGGCGGAATGCCGATCGCCGGCGTGATCTGGCAGCACATTCATTACATCGTCGGCCTTCAGCGGCTCGGTCACGAAGTTTATTACATCGAGGATTCGGCGCGGATTCCCTACAACCCGGAAACATTCGAAGTTAATGTTGAATTCGACTATGCGGCAAAAGTTCTCGGACGGCTCGCGCGCGAATTCGATTTCAAGAACCGCTGGTCGTATTGCGCCCGCTATGTGAAAGAAAATCCTACTGCGGGCATGTCTCTTAAAAAAATCCGCCAGCTTTACCGCGACGCTGATGCGGTGCTGAATATTTGCGGCACCCAGGAGTTCAACGACGATCTTTTAAAATCTAATCGAATCATTTACGTCGAAAGTGATCCCGGGGTTGAGCAAATCAAGATCGACAACGGCGTGAAATCGACGGCCGAATATTTGGGTCGTCATCACACCTTGTTTACTTTCGGCGAAAACGTCGGCACGAAAGGTTTTCCGGTGCCGCTGCACGGGCTCAAGTGGCATGCGACCCGGCAACCGATCGTAACCGACCTTTGGAAAACGAGCCGCTCGCCCAAGCGGACCGCAGTTTTCACGTCGATTGCCAACTGGTCGACCAGCGGACTGAAAGACATCACCTGGCGCGGCGAAAAATATCTCTGGAGCAAATCCCGCGAGTTCTTGCGATTTGTTGCCGCTCCGAAAAAAGCAAAGGAAACATTCGAGTTGGCGACAAACATATCCGACGCGCGGACTCGCAAAAAATTCGAACACAACGGCTGGCGATTGGTCTCACCGTTGCAAATGAGCGTCGATTATTGGCTTTACCGTGACTACATCCAAGGGTCGAAGGGCGAATTCACGGTAGCCAAAGACCAGTATGTTCGACTCAACACCGGTTGGTTTAGCGACCGGAGCGCGTGTTATCTGGCGGCCGGGCGCCCGGTGATCACGCAGGAGACTGGCTTCACCAAAAATTACGGAGGCGACGCCGGTCTGCTCGCGTTCCGATCCTTAAACGAGATTGGCGAAGCCGCGAAAATGATTCGCGCTGACTATAAAAAACACTCAGGCGCTGCCCGACGAATTGCGCGCGAAGTCTTTGAAGCCGAAGTGGTACTGAAATCGCTCCTCGACCGCGCAGGAATTTGAGCGGTTGCTTTTCAATCACTTCGTTTCATCTTGAAAATTTCCGGCATGAAGGGTTTCTCCATTCTTATCTGCGTTTTCGGGCTTGCAGGCGCGACGTTGTTCGGCCAACAGCCGCCGCAACAAGCTCCTCCGCCTCAACAACAACAACCGCTCCAGAATGGAATTCCGCCGGAGAGTTCGCCGGGTCAGCCGCGACCGCCCGGGCCGGCCGGACCATTAGGACCAAAAGCCGGAACGCCGCCGCAAAATGTTGTCGCCGTGCCGGTGCCGATCGCGCCTCCGCAGCCGAATGGCCCGGTCCAAAAAAGTTTAGTCCGCATTACCGCCACCGAAGTTGCGCCTGATTATCGCGCACCCTGGAACGCTGGAATGATTGGCCGCGGCATCGGCGCCGGTTTCGTGATCGATGGCAATCGCATCATGACCAACGCCCACGTCGTGAGCAACAGTCGCTATCTCACTGTCGAGCGCGACGGCGATCCGAACAAATATCCCGCCAAAGTTTTATTCGTCGCGCACGATTGCGACCTCGCATTGATCACAGTCGATCCTAACTTTTTCAAAAACATGACGCCGCTGAAGTTCGGCGGAATTCCCGAGCTCGAATCGACCGTCTCAGCTTACGGTTATCCAATTGGCGGCGAGCGCATGTCGGTCACCACCGGCATTGTTTCGCGAATCGATTTCCAGCTTTATACCCATTCCTCGATCGATCAGCACCTCGCGGTTCAAATTAGCGCCCAAATTAATCCGGGCAACAGCGGCGGACCAGTGATGCAGAATGCGAAAGTGATTGGCGTCGCGTTTCAAGGTTACAGCGGCGACGTCGCGCAGGGTGTCGCCTACATGATCCCGACGCCGGTGATCAGTCGTTTCCTTAAGGACATTCAAGACGGTCGCTATGATGGATACGTCGATCTCGGACTCACCTTCGCGAAATTACAGAACCCGGCCCAACGCAGATATCTTGGGTTGAAGGACGACGGCCGCGGTGTGTTGGTGGAAACAGTGGTCGCAGCCGGACCGTGCGCGAAACTCCTTCGCCCCGGCGACGTATTGTTGTCGATCGACAACCATCCGATCGCCAGCGACGGGAACGTCGATCTCGAAGGCGAGCATGTTGAAATGCCGGAGGTGGTCGAACGAAAATTCAAGGGCGACCAGGTAAAGTTCGACGGCTGGCGCGACAAACAAGCAATCAGCGGAAGC
>DATINV010000163.1:0-4069 GCA_035473775.1 Chthoniobacterales bacterium
AAGGTACTGCTTGGGATCGTCGATGCGATATTGCACGACCCACTCGACGAGCGCGGCGTTCAGGTCGCCCGTGACCATCGAGCTTTCATCTCCGCCTTCTCTGGGCGGCTGCTCAACATTTGTGAAACCAGGAGTGAAGAAGCCGAACTCAAGTTTTAACTGGCGCCGGGTCGGCAGGACGGAGACCTGGTCGATGCCGAAGGGAAGTTTGAAATGCAGACCGGGCTCGACCGTTTTCAAAAACCGGCCAAATCGAAGGACGACGCCCTCCGATTCGGCCTGCACTGTATAATAAGAGGTCCATGCCAGAATGATCAGGACAACAAGCGCGAAAATGCCGGCGATCGACCGCACTGGAATGCGCGGAATGTGCGGCGTCGGGAAAGTATGAACTGCGGGAGGATGTTCCATTGACCTTGGGAAGATAAACTGGTCGAAGCGAAGAACCTAACCACAAATGGACACGAATCGACACGAATGTGGTTCGCTGAAAAACTCGCATCTACCGTGCTATGGGGCGGCGGACATGTTTTTCGTTATCTCTTCGTTCCTTTTTGTAAAAGTTTTCGAGTTCGTGTTCATGAGTGAACATTCGCGGTTGATCGAAAGGCGATTTCTAAGCTGGACGGTTTCGAAAGGATGAGGGATGAAGATTGAAGGCTGAAAAGAAGGCGGCATTCGGAAAGGGTAAATTATGAATGAATCCAAAGCAGCGGCTGGCGGTGGAACAGGCTCCATGATGGTTTGGGGAATCGTGATGTTGATTTGCGGCATTCTCGCAATCGCATTGCCGTTAATATCGGGACTCGGCGTGGTGATCATCGTCGCTTGGGTGATTTTGGTTGCGGGGGTATCGCACTTGTTCCTTGCGTTTCATACTCACAGCGTCGGTGGCGTTTTATGGCAAATCCTGCTGGCGCTGATTTACAGCGCTGCCGGCGTGTTCATACTGATGAATCCCCTCGCCGGTCTGGTGACGCTCACTCTCGTGCTCGCAGTCTTTCTCTTGATCGAAGCCGCGCTCGAGACCGCTCTTTATTTCCAAGTTCGCGGCAGGGTCAACGCCGGTTGGATATTGTTTGACGCAGTCGTGACCTTAGTCCTCGCGATCCTGATCTGGTCACAATGGCCAAGCAGCGCGTTGTGGTTCATCGGAACAATCATCGGCATCAGTTTGATCTTCAGCGGGATCTCGCGGTTGATGTTGTCTTCGGCGATGAGGGGGAAGGTCTAACCACGAATTCACACGAATCGACACGAATGCGGTTCGCTGAAAACCCGAGACATTAGTGTGTATTGGTGTCCATTCGTGGTTGAATTAGCGAATGAGGCCGCCTTAACCGCGAGCGAACGCCCAGTGACCAGAAGTAATGGATCGTTTCATTGACAGCGGCGTCGAACAATTCGCGGAGGTTCATACCGAGCCTGAAACCGATTTGTATGCGCGTCTTCGCGAAGAAACCTACCGGGAGATGGACAATCCTCAGATGCAAGTCGGCCTGCTCGAGGGACGTTTTTTGAAAATGCTGGTCCGTCTGATCAACGCCCAAAACATTTTGGAGATTGGAATGTTCACTGGTTACAGCGCGCTCATGATGGCAGAGGGCTTGCCTGAGGACGGGCATCTGATCACGTGCGACATCAATCCGAAAGCTGAGGCGATTGCGCGAAAATATTTCACTGAAAGTCCGCACGGAAAAAAGATCGACATCCGGATGGGACCGGCCCTGGAAACAATTAAAACGCTTTCTAATCAACAATTTGATCTGGTTTTCATCGACGCCGACAAGCCTAACTACTGCAATTATTATGAGGCTTGTTTTCCGCTAGTGAAACCGGGCGGCTTGATTATCGGCGACAACGTCTTGTGGAGCGGCAAAGTGGTCGACCCGCAAGATGACAACACCCGCGCCATCGTCGCTTTCACCGATTTGGTCCAATCCGATTCACGCGTAGACAATGTCTGCTTAACTATCCGCGACGGAATCCTGTTAGCATGGAAACGGCCTGCCGCGCGCTAGCCTCTGGTCATAGCTGAAATAAATTTTGTAGCTCGGCGTAGGACGTCGCGTGAGTCAGTTCGTCGAACGTCCCCTTCTCCATTAATTCTTTGGCCGAACGAACGAATCCGCCCCAGGCCGCGCGAGCAAACGCGCCGCCGACGCTGACGCGGCGCGCGCCAATTTCCTCGGTATCGCGCATGGTTAGGCCGCCCGGTCCGCCGATCAGGACGTTGACCGGTTTCGGAGCGACCGCGTCGACGATCGCCTTATTACTCTCGCGATCTTTGAATCCCGGGGCGTATAAACATTCCGCACCGGCGTCGGAATATTTCACAAGGCGTTTGATTACCTGATCAAGCTTTTCGCGCCCAACTAAAAATCCTTCGGCGCGGCCAACCAATAAGCAATTCGTGCCGTGCAGCGCTTCCTTGCACGCTTGAATTCGTTCAACTGCAAGATTGACATCGTAGAGCGGACTTTCCTTTCGATCCGCCGCGTCTTCGATCGACAATCCAGCGACTCCGGTTTCCGCGCAAAGGCGAGCGTTCTCCGCGCACCAGTTCGGTTCGTCGGCATAACCATTTTCGAAATCGGCGTTGACGGGAAGATCGGTCGCTTCCACGAGATCGCGAATGTGCGCGATCATGTCGTCGCGTTTGACCGAGCCGTCGGCGAGTCCGCGTGAGAATGCGAAGCCGGCCGAGGTGGTGGCGATCGCTTTGAACCCCATGTGTTGGAGATATTTCGCGGTCCCTGGGTCCCACGGGTTCGGGATCGCGAAACAACCGCTTTCATGGAGTTGGCAAAACTCGGCGCGTTTTTCTTCAATTGATTTCATAACGGAATTAACCACGAATTGACACGAATCGACACGAAGGCTTTTCGGAACGAAAGACGCTCAGCGATTGTGGGCATGGCCTAGCCTATCAACTCTCAGCACTCAGCCATCAACTTTCTTCAACAGAAGATAACGAAGGAAGCGAAGCTGAGATTTCAGCGTCACAACTTTGTTCCCTTTGTTTCCTTTTGTAAGACCCTGTCGGATTCGTGTTAATTGGTGTCCATTCGTGGTTGAAGAGGATTGTGTTTAGAATAATGAAAGCCGCCAGACTGACGAAAATCGGGCAACCATTGGAAGATGTGGAAGTTCCAGTCCCCGAAATTGGTCCGTCGGAAATTCTGATTCGCGTCGCGGCTTGCGGGATCTGTCATTCCGACGCGCATTATCGGGCCGGCATTTCCAAGATTGATAATCTGCCGGTTACCCCGGGGCATGAAATTGCAGGCGTCGTCGAAAAAGTCGGCCATGATGTCACGGCTGTCGCGCCGGGTGCTCGGGTTTGCCTACACTATTTAGTACACTGCGGAACTTGTGAATTCTGTCGGCGCGGACTGGAACAGTTTTGCACCACCGTCCAAATGATCGGCAAACATCGTGACGGCGGATACGCCGAGTTCATCAAAGTTCCGGCAAAGAATGCGTTTCCGCTGCCGGATGAAATTCCGTTCGAGGTGGGCGCAATCATGATGTGTTCCTCGGCAACGACGCTGCATGCGTTGAACAAGGCGCGCCTTAAGTCCGGCGAGTCGGTTGCAATCTTCGGATTTGGCGGATTGGGATTCTCGGCGTTGCAATTGGCGCACGCTCTTAATTGCGGCCAGATCTACGTGGTTGAAATCAATCCGACAAAGCTCGCGTCTGCCAAAAAACTCGGCGCAATTCCAATCGACGCAAACGGGCGTGATCCGGTCGAGCAAATTAAAGAAGCGACCAAGGGCAAAGGCGTGGATGTCTCGCTCGAGCTGATCGGCTCCGCGAAAACAATGCGACAAGCGGTGCAATCTCTCGGCGTGCTCGGGCGCGCCGCGCTTATCGGACTAACCAAAGAGTCGATGTCGATCTGTCCTTACGTGGAAGTGATCAACAAAGAGGCCGAAATCATCGGCGTGTCCGATCATCTGGCGAGTGAAATTCCCTCACTCATTGAATTCGCGCGCAGCGGCAAACTTCGTTTTCCGCCAGAGGCGTTAAGGGTTG
This sequence comes from Chthoniobacterales bacterium, assembly GCA_035473775.1. Taxonomy (GTDB): domain Bacteria; phylum Verrucomicrobiota; class Verrucomicrobiia; order Chthoniobacterales; family UBA10450; genus AV40. The sequence continues at coordinate 4,042 of DATINV010000163.1, forward strand.
TCGATCTGGATGCCGACCAGATCAACGC
>DATINV010000164.1:0-5116 GCA_035473775.1 Chthoniobacterales bacterium
TAGGTCACGGCGGTCCAGACGCCGTCATAATTATAACCGATCGCGACGGCATCTCCGGCGAAAGTCAGGCGGGCGACGACACAACATATAGTTATCAACCCAGCGGTTCTTAGCGGCATGAAAACGCGCAGGGTAGCCAAGCGTTCAGTTAGAAGACAAGCGCAGATTTTAAACTGAACAATCAGTTGCTTAAAGGCGTCTGAATTATGCCGCCGAGGCGACCAAGACCGGTCCGGCGGACGTATTATCTACAACGGAGGTTTAGGGTTATGATGGAACCAACAGTCACTCAAAACAACGCGCTTTACATCGTTCAACACAAGATTCCAAAACGCCGCAGCGGAGTGCTCCGCCGGTTTAGTCTGGCGGCTTGGAAACAACGCCGGCTTGATTCCGAACCAGAGATCCGCGGGAAGGTCTTTCGCTGGCCACGCATTCAGTGGCAAACGTAGATCAGAGTAACGAGTGACGGGCGAAATCGCCGTCCGCTAGCGATCGCCAAGTCAGGGGCGTGAGCTTGCTTCGAGGACGAACTGCAAGCGAGGATCATCGGGCGAGGGGAGATTTTGCGGATCGAAGCCGCTGCATGCGACTTGCAGGACCAACCCGGCACTCTTGGCGAATGGCTCCATTTGTTCGGGTGTGAAAAGCTGCCAGGCGAAGGTTTCTTGCGCTCCATCCGGATAATCGAGCTGAACGCATAATCGATTGCCGCTGACTCGCTTATTTTCATGCACCGTCCCGCGCGGCGAAGTTAACTCACGATCGCCCTGGTGCGCGGCAAAGAAATCAGGGTTCCATAAATCCAGAATAATCCGGCCGCGGTCGCGGATGGCGGCCGCAACGCGAGAAAGAATGTCACGATTCGTTGATTCGTCGAAGTGTCCAAAGCTTTGACCCATCACGATCGCTGCATCGAACGCCCCAGGCACTGCCTGAAACTCGCGGATGTCGGCGACCATGTAATTTGCTCCACCGCCCAATTCGGTCGCCTTGGCAATTGCTTCCGGATCACGATCGATTCCCGTAACCGCATAACCGCGATCGCAAAGAGCGCGAGCGTGTCGCCCCATCCCGCAATAGGCATCGAGAATTTTTTGGAATTCCGGTCGCGGTGCACACCTGCAAACAAACTCGACCTCTCGAACCGTCCGAGCCTGATCGATCCCAACGTGAAAAAACTCAAACCAGCGCGGTGAATAGATGTTCGGCTCCGATTTCATCTCAAAACAGCTCAACATCTCAACTACTCAACCTTGTATTCGAACACTTCCCAGCAACAGCCAATCCTCGCCAGCGTGACTTCTTCAATTGCCATCGGTTGATGCTCGAACGCAGTTTTAAAGCGCACGAAAAAATAACTCCTGACTTCCGGGACTCCGGCGAGAATAGCGGCGCGTCTTATTCCGGAGGGCTGACGTTTGTTCACTCTACTCAATGCCGCGCGCTGAGTCTTGAATTGATTTATCCATTGTTCGAAACCGCGCACTTCTTGCGAACCCTGGGAAGCGGCTTCTTGGTAGCGACCGGCATCGATCAACTGCAGCCATTGCATCGCCGCCTCCCGCGCCGCGTCATTATTCAAAGGCGTCGCCGCAGCCGGAAATGACCAGATCAGCGCACTTGCACCGATCATTGCCAAAAGAATTTTAACCACGAATGGACACTAATAAACACTAATTCTTCCGACCGGAGAAGCTTCGTGTCGATTACGCTCCCGCTAGTTCAGCGAGTTAAAGTATAGTTTGCCGCAGAGCGGCGGCCTTCGTGTAAATTCGCAGTTAATTAACTCATCCTTTCGCGGCGCGCTCGAGCGTCGCGATGTCGATCTTATGCATGTCCATCATCGCGTTCATGACGCGTTCGGCTTTTGCTTTATCGGAATCGCCGATAAGCTCGATCAGCAGACGGGGCTGCACTTGCCAGGAAAGCCCAAATTTATCCTTGCACCAGCTGCACGGTCCCGGCTCGCCGCCATCGGCCGTCAATTTTTCCCAGTAATAGTCGATTTCTTCCTGCGTTTCGCACATGACCGCGAATGATACCGCCTCAGTGAACTTGAATAGTGGTCCCGCGTTGAGCCCGATGAATTGAGCGCCATCGAGCGTGAACTCGACCGTCATCACGGATCCCGGTTCGCGGCCGATCCTGTCCGCAGGTCCCTCTGGGTATCGGGTAATTTTGTCGATCTTCGAATTCTTGAAGACCGATACATAAAACTGGGCAGCTTCTTCGGCCTGCGAATCAAACCAGAGAAATGGACTTATTTTCTGCATGCACAAACCTTAACCACCAATGCCCACGAATGAACACGAATCTTCAGCATGATTGCAAAGTCGAGAGCGCGAGCTAATCTTCCGATCATGCACTCCCGCCATTACTTCAAGATTGCGATCGTCGGTACCATCGCTTCGCTAGCTGGCTTGTCGTCAGCCCAGGCCCAGCGTCACGGCACAAACCCAATCGTAACAACAGGCTCGCCCGCCGGCTTGGTCAAAAAGATCGAGCCCGAGTATCCGATTGGGATGGTGATCCACGGTGCCAAAGGCAGAGGCATTTTCCGGCTGACCATAAATCCCAAGAGTGGCCTGGTGGACGAATGCAAAATTCTAAAGAGCACTGGCTACAAGGACCTGAACGAATTGGCCGCGAAAGCTCTTTTGCAATGGCAGTTTCAACCCGGATCCCATAGCCCGGTCGAAGTGCCGGTGGAATTCGAGATCCAGGGCGGCAACCGCATCCTGCACTGACGCTCAGGGACGTTGATAGCTGAAGCTGGGAGTTGATAGCCATTCGGCGCCCTGCATCGCAGTTCTTGTCACTCATCCCCAATCACTTATCACTCTCTTTGAGGCATTCGTCTTGCTTATCGACGTGGGACGATGCCTCTGCCGCCGCGAACTCCCGAACCCGAGGAGATAGCCACCCTTCATATTAATACCGCACCGGAACCACTGCCGCCGACGAGGGCAGCCCCGAAGGTCTTGCTCCTGGAAGATCGCGATGATTTTCGGGACATCCTTCACGAATATCTAATCTCCCGTTCGTATCAGGTAATTTCAGTTCAGAGCGGCATCGAAGGGCTGCGTGAAATCATGAACGGTTACTTCGATCTCATCATTTGCGATATGATGATGCCGAAGATGGGCGGCGAAATGTTTTACTGGGCGGTAACCCGGGTCCGGCCGGCGACTCGTAAGCATTTCATCTTCTTTACCGGTCACAAGAACAATCCGCCTAACGAATTCTTCTTTCGCCGAGTGAACGCAACGGTGATCTACAAGCCGTTCAAGCTATTGATGCTCGATTCGGTGATTAGCGATGTCCTAGGCAAGCTGGGCTATACAGTCGACCGCCGTTCGCTCGCGGCATCGTAATTCGCGCCCGAGCGGCCTCTATTTCAAGACAAGCGACGCTACAATTTTATCGAAGCGGGGATCCCCGCGCAACGGGGCCCAGAGCGGATGAAATTTCAAGCGCCCGTAATTCGTATACCCGGGCATGGTCAAAAGTTTCTGGATGAGTTCGATCGCGTGGTCGCGGTCACCGGTCCAGGTGTAAACCTGGGCAAGGCCTTCCAAACAGAGCGCGCCGTCATAGATATCTTTCCCCACCGGCATCAGATCGATCGCATGTTGAGCTTCCCGAACCGCCAAAGCTTTGTCGCCCAGATTCGCGTCTACCTGAGCCAAGACAGCGATCGTGCGCGGGTGCTCTGGCTTAACAATCAACCGTTGCGCCAAAACTTCGCGGCAATTACGAAAAGCCATTGTCGCCGTGGCGGAATCGCCTCGGGCGCGGGCGATCATCGCCTCGTACCACGACTTCGGAAAATAAAAGCTGAAGTCGACGTCCTGGAAATCCGCTCGCGGCGAATCGGCGAAATATTTTGCCGCTCGCGCGAAGTCTCCATCAAGCATCGACATCCAAGCGCGGGCCGGGGTCTGGGCCCCGGCAATTTCCATGTCCGGATAAGTCGCGAGGATTTCACGCAGGGGCTTTGAATCGCCAGTGCCGAACAAAATGCTGGAGGCCCGCCGGAACCGGACAACGGGAACCGTTTCGCCCGCCGCCAGAACATTGTCATAAACATGCACCGCGTCACGAAAGCGGCGTTCGAGCACATAAGTGTCGGCCAGGAGGTTGTAAGCATTTGGATTCCGCGGGTCGATCGCAAACGCCGTTGAAAAATCGCGTTCGGCGTCGGGAAAATGATTGCGCCGCCGGTTGATATAGCCTGACAAGATGAAAAACGGACTACTATTCGGCAACCCGGGGCGGGCGATGGCAAGCTCTTCAAGAGCGTGATCATAATCGCGGAGACATCGGAAAAGAAAATCGCCCCGAGCAAAATGCGCTTCCGCCGAATCGGGACGAAGTCGTAGCGCATTCTTGACCGCGGCGTCCGCCAGAGAAATGCGCTCCGGAGTCGGATCGAGGTCAAAAAAGAACAGAAGACCGTTCGCGCGCGCCGAATAACAATAGGCCGAAACAAAGTTCGGATCGCGTTTGATCGCCTCATCGAGCGACTTTAGTGCCTGGAGCAATGCGGCACGCACGTCGGTCGCGTTGATGTAACTGTCGACGATGGTCTTGGCCTGCAGATAAAGCTCAAACGCATCGAGGTCCTGGGTCGGACGTTCTTCGATCTCGGCTTTCTGCTGCGGCGAGAGCTTAGCCTTTAGTTGGGCTACGATCTTTTGCGCGAGTTCGCTTTGAATCGCGAACAAATCGGCCGCGCTGCGATCGTAGGTTTCAGCCCAGACATGCGCATCGGTTCGGGCATCAATCAGTTCGGCATTGAGGCGAAGGCGATCCCGGGCCCGTTGGACCGAGCCTTCCATGATGTAGGCGACCCCAAGCTGCTGTCCGATTTCGCGCAAATTGCGCTCCGCGCCGGTCTTGTATTGCCGGACACTAGTGTGACTGATTACTTTCAAATCGGAAACCTTGGACAAATTGGTCAGGATCTGGTCCTGCACGCCGTCCGCGAAGTAGGCGTCGTTCCGGTCGTCGCTCAGAGTCGCGAACGGCAGCACAGCGATCGATTTGTTATCATCCTCGGATGCGATTCGATTCGGAGCGGTGTAACGGCCGAGAAAAAATAACGAGACCG
>DATINV010000165.1:0-6215 GCA_035473775.1 Chthoniobacterales bacterium
GCTCGGCGTTCTCACGGCGAAGGGAGCAAACATTCAACGCTCAACGCTTAACATTCAACGGCCAATTCAGCCGCGGCGTTTCTGCCATTGGACGTTCGGCGTTCGACGTTCGACGTTTTCTGATTGAACGCGAAGCTGGTCGAAATCATCCGCCGCGAGATTCAGGAGCGGGGCCCACAGCCGTTTGCCTGGTTCATGGAGCAGGCGCTTTATCATCCGGAACACGGCTATTACTCGAATGATCGGGCCGCGATTGGACGACAGGGCGATTATTTCACCAACATCAGTGTCGGTCCATTGTTCGGTCAACTTCTTGCAATCCAGTTCGCCGAGATTCGAGAGCGAACCGGAATCGATAGGTTCTCGGTTGTAGAACAAGGTGCGCATCACGGCGAATTCGCGCGCGATGTTTTGGAATTTTCTCAAGGACGCTTTCCAGAATTCTTTTCAGCATTGAACTATCGAATCGTCGAACCCTTTCCTAAATTGCGAGATCGGCAAAAACAAACGTTGAGGGAATTCGGCGATCGAGTGCAATGGTGCGCGTCACTGACCGAGCTCGAACCGTTCGTTGGTATTCATTTCTCGAACGAGCTGCTCGATTCAATGCCGATCAATCTGCCTAACAAGCTCGTCGGCCTGGACGGCGAAACGTTCGTTTTTTTAGATTCGCCAAACGAACATCCTGCAAATCAGTCGCAACTCGATTGGATAACGACCGTTGCGGCAAAACTGGACCGCGGAGTAGTTCTTGCGGTCGATTACGGATTTATCGCAGCGGAATTTCGAGAAATGGTGCAAGTCCGCGCGAAGCATCGACTCCTTGATTCACCGTTCGAGGAAATCGGCGAGGCCGACATTACTGCGCACATCAACTGGACCGACATAGCGAAAACGGCGGAGAAAAATGGATTACGCGTAATCGGTTTCACCGATCAGCATCATTTCCTGACCGGCATTATCGAGAGTTTTGGTAGGGGCGGTTCAGCTGAATCGCCCGCAAACGCCAGTCCGGCTTGGACCGATTGGGGTCAATCGCCCCTACCTTCAAATTTCAAATCACAACGTCAGCTCCAAACCCTGCTTCACCCCGAAATGCTCGGCCGCAGCTTCCAAGTTCTTGCCATGACGAAAGATATCGATCTGGCGCCGCCGTTGAGCGGTTTCAAGTTCGGCCGCGATGCGCGAGAGGCGCTTGGCCTTTGATTTGCATCTTGTCCATTTCCACCTAACTTCCGACTCCTTTAACGGAGAAAATCATGGCCGACGTTGCGAACAAGTATCCCGAAAACGCAGCCGGCAAGTTCTATGTCGATGAGCAATGCATCGATTGCGATTTGTGTCGCGAGACTGCGCCCGCCAATTTCAAACGGAACGACGACGGCGGTCACTCTTATGTCTACAAGCAACCTGAGTCGCCCGAGGAAGAGGGTCTTTGCAAGGAAGCGATGGAAGGTTGCCCGGTCGAAGCCATCGGGAACGACGGCACTTAAATCGTTGGCCCTACGCTGTCAGCGGCAGATTTTGAATTGGCGAAACGCGTCCTAGATTCCTCAAGTGGGCTTCATTTTCACCATCATAGGGTTGATGGTCTCGCTGGATCTCCTCTGGTGGATCGTGCTCGCCCGCCTTTCAAATCACGGTGTCGCTCGTGCGGTCGTCTCGATTTTTATGGCCGCGATGATGATTGGATTGATCGCGGTTATCGCGGCCAGAATGTCGCGTGGTGATTGGGACCGAGTCATTCCGAAATTTGCCGTCTCAGCGATCTTCATCTGGCATTTCATCGGCCTCGGCTTGCTCACGCTTATCGGAATTGCGCTGATTCCGGTTTTGATCGGACAAAAACTCTTTTCTCACAACGCGCCAACGAAAATCGATAAGTTAGTCGACCAGAATAGTTGGAGTCGTCGCGACTTTCTGCGTTTCGGCGCCGCGGTCACACCACCGATTTTGACGCTCGGTTTAACCGGAATTGCGTTGTACCAGCTAAATCAGGTCCGCGTCCGGCGTTTTGCTTTGTCGATAGCAAGTCTTCCCGAAGCGCTAAACGGAATGACAATCGCGCAGGTGAGCGACATGCACGTTGGTCGATTCACCAACGGCGAAGTTTTGGAAACGACGGTCCGCCTGGTGAATGAATTGCGCGCTGATCTGGTGTTACTGACTGGCGATTTGATCAACGACGCGCTTGCCGATCTCGACACTGGGCTCGATTTGGCGCGCCGAATGGAAGCGCGTTTCGGCGTCGCGATCATCGAAGGCAATCACGATTTGATCGAGAATCCGCGTGAATTCGAAACACGTGTCCGGGCGTCCGGCATTCCATTCCTGCTCGACGAATCGATGATCATGAACGTGCGGGGATTTCCAGTGCAACTTCTCGGCCTCCGTTGGACCCGGGTTTATGGCGAAAAACGCGACGCGGCGATTGGAGCGGAGGTCAAAAAACTACTCGAGCAAAGAGATGCCGATGCGTTTCCGATTTTGCTTGCTCATCATCCGCACTCGTTCGACGCCGCGGCAGACTCCGGAATGCCGCTGACACTTTCAGGACACACCCACGGGGGGCAGTTAATGTTGAATGAGCAAACTGGATTCGGACCAGCGTTGTTTCGTTATTGGTCCGGATTGTACCAGCGCGGTCCGAGCAAGCTTATCGTTTCGAACGGGGTTGGAAATTGGTTTCCTTTGCGCGTTAATGCGCCGGCGGAAATTGTGCATTTGACCTTGCGGCGAGTGTGAGGCGCTGGAAAGCGGACGGGCTTGGGAAAGATGTTGGCTCGATTGCGATTCGTAGACCGGCCACGAATTCAAGTACGTTGGATAAGTTATTGATGGAGCGGTGCGTGTGATTGCACCGTGCGCGGGAGAGGCCGGGTTACGAGCTGCAAGCGTTCTGTTCGCCAACAACGAGGTGCCAGCTCGGTATTTGTGTCCGCCGCGATATCCGTAATATGCGACGTAATTTTGCCAATCCTGCGTTTTCGGGGTTGCTGTCCAGTTGAATGTCGGATCGAGAAGGAATGTGCCAATCTGGGTGTCCCATTCCAGCCATGCGTGCGTCCGCATGTCTTCGATGCGCCGTCTTCCGATCATCAAGCGCACATTGCTAGCGCCCCTTGATCGCATCCACCCGTAGAGGACGAGTGCTTTGCCTTTGCAATCGCCAACTCTCGCCGTTTCAACTTCGTAAGGTGTGCGCCATTGAGGCGAATATTGATACGGCATGCTGCGCAGGGCCGTCATCCACCCGTTCACAAGGTCGAGCGAGGGTGCATAAGTCGCGTAGGTGTCCGCCCCGTTCAGGATCTGCTCAACTCGTTGCATCTGGTGATCGTACGGTGTCGATCGAACTTCGAAAAAACCGGATTGGGCAAAGCCGATCGACGTCGGCGCAACAGCAACAATTAAGAGGCAAAAGGCTTTCTTAAGGAGAGAGATCATGGCAGTGCCACGATCTAAAGCACTGCTTGTGCCCGCCGCGCCGTAGCCTAGTGCCAGCCCGGCTCAAAACCGAAGGCGGCCCGTCGGGGGTCTACGGCTTGGTTGTCTCGGGCGGTGTTTGGCCCGGCGCGGAGGTGGATCCGGCCGCGGATTCGGGTGATGCGACGGCCGTTGGCGCTGAAGCCGCGGCCGCTTTGGCTGCCGCTGCTTTTGCGGCCGCCTCGGCCGCAGCCTTCTTCTTCGCCTCAGCCGCTGCTGCGGCGTCGGCAAGATTCTTGTCTACTGCGGTGGCTTCGATCGGGTGAATTTTGTGATAATACTCGTTCGATTTTGAAAGGTGTTCTTTGCGGAAAAGCAGATGATTGAATCGCTCGCGCTGACTGAGCTCGAAATCCTTGTCCATTTTGATTGCTTCGAATGGGCAGACTTCGACGCAAATCTGACAGCTCATACACACTGAGATATCGATGTCGAACGTCGCCGGATAGAATTGGGGCTTGCCGACGTAATCCGGCTTCTTGTCCTTGCTCTTGATAATATAGATGCACTGCGGCGGGCACTCCTTCTCGCAAATCTGGCAGGCGACGCAGCGCAGTCCGGCCTGCGGATCGTTGCCGTCATAAATCAGAAACGGGAAGTTTCGGTAGTTTTCCGGGAGCGGACTTCGTTCTTCCGGATACTGCACGGTAGTCAGACGATCTTGCTCAAAATAGCTTCCGGCGAAATTCCGGAGTGTAACCGCCATTCCCTTCAAAATTCCCGTGCCAATCATTGAGTTTTAATCTCGCTGAAACGGCCACATATTCACAAGGAAAAGTTGATTATGCTGCGGCGAATTGTCGTCATCTTGTTTATCGCGTGCGCATTAACAGTTCGCGCCGGGGATCACGTTTTCGAAAGCGGTCCGCAGAAAACGCGCTTGATCGAACTTTTTACCTCACAAGGCTGCAGCAGTTGTCCGCCGGCTGAAACGTGGCTCTCGAAATTGAAGAGCGAGCCAGGTTTATGGAAAGAGTTCGTGCCGATCGCGTTTCATGTCGATTACTGGGACCGGCTTGGCTGGCGCGATCCGTTTGCCGCGAAGGAATGGACCGCGCGGCAATATCAATATTCCGCGAATTGGAAGAGCGAGAGCGTTTACACGCCAGGTTTCGTGCTTGATGGCCACGAATGGATGGGTCGCAGCATTCCAACTGCCGCGACCGAAAAACCCGGCGTGTTGAAATTGTCGGTCAAAGATCAAAAAATCGCGGCCGAGTTTGTTCCAACCGGTAACGGACCGAAGGATTTCGATCTTCACGTCGCGCAACTTGGCTTTGATCTGACGACAAAAGTTGGCGCCGGTGAAAACAGCGGCCGCAATCTGAAGCAGGATTTTATTGTCCTGTCGCTGAGCAACGGAAAGGTTTCTGCTGGAAAGACCGATTTCGCTTTCAATCCGGATTCGCGCGCCAGCGGAATTGCGGCCTGGATTACATTACCAAGTCGGATCGAACCGATTCAAGCTGTCGGCGGTTGGCTCCGCTGAAGTTTAGCGATCGACTTCGCCCATCACGATGTCGATACTGCCGAGAATCACCATTACGTCGGCGACGACATGGCCGAGACACATGTCTTCGAGGATCGTCAGGTTAATGAAACTCGGCGGTCGCACCCGATAACGATAAGGATTCGGGCCCCCATCGCTGATCAGATAAAATCCAAGCTCGCCTTTTGGCGCTTCGATTCTGCCGTAAGCCTCGCCGACCGGAGGACGAAATGCGCGCAGTTTTACTTTCGGATTTACGATTGGCCCCGCCGGGATTTGCGGGAGGGCCTGTTTCAAAATGTCGATACTCTCGCGCATCTCCAACGCGCGCATCATCAACCGATCGTAAGTATCGCCGTGATCGCCTAACGGAACGCGGAATTTGAATCGCGGATAAATTCCGTAGCCGTCGACTTTGCGGATGTCGTAATTCACGCCGCACGCGCGGAGCATAGGGCCAGTAATACCGGCGCTAATTGCGAGTTCCGGAGAAAGCTTTCCAACATTCTGGGTCCGGGCGATGACAATCTCATTTTGCAGGATCAAGTCCTGGAATTCGTCGAGAAATTTTGGGAAACGATCGACAATTTGCTTTGCACCGGCGAGCCAGTCATCACTCGGATCGACCCGGCAACCGCCAAACCGCATGTAATCGCACATCATTCGCGAGCCCGAGAGGGATTCGAACAGATCGAGAATCTTTTCGCGTTCCCGAAAGGCGTACATAAGCGGCGTGCCCCATGCGCCCATGTCACTGAGTAAAAATCCGAGGAGCGACGCGTGATTTTGTAGTCGCGTCAGTTCGGCCAGGATCAGGCGCAAATATTCAGCGCGCTCGGGAACTTCGATGCCGGCGAGTTTTTCGACGCTTAGGGCGTAGGCCCAGTTGTTCGTCATCGAACAAAAATAATCGAGGCGATCGGTGTAAGGCATCGAGCCGAGATAAGTCGTGTTCTCGCCGATCTGCTCGTGATTACGATGCAGATAACCGAACACCGGTTTGAGCTTGCGGACGATCTCGCCCTCGAGCGCGACGTTCATTCGGAAAACACCGTGAGTGGACGGATGTTGTGGCCCCATCGAAACCTCAAGCAGCTCGCCATCAAGCCGCGACGTCATTGTGACCGGCGGCCGCTCCATCGCTTCTAGTGTTTCCACAGTCGCGCTCATAACCTCTCAATCGGATTTTGTAACCACGAATGGACACGAATAGACACTAATTCAGAGAGGCCTCTGGGAT
>DATINV010000166.1:0-5882 GCA_035473775.1 Chthoniobacterales bacterium
GCGAAATCTCGCGAGCGAAGTCCATCGTCGTGAGAGGACAGGATCTGCAAGGCAATCCAGTTGAAATCGAAACAGCGGGATTTCTGGCCCGGGCGATTCAACACGAAGTCGATCACCTAAACGGGATTTTGTTCATCGACCGGATGAGCTCGGTGGCGAAGATCACTTTGTCGAGCAAACTGAAGCGGCTCCAAAAAGAGACGCAGCGCGGGTTGAAGCACCGACAGCGGGCGGTGGCGGAAACGACGCTCTGATTTCCCTCACCTTAATCCTCTCTCTGAGGGAGAGGAAATCGCGAAGCGACAGGTGAGGGCAGATTTCCCGACACTACATTGCAGAATAGTGAGATTGAGGATCGGGATTGATCAGAGTGCTTTGTAATCGACCGAAATGATGCGGAAAACGAGCTGATCTCGCTGGGCCGAGAAATAAAAGAGTTCGAGCATGGTTGCGCCGATCGTCCATTGGTAACCGACCAATGTGGTGATGACATCGTCGGAATCGCCATCGCGCGTCCTCGAAACCAATTTTCCGGTGCCGTACTTGGCGTCGAAGTAACGGCGGATTTCACCCATGCGTTCATTGTAACGCTCGATCGACCAATCGGGATATTCGTACTCCAACTCCACACCGTAGAGTCCGCCGCTTTTGAAGGTGAACTTGGTTCGCTTCAATCCCGGATGGACGAGACCTTCAACAGTCCAGATTTCACGGTTCTCAACTTTCTCGCGCTTTAGGATCGACGCTTTTGCACCTTTGAGCACGGCCTCGACGCGCGCCATTGTATCATTCCAGCGAAATCCAAACGGCGGATTGAGCGGCTCCTCGGCTCCCCGCATCGACGATACGGCGAAGAGCAAGCAGAAAGCTGAAATCAGAACGCGCGACATGTTGATTGGAAAGCGCAACGAGACATTAACAGCCGGTTGGAGCAAAGAAAATGATGATGCGGGCGGACGGGATCGGACAAAGATGCGATGCGAATTTTCGATGCTTGGCACACGCGCGTTTTGCTTTTTTCGTCAAGAATTTTTTGACCGAGAAATAAAAATAAAGTTCAGATTTCTTCTTGTCGATGTTGGAGGCGATTTCTAATCTCAAGCCCGCGGCAGGGGACGAAAAAGAGGCGCTGTGAATAAGATGTGAACATGTCTGACAAAGATTTGATTACCTAGAATGAGCAAGGCCTTAACCCCGGTAAATCAAAACTATGACCGAGAAATCGATCTGATCGCGGAACGATTGATTGCGCGCGAGAGAAACGCGCATTCTCCCTCGTATTTTGGCAATTTTGGAATTTTTAATCCGTTTTCAATGCTTTGCGTTGGAGCGCGGCTGTCAATGCAGCGCCTCGGCAACAAGCCAGAATTCACTCGCATAACCGCCTTTATGGCGATTGTGTAACACTGTTAACAACTCCCATGGACGAGAAATGTACGCAGCTTTGGCAGAAACTCTCGGCCGCTCTTAAACCCCACGTCAGCGCCGATACCTTTAAACGCTGGTTCTCCGCGGTCGAATTGGCCGGCGTCACCCCGAAAGCGCTGAGTTTTCGCGTCCCGAACAACATCTACCAGTACTGGATCGAGAGTAATCACATGGCGGCGCTGGAAGCAGCGGTCCTGACCGCGCTCGGCGAAACGCGCGAAATCAAATTCATTTCGTCGGAATCGCCGGTTGCGGAAGCCTCCAAACAAATTGAAGCCAGTGTCGACCCGAAACCGACGAGCACCAGTTTGTTCGGGCTCAATCCGCGCAACACTTTCGAGTCGTTCGTGATTGGGCCGAACAACGAGATCGCGCATGCGGCTGCTCTCGCCGTCGCTCAAGCGCCGGCTCGGACCTACAATCCGCTCTTCATTTACGGTGGAGTTGGGCTTGGCAAGACGCATCTGATGCAAGCGATTGGTCAATACGTGGTCGCGAAAAAGAAAAACACGAAGGTGATTTATCTTTCAAGCGAACTGTTCATCAACGAGTTCATCGACGCGATCCAGCACAACAACCTGGTCAAGTTTCGCAAGCGTTACCGCCAGGCCGACCTGCTCTGCATTGACGACATTCAGTTCCTGGCCGGCAAGGAACGCTCGCAGGAGGAATTTTTTCACACCTTCAACACGCTCTTCGACGGTCATAAGCAGATTGTGCTGTCGTGCGATCGTCCGGCGTCGGAAATCGCGAACCTCGAGCATCGATTGGTTTCGCGATTCGAATGGGGCCTAACCGCTGAGCTCCAACCCCCGGCAATTGAAACCCGGCTGGCCATTTTGCGCAAAAAAGCGCGGGGAATGCAGATCAAATTGCCGGATGAAATATTCGAATTTTTGGCCAATCGGATCCGTAGCAACGTGCGGCGCCTCGAAGGCGCATTGATGCGGGTTGCTTCGTTCGCGTCACTTAGCGGAAAGGCGCTTACCCAGGAAGTAATCGAGCATTTGCTGAAGGATATTTTGCAGGAGGAAGCTCGGAACTCGATCACGATCGAGCAAATTCAACGCAAAGTAGCCGAGCATTTCGACGTGCGATTGGCCGATATGACGAGCAAACGCCGCCCGGCGAGCATCGCGTTTCCGCGGCAGGTGGCGATGTATCTGGCCCGAGAACTAACCAAATCTTCGCTCAATGAGATAGGCGACGCGTTTGGCGGACGCGATCACGGCACGGTGTTGCACGCATGTAAATTGGTGAAGAAGCGGATGACGGAGCAGGACAGTATCCGGCAGACGATTTCGTTCATCGACAGCTCACTGCAACGCTGAGTGTACTTGCCGAATCGAGCGCACAAGACTTTGCGGTTGCCGAATAAGACGGGCCGCCTAACATCTTAGCGAGATTTGTCCCCATGAAGTTTAGCGCCACTAAAGAAAAGCTGCTGGAAGGTTTACAACAGGTTCAAAACGTCGTCAGCACCCGCACGACGCTCCCAATTCTTTCGAACGTGTTGCTCCAGGCAAACGACGGCGCGGTGCATCTGACCACGACCGATCTCGACGTCGGTGTTCGTGGAAGCTTTGAGGCCGAAGTGGAAAAGGAAGGGGCAACGACGCTACCGGCCCGGCGATTGTTCAATATCGTTCGCGAATTACCGGCCAGTCAAATCCAGATCGATATCGACGGAAAAAACGCGGCTTCGATCCGCAGTGGTCAGAGCTTTTTCAAAATCCTTGGCTTACCGGAGGAAGAGTTTCCGCCGTTGCCGAAGTTCGAAGAGGCCAAAGTGGTCACGATCCGTCAAAAGGACCTGCGCGACGGTTTACGGAAAACATCCTACGCGATCTCAACTGACGAAACGCGCTACGTTCTCAACGGGCTGCTGTTCAGTTTCAAGGAGAACAAACTTACGCTCGTCGCGACGGACGGCCGGCGTTTGGCGATGGGCGACATTGAATTGGAGATCCCCCGAAGCCAGGAAACCGACATCATTGTTCCGACCAAGGCGGTCACAGAACTGCAACGGCTGCTCACCGACGAAGGCGACGTGAAAGTGAGCGTGGCCAGCGGCCAGATCGCCTTCGATCTCAGCAAGACCTTGCTGGTTTCGAAGCTGATCGAAGGAAATTATCCGAATTACAAGCAGGTCATTCCAGGAGAAGCGAAGGAGCGCGTTACGCTCGAACGTGAGACCTTTTTGAATTCACTTCGGCGGGTGTCGCTCCTGGCGAGTGAGAAATCGAACTCCATCAAACTCAATTTCAGCAAGAACAACATCGACATTACCGCCAATACGCCGGAAGTCGGGGAAGCCAAGGAATCGCTCCCGGTTCAATATAAAGGCCGCGATTTTTCAATTGCATTCAACCCGGAATTCCTGATGGCGCCTTTGCGCGCCCTGACCGAGGACGAAGTTTTTCTCGATCTCATCGATGAGATGAGTCCGGGCGTGTTGAAGATCCAGACGCCGTTTCTCTACGTCCTGATGCCGATGCGCATCAGCTCGTAGTCGAACCGCGGTCTCTTAATATTGGGTGAACGCGCAGGCCAGAATGGCGATCCCATAAAGCGCGGCGATTCCGTGGACAGCGTGCCAACGAGTGTTCGTTTGGCTGCTCCAGTTGATTTGATCGCGCAGCAAGTATGGCATCGTCACCCAGAAGAGACCGGCGATGATGAGCAAATAGGCAAAAACGGTCACAAACAAGCGGCTCGTTTCATCCCAACGGAAAAATCCCGCTTCCAGGAGCGGCTCGGCCCCAAGCAAGCAAAGGATTCCCAACGCGCGAACCGCCAGAAATTCTTCGACAAAACGAATCACGAGAATGTAACCGATCGGTAACACGATGAGGAGCGGTCTACGAAAACTGGAAAACTCGCCCATCTCCATGGTGGCGAGGAGCCAGAACGACCAGATCAGGGCGATCGTCAGCAATGCGACGCCCGCGACCCGCGATCGTGGAAAACCTTTCAACCAACGTTGAACAGCCCCGGGCTTGATGATGCCGGGCAAACTAATGAGAACGATTAGTGCGCCGGTGAAAAGACCCGCGGAGTGGAGGGTAACGTCGTAAATCATGCGGCGATCGTTGAATTCCGCAGTCCCACGCTGACGGACGTTCCATAGAGGCTGAATCCGGTTGCGCGCTCGATCCGAACATCGACAAAAGAGCCCATTAAATCCTGGAGACTTTCGAACAAGACGATTTTGTTGGTGCGAGTGCGCCCCATCAGGCGCGATCGATTTGTCTTGCTTGGGCCTTCGCAAAGGATTTCCAACGTCCGGCCGACCAGTTGCTCGTTAATTCGCCGCGCGGAGTCGTCGACGACTTGGAGCAAATCGTGATTGCGAGCCTCTTTGATACTTTCGTCGATCTGCTCGGGCATTACAGCGGCAGGCGTGTCGCGTCGCGGTGAATAACGAAACACGAACGCGTTATCAAATTGGATTTCCTCAACCAGTTTCTTTGTTTGCTGGTAATCATCCTCGGTTTCGCCCGGAAATCCGACGATGATGTCCGTTGTAATCGCGATTCCTTCGCGCGCGTCACGCACATGCCGGACAAGATCGATGTATTTTTGGGCGGTGTAGGTGCGATGCATTGCCTTGAGGATTTTGTCCGAACCAGATTGGACCGGCAGATGGAGATGATCGACCAACTTCGGAAGCCGACGGTAGGTGTCGATTAGATCTTTGCGGAATCCAATCGGATGCGGAGAGGTGAATCGAAGTCGCTCCAAGCCTTCGACTCCGTGAACTGCTTCAAGCAACTGAACGAACGGACTCTTGCCTTCGATCTTTGGAAATTCGTGGCGGCCGTAGAGATTTACGATTTGACCGAGAAGAGTGACATCCTTCACTCCGTGGGCAACGAGGTCGCGGACTTCGGCGACAATTTCCGCGATCGGACGGCTACGTTCCACGCCGCGCGTCTGTGGAACGATGCAAAATGTACAGTGCATATTGCAGCCCTGCATGATTGAGACGAATGCCGTGGCCTGTTTTGGGGTAAGCTCTTGATTGCGGATGGTTAATTGCGACCCCGTTTCCTCCTCGACGTCAACGATCGAAAAGCGTGGATCGTCCATTGCGCGAATGCGTTTGTTCGCGAGCGCATCGTCGACGTAGCCCGCCACCCGATGAAACTTTTGGGTGCCGACGACGAGATCGACGTGCGGCAAATTTTGGAGAAGCGCGGCACCACGTGCTTGTGCCATGCATCCGAGAAAGCCGAAAACGACGTGCGAACGCTCCTTGGCCATCTTGCCAAGCATGCCCATTTTGCCGAGCGCCTTCTGATCGGCCATGTCACGAACGCTGCTCGATTTTGACATGTCCCTTCAATAAAGCTGCGCGTTCGGTGATGTTTTGCAATCCCCACCCGGCTCTCCTGTTCTTTTCGGGCGAGAATCCTTTCCCATCGTCACGAACGAGCAGCACCACCTGACCG
>DATINV010000167.1:0-4392 GCA_035473775.1 Chthoniobacterales bacterium
GTAGAACCCGTCGCGGACGTAATTGTTCTTTTCACTCGATATCTTCTGAAGCGTGTCGAGTCCGACGTGATGGTTCGTGATGCAAAGTCCGTGCTCAGAAATGAACGAACCGCTGCCACCGGAATTAAAACGGATGCTCGATTTCTGGAGATGTTCGAGCCATTCCCTGGTCGGCTCGAATTGATATTTCTCTTTGAATTGTTTCAGCGGCGGGTTGTTGAAAAGCCACATCCCCTCATCGCCCAAGGCCCGGCCGCTCAAGCCAATTGCCAGAAAACAAACAAAAACTAGCGAGAAGTTTCTACCCATCCTGTGACGATAATCGGGGAGCGATTGGCGACAAGCTAACGCTTGCGCCCGCGAACGCGTCCGGGGATTACGGCCAAGCTAAGAATCAGGAGCACAATGAGAGCGAAGGCAAACGTGCAAATGAGCAGCAACGTTGACCCCAATTGTGCCAGGGCATGCAGCATTAAATCCTGAGACGGTAATTCGGCGCAGCCGGTTACATAAATTTGTCACGTGGACATCGACGAAATGCGGAGGCACGATTAAACGAATGTTCGGGGCCAAGGAAAAAAAAGTGGATCGGTTGGATTTTATCGTGCCTGGCGCGCAAAAGTCGGGCACGACCGCACTCCATTACTTCCTGAGCAAGCATCCGCAGATCGCATTGCCTGATCGACAGGAACTGCACTTTTTCGACGACGAGGAGATTTTTGCCAAACCGGTGGATTACGAGGTATTGCATCGTCATTTCGGCTCGATCGCAAAATCGGCGATCTCGGGCGAAGTGACGCCGAGCTATTTGTATTGGAAATCGGCGATCGAGCGGATTCGAAATTACAATCCGGCGATCAAACTGGTGATCTTGCTGCGGAATCCAATCGACCGGGCATTCGCGCATTGGAACATGCAACGATTCAAAGACCGCGAACCGCTCGATTTTCTGCCGGCGCTAAAAGAAGAACCGCGTCGTATCGCGCAGCCGTTGTCGATCGAATCGAAGCGCTTCTCCTACGTCGATCGCGGATTTTATTCCGTTCAACTCGAGCGAGTCTTCGAATTCTTCCCGCGCGAACAAGTTAAGATTGTGAAGTTCGAAAATTTCCGGGATCGAAAGCAGGAAACCCTCGACAAGATTTTCGGTTTCATCGGTGTGAAAGGAATCGCGCTCGGGCGCGATAAAGATCAGAATGTTGTTCCGTACGAACGGGCAATGACATCCGGGGAGCGGGAATATTTGTCGGAGGTTTTTTCCGCGGAGATAACGAAGCTCGAAAAGATGCTGGGATGGAATTTGGCGGATTGGAAGAGTTTGTAGTCACGGCGCTCTGTCGCCGTGCGCCGAAACGCCCCGAGAGGGGGGACCTACAACTTAAACCTCGGCCTCGCATTCGCGTCCTCCCCCAGCAACGCTTTGGAGCGAAAAATGCGCGCGCCTTGAGATAAGAAAAATTTGCGCAGTTCCGGAGTGAAAAACGATGAGCCATCCGGTCGCGGATTGAAATCAAGCAGCAATCGGCCGTTCGGCTCCAGAAACCGCGAGCGAATGTCGTTGATGAAAAATTTCCAATCGGCGGGCGACCATTCAACGCCGTCGCGCACTTTGCCGATGCGGTGGAAACAAATTCGGTGCGCGGTCACGAGGTCGAATTTTTGGCCGAGATCGGGCAGGGGAGTTTGTCGCTCGACCCGGCCGATCACGCGCCGCACGCCGAGCAATTCCGTCGTTGCGCCGAAGAGCGGTTCGGTGTCGGTATCGAAACCGAGCGCATCGTGTCCGAAAGATTTGCAGACGTAGAGGAAATAGCCGGCGCCAGCGCCGAGATCTAGAATGCGCAATGTCGGCGCGCGGTCGAGCCAGATGTCCTGAGCCCGCTCGACGTTGATGTCGATCCAATAAACGATGTCTTCGAACCGATTGATCTGCGGCGAACCGGGCCGATACGGATACTTGTGGCGCAAATCCTTAAATTGCAGCCAATCGATGCCGTCCAAAATCTCGCGCTTGTTGACGGGGTGCAGCAACCGGCTGAGATGTTCCGACGCGCTGGCGAGGGCATCGCGGGAAAACAGCTTCTGAAGCTTGCGTGAGAATCTCATTGCGGCCAGTTAATGCTGCGCGTAAATGACGGACTCTGCTGAGCAGACGTAAAAGATGCAACCAGTGAAACGAATTCTTCTTATCGGCGTTGGCCGTTGGGGTGCGAATCATCTCCGCGTCCTGCAGTCGATGCCGATCGAACTTTTTGTCGCTGAAACTGATCCGGCTCGCTTGAATGCGTCCGGAGTGTCACAGAGTCATCGGACGGCGGACGCGAGCGCGCTTTTTCCGATTGTCGATGCGGCGGTTGTCGTCACGCCAGCCCAAAGTCACTTCGAAATTTGCCGCGGACTGCTCGAAGCCGGCAAAGATGTGTTCGTCGAAAAACCGATCACTTCGACATCTGCTGATGGACTGAAACTGGTCGAGCTGGCAATGCGCTCGAAACTGGTCCTACAAGTCGGCCACATTTTCCGTTTCGATCCGGCGTCGGTTTGGATGCGGGATGCGATCGCCCAGAATCGCTTCGGCGAAATCAAAATGCTGCGCGCGAATTTCAGCGGCTTCAAACGCCCTCGCCAGGACACCGGCGTGACGTTTGCCGACGGTATTCATTTCATCGATCTCTTTCGTTTCCTGCTCGGAAAATCGCCACGACGTGTTCACGCGGTGATGAGTAACTTCATGGGACGCGGTGGCGGAATGGACGACGAGTCTCTGGTCGTTCTGGAGTACGATCTCGGCGGCTCGGCGCCGGTCTTGGCGACGATCGAATCCGGTTACCATGTGCCCGGCAAGATGCGTCAGCTGACGATCGCCGGGAAAGATTTGTCGGCCGTTTGCGATTACAATGTGGCGCAGTACAAGATCAAGACGTTCGAAAACCGGCACGTTGTCGAAGGTGGAGAAATCAAAGCGAAAGAAGGCGCAATGCATCAGCTCGAATTCCCACCGGAAGAACCACTTCGCGCCGAACTTGCCGCGTTTTTAGATGCGATCGAAACGCGGCGGGCACCAGTAGTGGACGGGACCGACGGAATGGAAGCCGTTCGAGTGGTCGAAGCTGCGGTTGAATCGGCCCGCACCGGTAAATGGATCGAGATTGGCGAGTGATGAACGAAATGAAAAAGGTCCCGTTGTCGAAAGTTTTTGTGAACGACGAAGTGCGCGAAGCAGGTCTCCGCGCGATGAATTCCGGTTGGTACATTCTGGCCAAGGAATGCGAAGCGTTTGAAGCCGAGCTGGCTGCTTACGTTGGAACGAAAGAAGCAGTGCTCTGTTCGTCGTGGACGACCGGTGCCTTAATGCTGCATCACGCGATGGGGGTTTGTCCAGGCGATGAAATACTGGTTCCGTCGCATACGGCGTTTCCGTCAATCGAACCGATGGTGCACCGCGGCGCCAAGCCGGTGTTTATCGATATCGATGAGACTTATTGCATCGATGTCGATCAATTGGAGGCATCGATGACCGCGCACACAGTCGGAATTTTGCCAGTCCACCTTTACGGCCATCCCGCGAATATGGACGGCATTTTCTTGGCGGCGAAAAAGCACGGACTTTGGGTTGTAGAAGATTGCGCTCAGGCTTTTGGCGCGAAATACCGCGGGAAAACCGTCGGCTCAATCGCCGGCTCAGGCGCGTTTTCATTTTTCCCGTCGAAAAATCTCACCGTGATGGGCGATGGCGGCTGCGTTACGACAAATGACGCCGCTTTGGCGAAAAAACTGCGAATGCTGCGCGATCACGGCCGGAGCTCGAAGTATGTGCACGATTTTGTCGGTTACAATTTTCGATTCAACGAAGTCCAGGCTGCGATTGGGCGGATCGAATTGCGCAACATCGATAAGTTGAACGATCATCGGCGCGAGATCGCCTCCCGCTACAACGAGCGGCTCGAAGGTGTGGTCAGAATCCCACCGGAACGGCCGTGGGCGCGCCACGTTTACCACATGTATGTCATCGCAACGGACAAACGCGATCAACTCGCGGAGTTCTTGAAAAGTAAGGGCATCGGCACCGGAATCCATTATCCGGTGGCGAACCATCAACAGCCGGCGATGCGAAACATGTATCGCGATTTGCCGCGCCTTCCCAAGACTGAAGAAGCTGTCAACCAAATCCTCTCGCTTCCGATCTACGGAGATTTGCCGATGGAAGATGTCGATTACGTCTGCGACGCAGTCCTGGAATTCTTTGGCAACAAATGACGACGCCGGAATTGAGCGTTGTGATTCCGTGTCACAACGAGGCGGACAATCTGCGTCCGTTGCTCGCTGCGATTCACGCGGCGCTTGATCCGATCGGTCTCGATTACGAAGTGGTGATCACGGATGATCGAAGCA
>DATINV010000168.1:0-3911 GCA_035473775.1 Chthoniobacterales bacterium
ATAACCGACCTTCACGTTGTGCCCGAGCTCGCGCGTTCCATGCACGATCGGCAACACGCCGCCGAGTAATTTCAGCAAAGTCGATTTGCCCGCGCCGTTCGGGCCAACCAGCACCGTTCGTTGACCGCGTTCCGCCTGGAAATTTAGCCCGCGATAAACCACCAGATCGCCATAAGCATGATCGACATCTTTTAGCGTGATCACGCGTTGACCGCTCCGGACCGGTTGCGGAAAACGGAAGTGCACCGTCTTTTCCCGCGCAGTCGGCGCTGCGATCTTTTCCATCCGATCGATTTGCTTCAATTTACTTTGCGCTTGCGACGCTTTACTCGCTTTCGCGCGAAAGCGGTCCACGAAGAGTTGGAGCGACGCGATCTCGCGCTGCTGGTTCTTGTAAGCGGCCAACTGTTGCACTTCGCGCGCCGCTTTCTGTTCCACGTAACTGTCCCAGTTCCCGCGATAACGATGCAATCGTCGATGCGCGATCTCCACGATCGCGCCCACGAGATTGTTCAGGAATTCGCGGTCATGCGAAATCATGAGGATCCCGCCGGGATAATTGGTGAGGTATTGCTGCAACCAGACCAGCGACTCGAGATCGAGATGGTTGGTCGGTTCATCCAGCAATAGCAAATCCGGCTCCTGCACGAGCAGCCGCGCCAGATGCGCGCGCATCACCCAGCCGCCGCTCATCGTCTTTGCCGGTCGATCGAAATCCGACTCGCGGAAAGCCAGGCCGGCCAGGATCCGTTTCGCTTTGGGCTCGATCTCCCAGTCCAAATGCTCGTGCTCATGTCGAAGACTCGCCGTGGCGAGGTCGTGTTCCGGTTTCGATCCGTGTCTTATTCCGCAAGTCGAAGACCGGCCGTGGCGGGTCGAAGACCCGCCGTGGAGAGCCAGCTCAAGCACCGTTTCTTCGCCCGCGGGCGCATTTTCCTGCGGAAGAAAACCGACTGTCGCAGATTTCTGGACCGATATTTTGCCATCGTCCGGCGAGGACTCGCCCAGGATCAAAGCAAACAGAGTCGATTTCCCGGCGCCATTCGGCCCCACCAATCCGACACGATCTCCGCGATTCACCTGGAGCGACGCATCTTCAAAGAGCGTTCGCCCGGCAAAAGCTTTGGTGACCTGAGAAATCGTGAGCATCTCAAAAAGTGACAAAAACAGTGACGAGTGACAGGTGACGAGTGACGAGTTGGCAGAAACGCAAAACCTCATTTACCGCTCGCGCCGCCCGGCGCTAGAGCTCCCGAGGACACGAAGGCAAATCCCAGAAAAGCAGCAATCCATCTGACTCTGCGAGCTCGGGGACTCGAGGCGCGGGAGCGCCGGGTGGTGAATAACTAATCAGTTTCGCTCCGCAGCTTTCGCCGCAAGCTTTTGGTTCCATTCGGCGCGCAGAATCTTCATCTCGGCGCTGAGGGTCTGGAGCCGCGGACGAACGCCTTTATATTTTTTCGTGACGCCGTTGACCGTCCGGTCGACCGCGCCCTGGCCGACCAACCCCTGAAGTTTTTCATAAGCACGCAAACGGAGCATCTCTTCGCCGCCACTGGCAGCATTGCGTTGCCGGAGATTGACCAGGACAAGGTCGAACAAAGGCTTGAATTCGAATGAGGCCCTGGACGAAAGGATCGCGACTAATTCTTCGGTGAGGTTGTCGGGTGCACGACGCTTGAAAGAAGAAGCACCGGTTGTCTTAGACATCGATGATTATAGCACCGATCAGGGGAAGTGACCAGTGACGGGTGACGAGTGAGGCAGAAATAGTTGATAGAACGCTCGCTTCGCGAGCTTTAGCTGAGAGTTCGACAGCAATAGATTCACTCAGTGCCCTCGGGCACTCGAGGCGCGGGAGCGCCGGGTGGTGAATCAAAGTCAGAGGCTAGAAGTCGGAGAGCACAGGCCAGCGATCAGTTATTTTACGACGCTTTGGCTTTCGGAATGGTGATGACCAGCTCGCCGTTCTGATGATCGATTTTCATGTCTTTCATGTCAGCCGGTGCCGGTAGTGTGACTACCTGATCGTAAGAACCGAATTCGCTGTAGGTCGATTGTCCGCCCTTTGCGTTCTTGGTCTGTTCCTGCTGCTGGGTGACATCAACGCGAACTTCACGATCGCCTTCGCTGGTAACTTTAACATTCTTTTGGTCGGTGTTCGGCAAATCGGCGCGAACTTCAAAATGATCGCCCCGATCCTGAACATTGAGCGCCGATGAAAATCCGGCCGCATCGATCGGCTTGTCCAAATTCGGCATGGTCGCTAACCCAAGATTCAACCGGTGCGTCGCGCGCTGAATATCGCGATCAATCTGCTGTCGCATTTGCTCCATTTGACTGAATGCATCCTGGTTCTGACTATTATTCCCGGCCACGGACGGCGCCGGATTGCTGTTCTTATTTTGATTATGATCAGCCCATCGATCGTGAGTCGCCGCCATTCTCCCCTTGGCATAGACGCGCCCATGATGATGACGATGGCTTAAATCGCTGACTGCAAACCCGATGCAAATACCGATGATGAACGTTGCTAATATGCCCACGCTATACTTCCCTGACATTTTTTTACCTCCTGTTTTTTTAACCTGTTGCTCTCTAATATTCCGACAGATCGAACACCGAGAACGTTGAAGATCGGCGCTCAGGCTGATTCTGAACATCGGGTCAGGGATTTTATTATCGTCACAGAGATGGGACGCTCTGGATAAGCTCGAGCCCGTGCTATCGCGAGCGTCCTCTATTCAAAAATCTTGTCCCTTCAGCGCGTTGGTGATTTTCTATCGCCCATGAGGAATTACCTTTTGCTTTTCCTGCTTCTTTTACCCGCACTGGCCTGGGCATTGCCGGATGACGCGACTCTCTCGAAGATGTTGATTGGAACGTGGGACAGTTCGCGACATCAGTATGAATATCGGAGAGACGGCACGTGGATTACTGATCCGCCGGATGACGGCTACAATTCACGAGGGAAATGGCGGATCGAGAATGGAAAACTGATCACCACCTGGCGCTTCCAAGGCGAGTCAAAGGATTCCAGCGACGCGCAAACGATCGTGGAGTTAACGAAGACAACACTCAAGACCGATGTAGGGACGATGACGCGATCACAGAATTAGAGGCAGTATGAGATCGCAGAGATTTTATCTTTTCCAATTTGCTTCGTGTCCCCGGGTTTTCGAGGCCCGAGTGGTAGAAATCACCAGGGAATGATCTTGCGATCAAGGAAAGTGACGCGTGACGAGTGATGAGCTATCAGAGACACAGACTCTCATTTTTCTGCAGGGGTCACATGGCACATGTCACTCGTCACTTTCCTTCACCACGGAATAATTTTTCTGTCCTTCACAAACTTACCCGTCAATGACTGTGGGGCTTCGCAGGCCAACCAGACGATTCCACTCGCTCCCTCGGCGACGGATCGAGTGGCATTGGAGCCGCCCATGTCGGTGCGGACCCAGCCCGGACAAACGGAATTCACTGCAAATTTTGGTAACGCAGCAGCGAGCTGAACGGTGACGCCGTTCAACGCGGTCTTGGAAATGCAATACGCCGGCGACCAGCCATCGGCGCCATCAGTCAACTGTCCGCCGCCACTGGAAACATTTACGATTCGGGGAGCATCGCTCTTTTTCAGAAACTGCTGCCACGCCACCTTCAAGACGCTCAAGGAGCGCGGCGTCGAGGTCCTGCGCGAGCCCGAGGAGCGCTTCTATGGCATCGAGGCGCTCTTCCGCGACCCGTTCGGCAACTGGTTCAGCCTCACGGAGCGCAATCGGGACTAAACCCGCGACGGGCGCCGGCCGATGATGCGGGTGGAGACGTCTTATGGCCATCGGATTTGCAAGCGCGCTCAGCGAAGGACAGCCGGCCCAGCTCGATCTGGGAGAAGAGGCCGTGCCCTGCCTCGT
>DATINV010000169.1:0-2880 GCA_035473775.1 Chthoniobacterales bacterium
CGGGCGATGCAATCCTTCGCCGCTTCCGACGTAAACAACGTTCGGGTTTGAAATTGAAACCGCAATCGCGCCGACCGATGCCGTCGGTTGGTCGTCAAAGATCGGCTGCCAGGTCCGGCCGTAATCGGTCGACTTAAAAGCGCCGCCGTTGACCGGCGCCATGTAAAAAACATTCGGCTGCGACGGCACGCCGCAGATCGCACGGGTCCGTCCGCCGCGATACGGTCCGACATTTCGCCAGTGTAGAGAGTCAAATTCTCCTGCGCTCGCCGCGCCGGCTCCAAAAACAACGATATGGATGGCAATTACAATTCGGGTGCGCTTCATAGTGGTTGCGCACTTTCTTACGCGACGCACCAGCCTGCAAGAACGACTCAGTTGCTCACTTTTCTGATGTCTGACGTTTGATCTCGAATTTCTGATCTTGCCACTCGTCACCTGTCCCTAGCCTGCCGCGCCGGAGCCTTGGCGTAGGCGGGTCACTTTTCTTACCAGCAGTGCGATCGGTAATCCGATGCAAAACATCAGTGCGAGTACGGCGTTAATCCGACTGACCAGCGTGATCGGTGTTGTTCGTGGCGGGAGCGCCGTCAACGGCAACACCACAAAGTTCATCACAATATAAACAACGACGCCGTAAATCAGGCCTGACAGAATCGGCCGCCGGGTTAGCGCAATGACTCTCGTCGCGGCGATGTAAAAAATCGCGGACCAGGTGAGGGCAATCGCATAATGGATCACGACTCCGAGCCAGACTGACGTCCAACCCATTTGAAAAGAATGCGCTCCGAGCAGACCGCTACCGATGTACTGAAAAATTCGCCAGGCAGTGACCCCGCGGAACGCGACAAAGACAATGTTCTCAGTGATGTCCAGCGTTCCGGCGACCAGGCCAATCCAAAAAATCGTCCACAGCGGTTTACCAATGCGTGTCATGTGCTGCGAATATCAGATTGTTGAAGCAATGACCAGTGACCAGCATTACTCGTCACGTCGCGAGAAAGCTGCGGCTCAAGAAATAAATTAGTATCGATTCGTGTCCATTCGTGGTTAAAGGGGCGAATGTTGCGCGCGGTCATCTTCGATCTTGATGGTGTGCTGGCCGATTCCGAGCCGTGGTGGAATCAGATCGATGCGAAATTATTGGCCGAATATGGCGCTACTTATCGCGGCGAATATCACAGTGAAGTTCTTGGCGTGAGCTATCAGCTCGCCATCGAGTTTTACAAGACGGCTTTCAAACTCACTGCGTCGACTGAGGAAATGATGAAACGTCGTGGTGAGATTGCGAGTGAGTTCTTTGCCAACAAAGTTGGACTTTTTCCAGGAACGAAAGAAGTGCTGGAAGATTTGGGTCAGGCGGATCTACGTCTCGCCGTCGCCACCAGCTCGGTCGGTGCATCGGCGCGGCCTTTCCTGGATCGACATCACCTCACCAAACTTTTCGACGTCATTGTCACCGGCGATGAAGTCGACCGTGGCAAACCGGCTCCCGATATTTATTTGCAGGCGACTCAAAAATTAAACGTTTCGGTCGAGGACTGTCTCGTTGTTGAAGACGCGCTCTCCGGAATCGCCGCCGCCAAGGCCGCCAAGATTCGCGTCGCCGCGATTCCCGATCACCGTTTCGTTGATCCAGCCAAGTTCGAAAAACAAGCTGACTACGTCCTTGAGAGTTTGAAGGATCTGCCGGCACTGACTTCTGAATTGTGACATGTGAATTGTGACATGTGACTTGTGGTCTTCGGCTTTTGGCTTGTCACTCGTCACATATCACACGTCACTTTCCTTGATAAATCCTCTCGCTTTCAAAATCATCAGAGACTGCTGGGTTTTATTTGCCGTGATCTGGATGATCGCGGCATTCTGGACCAAGCAATCGGTCTATCGCGATCGGAGGGTGTGGTGGCGCTATACTCTACCGCTGGCCATTGGCGCTTATTTAATCTTTAAAGGCCGGCATTTCCCGGATCCTTTCGGTCTTCGCGTCATTCCGCCAATGGATGCTGTGGCCTGGCTCGGTGTCTTCTTATGCATTGCGGGCTTGGCGTTTTGCATTTGGGCCAGATTTACAATCGGACGCAATTGGAGTGGCGTGATCACGTTTAAAGGCGGGCACGAACTGGTTAGGCGCGGTCCTTACGCAATCGTGCGCCATCCGATTTACACCGGGATGCTCGCCATGGTTGTGGCTACCGTAATTGTGTTCGGCCACATCGCTGGAATCATCGCTCTGCCATTCGTGTTCTGGAGTTTTTGGATCAAGTTAGGATACGAAGAAAAACTGATGCTCGAAAAATTCCCTGAGGAATACCGAGCCTACCAGCGTCGGGTAAAGCGGCTCGTTCCGTTCATCCTTTGAAATCGGTCCCAACTTCTTAGCGAAATCGCAACGATCGCGGTGGGAAGGCGAGCAAGCGCAGCGAATCGTCGATATCAATCTTCGGCCGGCGTTCTTGGTAAGTATCCAGGATTGACGTTGCTATCTCTTCCTTTTGCCTTCCGCCTTCTTCGCCTGCGTCAGCTGAACGAATCGCGCCGTAGTCCCGCGGGCGCGGGAAGAAGGCGGATGACGCTTTTTCCGACGGACCGGCTGCCGGCGCTTCCGGTTCGCCACGCCGGACCTCTTCAGCGGCCGCGGGTTCTGATTGAACCTCAACATTCGGTCGGCGGTTTGCCACCAGTTTACGCCAACGCGCGGTTGCACCGATCGGCGCAGTCCCGGCCGTCCAACGCGTCACTCGGGTGCCATCGATGAAAATTGCGTGATGCGTTTTTCGTTTGGCATGAACATTCACCGGCCCCTCCAACTTGCCGTCCACCATTCGACCCCAGTAACGAGCGTAAACCTGCGGGGCCTCGGCTCCATTTTCTGGCGTG
>DATINV010000170.1:0-21614 GCA_035473775.1 Chthoniobacterales bacterium
GGCCATTTCGGTCTCGGTCACGGGAGCGGCGCGCACGCGCCGGATGAATATTACGTCATCGAATCGACGAATCCAAAAGTTCAGAGTTTCGACGGCGCGGTGATGTCGTTCGTCGATTATCTCTACGAGCTGGCGAAGTAAAACGTTAGGTCGCGTGCCGACTTAAGCATGTGATCGTTCGTTCGTTTCGGCTAAGGCGCGCTGCTTCCGGCCAAGCCAAATACCGAGCGCGCACCAGCCGGCGACAACCGGCACTGCAATGTAACTAATGGAGCTGAAGCTAAGGTGGATCATTTTGTCCAGTGCACCGTACGACCAGGCGCCGAACTGATCGCCACATCGGTAGCCGAACGTATCGATAAAGCTCTTGGCCTTGTATTTATCTTCCCGTCGCAAAACCGTAAACAAAACCTCCCGCGCTGGCCGCATGAACGCGAACGTGCTGGCGCGGCGGGCCACTTGAAATGTGGCGAGGACCGCAAGAATCGGAGCAAACCCCATCGCGGCGAAACCAAACAGGCTGAGCACCGGCATGAGTAACAGCGTTACTGTTACGCCGAGAAATTTCATAAAACGGCCGGTGAGAAAGATCTGGAGAAGGAGCGTAAGCGTGTTGACCGAGAGATCTAACTTAGCGAAAAAAGCGGTCCGAGCGGCCTTATCGATAAATCCAGTTCTAGTCAGCTCGGACTGCTGAAAATAGGTCCACGTTGACGTAAGCGTGTAGAGCATGATGAACAGGAAGAGGCCGAATAAGTACGGCGACTTGCAAATATTTGTTACGCCGTCCCAAAATTGTCCACCAATTGGTTTCTCGGCGGTGGCAGCCTCTTCTCCCGACTGGGAATCGTCTCTTCGGAATTCAGCGGGAAAGAACCGCACCGATTGAGCTGCAATCTCCAGCATCCCCGCGCAGATCAACAGTAATACTCCAGTCCTTACATAATGAACGAGCGAAGCGGTGATGATCGGTCCAAGAACTCCGCCTAACGAACCGCCGACGGCGATAAATCCGAAAAGGCGTTTCCCCTGTTCGGTCGTGAATAAATCGGTCATGAATCCCCAGAAGACGGCGGTTGCGAAAAGATTGAAAACGCTGACCCAAACAAAGAAGCACCCATCGATCCACGGTTGTTTCCCGGGAGGCACGTACTGCATCAGCACGAAAAAAATAACCAGATTCAGGATAAAAAACCGATAGGCGATTGGGATAAATCTCCGTCGCGACATCCGCGAGACGACCGCTGAGAAGAGCGCGTTCGCGAAAATCATCGCGACGAGGACAACGGTGAACATCCACCAAAGGTTTTCGTATTGGGTCGCGCCAATGTTATCGCGGATCGGACGGATCACGTAGTAACCAGCCAGGACAACGAAAAAGAAAATGAACCCGAGCCAGAGCGCCCGGAGCTCATGCGGCCTTACGTCAACGACCTTGGCGAAGATTTTCTTCAAGCGCGTTTATGCCACCCAGCTAGAACTTCTGATTCGCGTTGAGGTGTAAGCCCGGCCTTCATCTTGGTTTGGCGATCCGGCGGCAGCGCTTTGAACCAGGCGAGCGTGTCGTGCGCGGTCTCGGCGAGCGGACGAAAGGTCAAACCTTTGCTCAGCGCGCGGTCGATCTTCGTTCGCGAGAGGCCGAGCTCGTCGCCGGCCCAAACCGGCATATCCGACCAGGCTTCCACTTTCTGTTGCTTGAGAAAATCGTTGGGAACGAACGTGAAGGTCGCGTTCGATTTCTCAGCGTCTTTGATCCCGTTCAACATTCCGCCAACGCCAATCGGTTTTGCCGGACCAGTCGCGTTGTAGATGCCGGTCTCGCGAATCTCCACCATCCGAATCGTCCATTCGGCCAAATCGCGGCCATCGATGTATTGGACCGGATCGTCCGGGTTCCCGGGCGCGAGCACTTCGCCACCGCGATCAACTCGCACCGGCCAGTAGGTAAAACGATCGGTCTCATCGCGTGGGCCAACAATGAGGCCCGGACGAATGACCAGCGCTTTCCCCGGAAACCATTTCTCGGCCTCTTTCTCGGACAGCGCTTTGAGCGGTCCGTAAGTCTTGAAACCGCCCGCTCGCATCGCTTCCAGCGTTTCCTTGTAGGGATCGGGCCCAGTGTATTTATCCAATTCAGAATTCTCGTCGACGCCGGCCGGCGGCGGATCCTTGTAAACCGATATCGTGGAGATAAACACGTAGCGCTCGACGTTTCCTTTCAACACCTGAGCCGCGTCGCGCACCCAGGCCGGCAACGTCGTCGGATTGTCGATCACCACGTCCCATTGTCGGTTCTTCAGCGCGTCGAGATTGCCGTTTCGATCGCCAACGAGTTGTTCGACTTCAGCGGGCAATTCACCGGGATGCGTCTTACCGCGATTGAAAGTGGTAACTCTATGGCCGCGACTGAGCGCATAACGAACCTGATACGGACCGGTGAACCCAGTCCCGCCAAGAATTAGAATACGCAATGGTTTCATCGGCCTCTCCGCGAACAAAAAAGTCGGCCCCGCGCTCAGCGCAAGTCCAGTCGCGGCGGAGGTCTTAATAAAGTGGCGGCGAGTCGTTATTTTCATGGTTGGCAGTGGTTCCAACCAATGAACAACAAGACGCAACGGCACGCGACCAAATTGAGATGGAGGCCCCTAAGGTAGCAATTGCGTGCGGCTTATAATTATTATAAACTCTTGAATCGGTCGATTGGGAGGGTCGAATGTTTTTCGAAAAAACCGGTTGCCAAGGCAGCAATCCTGCTCGATATGGGGCGCTTCTTATGCCAAAAACTGTCTGCCGTTCCCCCCGTTTTGCCCTGATCGCTGGAGCGATGTTGCTCGCCGCAAGCCTAGCTCATGGTCAGCTGGTCACATCCGCCAAACAGAAATTCGTTTTTAGAGATGCCGACGGAAAGACCGACTCGGCCGAGATCGTTACCAAATACGCCCCGAAGAAAATCGTTCGTCCCTTCGCGAAACTGGATTCATCGGTGAGCCCGAAATTGATGCGGGCGGCGAGCATCGCCGAAGAACGAGCGCACGCGCATTCGCGCGAACAATGCTGGCATTACGTAAAGGAAGCGTTGGTTGCTTCAGGGGCGGTCAGCTCCTATCCGAAGACCGTAAACGCCAAGGAAGCGGCCAGAGAATTGGTTGGCAGCTACGGTTTCAAGAAGATTTCCGTTCGCGATCCGTATAGAGCGCCGGTCGGTTCGGTGCTGGTTTACGGCAATCCCCGAGGCGCAGGCCACGTTGAAATTCGAACCAAGAGCGGATTCGCGAGTGATTTTCGTTCGAAGATCCCCTCGCCTCGCCCGCTCATCGGTATCTACACGAAGTCGTAGTCCGAAACGTCGCGCAGCGACGTGGAACACTTAGCGGCCAAGACGGCCCAACGGATTTCTGACTACCGTTCCCGCCGGACTGTCCGATGCGATTAA
Source organism: Chthoniobacterales bacterium (assembly GCA_035473775.1). GTDB lineage: Bacteria > Verrucomicrobiota > Verrucomicrobiia > Chthoniobacterales > UBA10450 > AV40. The sequence goes on from DATINV010000170.1 coordinate 3,434, forward strand.
ATTCTGAGGCGCGGACGGATTCGGAGCCGCGGCGCCCGGTCTCGAAGCGGAATTTAAGGCAATTAATTGAGTATTGGTAATGTTCGGTTTCGCCTCCGTCGGGGCGTTTGGCCCAATCACCTTCACGTTGACGAACGGCGGATTCGAATTCGCCCACATCAAGGCCTGACGTTTGGTCTCAAAAAATTTGTCGATCACGATGGCGTTACGTTCGGTGACGGTGCGCCCCGCCTTTCTGGCCGCTTTCCGATTCCGAACCGCTGTTCCGGTGTCGACGGCATGCAGCGTTGTTCCATCCGGAAGAACCACCTTGCTGCCAAATGGAATTTTTCGTGGATCAACCGCGCAATGTCCCTGTTGCAAGCGCTGACCAGTCGCAGACCTGTGTTGCCGGGTGTATTGATCCGCGCCGCGTCCCCCATGCGCCCAATAAACAGTGACTCGAGCCAGAAAGGAATTGTCGCGATAGTAACCGTGAGCTGTGCCGACCACGCCAAGCAATAGAAGCAGAGTAAAGCGTTTCATATCACGCTCGACGCGGCGATCGCAGGAAGGAATCGAGCGGGAGATGAAGCTCCACCTTTCCCGAGTCGAACTTCGGCAGTAAAGGTGCGCGACCAGTCTGTTTTGCCCCGAGCTTTGTCGCCGCGGTCGCGGAGGTTTTGTCGCCTGGCCGCGCCTTCGTCGTTCCATCGGCGGTGATCGTCTCCGAAATGTGATGGGCGGATTCAGGTGAGTGGACCTGCACCGTCATGAATTGCGGATGAGCGTTTGACCAGGAAAGCGCCGCGTCCTTCGATTCGAAAAAGCGGTCAATTACGATGGCCTCACGTTGCGCGGCTGTCCTCGCGCACGCGCGCGCGGCGGTGCGCTTCACCACGCCAGGACCGCTATCCACCGCGACGCATTCCGCGTCCGGGAAGAGTACATGACTGCCGTACGGGATCCGTTTCGGATCAACGGCGCAATGCCCGTTTCGCAATCGGACGCCATTGGAACATGCGCGAATCTGGCCTTCGCCCGGCCAGTAAACGGTGATGCGCGCGAGAATCGACTGCTCCCGCGCAAAAAGCGAGGTCACGCTCAAAAAAAGAAAAGCAAACGTTGTTGTTGGAAATCTTATACCCATATTCGACGAATTCGCCCTGCCGAGCATTCGACGGAAATCCCACGGAAAGCGGGATTTTTTAATTAAGAATCGAGGCAAATCTGTAAACCGGTTCTCATTCCGGCGCAAATTCTTTTTGAGATTATTACGGTTGGATCAGGAAAAATCGAATTTCGCCTTGCGAGATGGCATATTCCCTGCGATTAGAGCTTGCCGTGCGACGCTCCCTCGCCTTGGCCATTTTCTCTGGGGTCGGACTCTCTCTTGGGGTTTCTGTCCACGCGGAAGGACTACAACAATCGACCCAAAGATTTGTTTACCGCGACGCCGAGGGCCGCGTTACGTCGATCAAAATCATCCACCATTACTGGGCACAGCCAATCGTTCATCCATTTGCGAAAATCGACCCGCGCCTTGATCCAAAACTGACTCGGGCGGCGACTCTGGCCCAGGAAAGGGCAAATGCTCACTCCGGGGGAGAATGCTGGCACTATGTGAAACACGCTTTGTTCTCAGCCGGCATCATCAGTTCCTATCCAAAAACCGCTTACGCCGCTGAAGCCGGCGATGAATTAACGCACAGCTACGGCTTCAGACGATTGCCGATCCACGATCCTTATGCTGCGCCCGTCGGTGCTGTTCTCGTTTACCGGAATGGAATCCGCGGGCACGTCGAGATTCGCACTAAAGACGGATTCGTCAGCGATTATCACAGCAAATACCGCTGTTTTTATCCGTTAGTCGCGGTCTACGGAAAATTCGGTTCCTGACGCTTTTTTTAACCGCTTGCGACGCCCGAGCGCACTGCTAACTTCCGCGCAGGCAATGGAGTTTGCCTTCCCCGCCGCGGCAGGGAAAACCGCATTTTAAGCTAATGACTCCTGCAACATCAGGAGATCATTATGCTTGGACTAAAACAGATTTTCATTGTCGCGCTCGGCGGAGCGATCGGATCGGTCGCCCGTTATAAGCTAGGGGGTTTCGCACTCCACCACACTCAATCTTGGGATTTCCCAGTCAGCACTTTCAGCGTAAATATCATCGGTTGTTTCATCATCGGGTTGTTAACCGCGCTAGTAGAACATCATGATCTGTTTTCATCATCGGTCCGGTTGCTTCTTTTCACGGGAGTGCTCGGGGGATTTACGACTTTTTCCGCGTTCGGCTACGAGAGCGTGTTCTTGTTGAGGCGCGGCCTGCTTTCGATCGCGACCGGCTACATTCTGCTCAGTGTTGCGTGCGGATTGGGCGCGGTTATCGCCGGAATCAAATTGATCGACCAATTCTGGACCCCGCATCACTAAAATCCGTCTATGCGTAAACCAGCAGATCAATTTCCTCGGGGAGCGAGTTCGAAACTTCGCGAATAACGTTGCCGCGAAGAAGATTGATTAGCGCATTGCGTTGCGGCGCACCCAAAATCAGACGCGACGCGCCCAACGTTGCCGCGAAATCGACTATCGTTTCGGCGGCGGAGGGACTCACCGCATAGGCAAAAAGCGGCGTGCGATCTCCTGATTTCCGCTTCGCCTCGTTAAAAATCCGGCTGGCTTCTTCGTCCTCCTCCCACTTGCGTTTCGCATCCTGCTCGGTCATGAAGGCCTGCTCTCGAACAAACAGCAAATACAGGCGCGCGCCGAGTCGATCTGATTCGCGAAGCGCGAAATCGAGCGTTCGCCCCGTTCCTCGGATCGCGCACAATACCGCTTCGCCGCCACTACTTGAAATCACGGATCGCGGCGACGCGGCTGCAATTGCCTCAGTGGTCACTTGTCCGGGCACAACCGTCGAAACGCCCGCTTTTTTCATTCGTCGCTCCAGAACCAAGCCGCGCAGGATTAACCCAATGACAAGGATTGTAATCGCGAAATAACGAGCATTCGGCTTATCGACCAGAAGCGAAATCTCAATCCCAGCCATCACCACGAAGGTTACGAACATCAACGCCCGCTCCCCCGGCTTAATCGACAGTTTTCGATCCGTGGCAGTCGCACCGAGGTTGGTTGCGATTGCGCCAACTACGCCGACGGCATAGAGATCGGCCAGACCCGACATATCTTTGACGGCAACCACGAGCACCATCGGAACCAGTGTCGCAAGCAGGGTGGCCGCATTTGGCACGCCCCAACTATTTAGTTTTTGAAAAATTTTGGGTAGCTCGCGGTCGCGCGACATTAAAAACTGAATCGCGATCAGATCGACGATCGCCGTGTTAACCGCCGAAAGTAGAAGCAATCCAAAAACAATGCTTACGATCACCGCGAAGATGTGGCCGAAGATCGGTCCGAACGAAACGCCGGCAAAAATTTGGGCCATGTAACGCAACATATAATCGCGAACCCCTTCGGCGCCGGGAGCATTCACGTCGCTGTTAACGATCTGCAACCCATTTAATGCGTGCATCGCCAAGCCAAGCAGTGCGGTGAAAACGCATACTTCGATCATCACCACGAGAATCGCCGGCGTCGAAGTTTTGACGACGCATGGATTTTGATCGGTTGTTCCCGGATCGAGTTTCATTACACCGGTCGCGTTGGCGATTGCTTCAACTCCGGACAGCGCAAGCACGATCCCGACGAAGCCGGCCCAGTTCTGGGCGACCGACCCGTGGAGGGGTTGAACATGGGCGAAGGCTTCGCCAAGATGCGGCAGACTGAACAGACCCAAAACAAGCACAACGATTACGGTTGGAACTGAAACGAGAAACGCGAGCCCCCCGGTCTGTTTCGGGCCCATCAAATTCAACAGGCCGATCAACAAAATCGCCAGCGCCGCGAATTTTTCGGGATGCGGCACGCCAAGATAAGAGAAAGCTGACAAGGCACTGATCGCCGCCGTCACCAAATAATCCGCGATCAACAGGAACGCACCGACGATTGAAATAACTTCACTGCGGTGCCGCACACTAGCGTATACGCCGCCGCCATCCGGATAGAGGCGACAGATGACGATGTAGTTAATTCCCACTAGTGCGGTGAGAACGCACATCGCCGCGATCAACCAAAACGACGCGTAGCCGGCGACGGCAAAGGCGAGGCCGATAACGTAGGCTTTACTGGTGCCCCAATCGCCGTAAAGAATCGCCGACGCGCGTTTCCAATCGACGTTCCGCGGCCGTTTAACGTGGGTCGGTATCATTTCGTCACGACTAGCAGTCAGGGCGAATGCGCTGGTTTCCAGAACGTCACGACCAGCCCGCCAATAACGATCAGTGCGCCGCCGACGAAGATGGGCAGATTAGGTAACGTGCGGAAGAAAATGAAATTGATGATTTGCCACACGATGAAAAGGGTCGCGATATAAAGCCCGACGACATGCCGAAACTCTATCGGCGCAAGGTTGAGTGAAGTGCCATATCCCAGCAGAAGAATTCCGCCGACCAATATCAAAGTTAGGCGTATGCGACCCGACTGGTCATGAATTGCAAGCCTTACAATAGCGTCACCGCTCACTTCGAGAGTGGTTGCCATCAAAAGAAATCCGAGTGCCGATAAGCTTTGTGAAATGTTCATTTCTAACGCCCTATCCGCATTTGGAGGGTGCGCAAAGCTTTTCGGATCGAGCCAGATAAACAATCATTGCCGCAGCGATGGGCAGTCCGATCAATGTCCTAAAATCGGCCTTGAGTAACGCGTTGCTCAAGTCGCCGATCATATTGGCGACCAAAATTATTATCGCTGCTCGTGTCCCCCAACACGCGCCGCGCCATAAACCGATGGTGGCAATAAGACAGGCTGTTCCAACTACGAGCATGATCGATATCGACCAACCGCCAATAGATTGAAACGCGGCATGCGCATTGGGATTAAGGCACCAGACAGCGTCGAGCGGAGTCCCGGGGAAACAAAGTAAGCCAATCGTTAGAATGCACATGCTCAGGCCGAAACCGAAGAACAACGCGAGCCAAGGGTGAGTTCTTGTTGGAGCTGAGGTCATATTTTAAGTAGGCGACACGAGAATTTCCTAATAGTGAATGATGAAATCCATCGAAGCGACGAGCTGGTTGCGGCGGGTGCCGTTGTCGAACGCTGCAGTGTCGTAGGAATGATCGAATCGCAACTCCGGCCGGGTCGTGATTAGCTTGTCTGGCCACCAGGTAATTCCTATCGAGTGTTCGGAGTATTTTGTCGCAAACCCCGTCCGGCTACCGACGACGTCGTTGTAAAATTCGTTGCGCACGGTGAAGAACGTCGCCGGCGCGATTCGAAACATGGTGTAATTCAAAACGCCCCATTCTGACGCATAGCCGCGCTTGACGGGAAACGAGCCGCTTTGGAACGGAACTTCCGCCGTTGGGTGTGTCTTGGCGTCATCCATGTACATATAGAGCACCTCGGTGGCGGTGTAGATCTTGTCGTTAAACTCATGTGTCCAAGTTCCGACGATTTGTTGAAGATTGTTGTAGCCGAACTTGCCGTTGTTGAACGCGTTGTCGCCAGCATAAATCGAGTCCATTTGATTCGGCGAAGTCCACTGAATCATCACCGTACCGGTTGGCTGGTTTCCTGGGTCCTTCTGCCAAAGCGCGACATCTGTGCCATTCGAAAGTCCAAGCTGGATCGTCCATTGACTGTCGATCTTGGTCGTAGTGAAAATTCCGGTCTGAGTGTAGTTGTCGAAGCCGTAAACAATCGAATGGCTCGACATGAGGTTGTTCGGCGCAAGCTGGGCTTCGATATCCGGCTCGGAAATGATTCGCCCGATTCGAACGTTCATGCCTTGGAAGACGCGCGGCACGTAAAGATCGAAGTAGACCATCGGCATGTCGAACCCGTAATAATTGTTGTCCTTGAGAAGCTGGTCGCTGAACAAGCCGCGCGAAATCATGAAGCGATAATCGAGACCGTAGACGCCCGAGATCCGAAAGCCCCAATCAATATGGTCGGTTTGGTTTTCGTCGGGGACGCGCTCGAGATAGAGAACGAATTGGTTCTGTTCGACGCGGTTCGGGCGCAGATCGTAGATCAGCGGAAAATTCGCGTTCGGACTGTGCCGGGTGTTTGTCGAAGTGCTGACGTTCCAGGAAAAATCCTCCCAGCCATAAATTTGGATCCGACTCTTTTTCCACGCGTCGCTACCCGGTCCTGCGTAAATCGCTTCCATCAACGGCCACGGTCCGACGTTTCCCGGATCGCCGATAATCGGCGTGCCGCCAATCTGCCAATCGGCGGACGGAAACGGTGGCGAATCAAACGGTGTTGGCGGAATTCGGCGCGGCGGCAGCGACGCGTCTGGCGTGGGCGTTTCGTAAGCCGGCGCGTTTAATTCTTTCGCAAACGCGTCGAACAAACGTTGCTCGAACCAATCGGCGCAATACACACTCGTCGCGTTCGAGATTACAATCCCGATCACAATCCCAATTTTGGTTAGGCTCAATTATTCTCCTGACTCAGACAAGGCGGGGCTCGCGCGACGAGGCGCCTTACTTTCAAGCGGAGTCGGATTTACGACATCCCTTGCACTTTAATGATGCTGACGAGGTTAGCTGTCGGGCTAGAGCCACTAAATACTCTCGATGCCGCGCATCGTTCGCCCCGATCCGTTTCCGGTCTTGGGTCCCCCGCTGGCTCCGCACTCGCGAAACCATTAAGCGAAACAAAGAACTATGCCGCTGTGCGGCAATCTCCAACCAGGGCACATCTGCGTGAACTAGCGGGAGCGTAACTGGCGGAAATGTCGAAGGTCGTATTGGTCTCGTCAAATCGACAAGGTCAGACGTCATACTACATTGCCGCCTCCGTATATATAGAGAAAGGGTTACCAACCAATGAATCATCCCCGCTCCACGCAAACCCCGCGAACAAACCGCTTGTCAGGGATGCCCGCCGATGAACAGTCAACCCACGCTAAATGGCTGACTTGATCGTTACGGAAAGCGGCACGGTTCATCGACCGCGCAATGTGGATTGGAAACGCGCTGCCGCGTTGCTTTATGGTGACTGGGGCACCAGCAAGGCTTACGTAATCGGCCTGGCCTTTCTGGCCGCAGCGTTTTCGTCGCTGCCAATCATTCTCGCTGTTTGTGCCCTGACCGGATTGGTCGGGATCAACTACATCGTCATCTGTCGTCATTTCCCTGATGGCGGCGGAGTTTATTCGGCCGCGCGATCGCAAGGCCGCCTTCTTGCCGTTGTCGGCGCGCTTCTTCTGCTGGCCGATTTAACAGTGACCGCAGCTCTCAGTGGCTGGTCGGCTCTGAGTTACATCACATCCGGCGCGGAACACATCGCGGTGATCAAGTTCGTTCGCGATCACATCGCTCTCACGACGATTGCCATGCTCGTGATGATGGCCCTGATCAATTATTTCGGCCCGAAACATTCCGGCAGTCTCGCCGTTGCCCTGGCTATCCCGACGCTGATCGTCGTGCTCGTTTTGATCGGGCTCAGCGCGCCGCACCTGACGACTCATTTTCTCCAGCCGCGTCACGAAAGTCTCAGCACGCTTTGGGTCCAATTTGTGGGTGTGATTCTCGCGCTCTCGGGCGCGGAATCGATCGCCAACATCACGGGCGTAATGAAACTCGACCCCGGGTCGACCATGGAAAAGCCAAATGTCGGCCGCGAATCGCTCAAGGCGATCGTGCCGATTGCGATCGAGGTAGTCGCCGGCACCGCTTTGCTCGGTTGGGCAATGTTGTCATTGCCGTCGGTGTTGGGCAAGACGCTCCATCTCACTGATCCATCGGCGATCAGTTCGGTATTACAACTGCGCAGTGAAGACATGCTGCGCTTTATTGGCGAACAATTTGCGTCGGCAACATTTTCACCGGCGATCGGCAATTTCTTCGGCTGGATCGTTGGGATTGTTTTCTTCCTGCTCCTGCTCAGCGCCGCCAATACTGCGATCGTCGCCATCATCGGTTTGCTTTACATGATGTCGCGGGACGGCGAAATGCCGCGTCAATTTCGACGCCTTAACCGACACGGCGTGCCGATTTACCCGCTCTTGATCGCGATCGGTTTGCCAACCGTAGTCCTTCTTTTCGTCGCGAATTTCACCGCGTTGGCCGGGCTTTACGCGATCGGTGTCGTCGGCGCGATCGCCGTTAATGTGGGTTCCTGTACGTTTAATCGGACCGCCGGATTTACCTGGTATGATCGCCTTCTTTTTGGCGTCACCTTCATCATTCTCGCCTTTGTTGAGCTGACGCTTGCTCACACGAAACCGGATGCCCTTTTCTTTGTTTTTGTTGTATTGCTCAGCGGGCTGGCACTGCGCGCTTATACCTTGAAGCGGCAAGGACTCACCACTCTCACCGTTACCCGTGAAGTGGCAAAAATGGTCGCGCCAGATCTGGCTGCGACCATGCGATCCCGGATTAGCGAAGGTCAAAAGATCATGGTTGCCGCTCGTGGCATTACTCCCGTCCTGAACTTTGCGCTCGATGAAGCACAGTTACGGAAAGCAACGTTGTTTGTGCTTTATGTGAAAGAAGTCGCGATTTATTACACCGCCGCCGCCACTCGCCTGGGTCGGGCAAAATGGCAGGACGATCCCGAAGCGAATGCCATCATGTGCAGCGTCGCGAAACTGGGGCAGGAGCGCAACGTTTCGGTCGTGCCATTGTATGCTGTAAGCCAGGATGCCGCGGCGACAATTGTCGATCTCTCCGCGACCATGGGCGTCGACTATTTGGTGATCGGCGCTTCGCAGCGCACAGCGATGGCCAAATTGTTACGTGGCAGCGTGGCCACTAATGTCGCGCAGCAGCTGCCGGAATCGATTCATCTCCTCATCTTCGGCTAAACCATGATTTCGGCACCCATTCGCATTGCGATGTGGTCCGGTCCCCGGAATATCTCTACCGCCATTATGCGCGCTTGGGGCAACCGACCTGACACGTCGGTAATCGACGAGCCACTTTATGCGTACTATTTAGAGAGGACCGGCAAAGATCACCCGATCGCGGCAGAAGTGATCGCAGCGGGTGAGACGGATTGGCACAAGGTCGCCAGGCGTTTGACCGAAGAACCGGTTCCGGGTGGCAAAGCCATCTTGTTCCAGAAACAGATGACGCATCACCTGCTCCCGGAGATCGATCACGCCTGGATTCTCAATCTGATGAACTGCTTTCTCATCCGCGACCCCCGGGAAGTCATGCTCTCTTATATTAAGAAGAGCCCAAACCCTGCGCTGGAAGACCTCGGATTTGTTCAGCAATGTGAGATCTTTGAGTTCGTCCGCACAAATAGGGCGCTAGACCGTGAAATTGGTTCGATCCCGCCAGTGATTGATGCCCGCGACGTCCTTGAGAACCCCGAACGCACGCTGCGACTTTTATGCGAAACGATCGGCGTTCCGTTTGACGAAGCAATGCTGTCCTGGCCACCAGGGTTGCGGGAAACGGATGGAATCTGGGCCAAACATTGGTACGATGCCGTGGTAAAATCGACCTCGTTTGAACCCCACAAATTAAGGGAGGGAAACATCCCTGACTCGCTGCGCGAGATTTATGAGCGTTGCAATGAATGTTATACAACGCTTTATCAGCATAGACTGCGATGAATCAGGAAAGAAGGAACCCAGGAATCAGAAGTCCTTTGAAAATCCTTTTCCTGATTTCCTGATTAATCTTTTTCGTGCTTCAGAAATTTAATCCGAAGAACAAGAACCTGATCGTCAACATTAATGGCGAACTGGTGCACCGCGATAAAGCCGGCGTCAGTCCTTTTGATTCGGCGGTGCAAGGCGGTGATGCGGTCTGGGAAGGCTTGCGACTCTACGACGGCCGTATTTTCAAATTACACCAACACATCGATCGTTTGGAAAAATCCGCCCGCGCACTCTCGTTCGCTGACATCCCGGCCCGGGAGAAAATTATCGAAGAAATTAAACGCACACTCGAGGCAAACCAGATGCGCGACGGCGTTCACATTCGGCTAACGCTTAGCCGCGGGGTTAAGATCACATCGGGGATGGATCCCCGTCTGAATCAAAGCGGACCGACTTTGATTGTGCTGGCGGAACATAAGGCGCCGGTCTATCCGACAAGCGGGTTGACCCTAATTATAAGCAAAACAAGAAGGCCATCGGCCGAAGTCCTCGACGCTAAGATCCATCACGCGAACCTGCTCAATTCGATTTTGGCGAAGATCGAAGCCAACAATGCGGGTGTGGACGACGCGCTCATGCTCGACACCAATGGCTTCATCGCCGAAACCAACGCGACCAACGTCTTCATCGTGCGCAAAGGCGATCTCGCAACCAGCAAAGCCGTCGCGTGCCCGGAAGGAATTACCCGCGCGACGGTGATGGAGATTTGCGCGACCGAAAAAATTCGGTGCGTTGAAGCTGATCTCTCGCCGGTCGACGTTTACGGTGCCGAAGAAGTTTTCTGCACCGGCACGATGGGCGAACTGGCCGGCGTGATTAAAATCGACAGTCGCACGATCGGCGACGGCAAAGTCGGGCCAATGACAAAGCGATTGAGCGATCTCTACGCAAACCGGACCGCGACCGAAGGCGTCTCGGTTGTCGAATAACTATTCCGCCCGCAGCGCTTGGACCGGATCGACCATAGTGGCGCGACGGGCTGGCAACAGGCAGGCAACCAATGACACCGCAGTCATGACGAAGGTGGTGCTCAAAAGTATGACGACGGGCAGCGCTGAGACATCGAACAGAATGCTCCGCATTGCTTTTTCCGCCAGCCACGCGCCGATCAAACCGAGGATGGTTCCGGCGGCGAGCAGTCGCAGGCCTAATGAGAGGAATTGCGCTCCGATCTGCTCACGTTGCGCTCCAAGCGCCATGCGAATGCCGATCTCGCGGCGTCGTTGTGCGACCGCGTAGCTCAAGACGCCGTATGTTCCGATCGCAGCCAGCAACAACGCAATGCCGGCGAAAATTCCAGCGAGCAACGCTGGCGAGCGTCGCGTGATCAGACTGTCCGCAACGCGTGTATCCATCGAATGAATGTTATCGACCGCGAGTGCGGGATGCGCTGCGCGCACCAGCTTGCGCAGCGTCTCGGCGAACGCTTCCGGACGCTGGCTCGTGCGCGTGACGATAAAAATACTGGCGTTGTCGCGATAAGCGTAAGGCAGGTAAACCGCGCCTTGCCCTTGCGCTTCGGTGAGCGCGGCCTGCTTCACTGCGTCGACGACGCCGACAATTGTAAACAGATGCGTGTCGTCTTTTTCGTCGCCGAGCGCGATCCTTTGGCCAAGCGCGCCGCCGTTTGGCCAGTAACGCCGGGCCAAATCTTCGTCCACCACACAGACCCGTTCCGTGCGATGAGAATCTGCCGAGGTGAGGAAGCGCCCTTCGCGCAGTTCAATGCCGAGGGCCGAGAAGTAATCGCCGTGAACGGCATAGGAATAATGGCCGTGAACTGATTGACCCGGCGGTGGCACATAGCCCTTCGGTGTGACTGCGGTTTTGCCGCTGTCGCCGCTCAGAGGAATGTTCGTAATCGTTCCGGTGGCGGCGATTCCCGGTTGCTGGCGAATGGATTCGAGCAAGCGATCGACGATGCCGACTCGCTCCCGCTGCAGATCCCATGACACGGTACACTCGCCAGTGAGAACGTGATCGGGTCGAAACCCGGGCGAAACCGCCATCGCTTTTTTCAAGCTCAGACCGAGCAGCGCCGCGCCCGCGAGCAAAACAAATGCGAGCGCAATCTGCGCGACAATGAAGCCGTGGCGCAGCCGTTGCGTGGCACGGTTGATCGTGCCCGTGCGCGATTCCGATTGCAGCGCGTTCGCGAGATGACTGCGGAGGTTGAACCAGGCGATCGGCATTGCGATTATCACTCCAAGAACCACCGAGTCGACGAGGCCGATCAACGCGAGCCATCCATCGAACGCGATCTGTACACCGAGCGGCAAACGATCCGCGCCGAGGACCTGGAGCAAATGCGTTCCCCACACACCCACCAAGACACCGAGTAATCCGCCGGTCGCAGTCAGAAGAACGGTTTCAGTCACGACTTGCCTAACGACATGTCCTCGGGTCGCGCCCATCGATTGACGAATGGCCATCTCTTTCGCTCGATCGCTCGCGCGGATCAGGAAAAGATTGATCAGATTCACCGTCCCAATGAGCAGAAGGAAAAACACGCCGCCCTGCATCAACAACAGGGTCGGACGAATGGAACGGACGTGATCCGCATGCAACGGAACCACCAGCGAGCGAAAGCCAGCTTCGGCCATCGTTTTCGCCTCCGGATTGTCTTTCTCGACCGCATCGTTATGCGCGTCGACCTGGGCTTGCGCTTCTGCGATGGTGGCGCCGGGTTTTAACCGCGCGATCATGTAGGTGCGGTCATCGTTAGAGTGGCGCGCTTTCGGTCCACGTTGTTCCATATCGGATTTTATCGGGAGAAAAACGCGCGCCTCGGACGAGAGAAAGCGAAAACCAGGAGGCAGGACGCCAACGATCTTTCTTGGGATACCATTTATGCGGGTGTCACGTCCCAAAACGTTTGGATCGGCGGCAAAATGCTGGCGCCAGAAGGCGTCCGTCAGGATAATGACGTTCTTCTGAGTACCCGTTTCTTCGTCGGTGAAGTTGCGACCGATCGCGGGCCTTACCCCCAGAGTCGTGAAAAATTCCGGCGAGATGCGTACGATTTCCTCTTGTTGCATGGAGCCCGGATCCCCGACGGTTTCGGCTCTCTCCATGTACATGGAAAGGCTCGTGAAGGCCGGAATGTTGCCGCGGCGTTCGTAGTAATTCGTGATCGAAGAGCCGTCGTTCTCGACGCCGGCTTTCGGATAGGTGTTGTAGATCGTGACGAGCCGGTCTGCGTTCGGAAAAGGAAGTGGACGCAGCAGAATGGAATTGATCACCCCGAAAATCGCGAGGTTCGCTCCGAGGCAGATCGCGACCGTAGCGAGCGCCGTGACGGTGAACGCCGGCGATTTGCGAAGCTGGCGCACGGCGAACTTTAAATCATTCATGTCACTCGTAGCGCAACGCGACCATTGGATCGACTTGCATCGCGCGGCGGGCCGGGAAGTAGGTTGCGATCAGCGCCGCGCCGCTCAAAAGCACGATCACAATGACGTAAATCGACAGATCAGTCGGACTGACACCGTAGAGCAAGCTCGACATCAAGCGTGTGACACCCAGTCCGCCTACGAGTCCTATCAGTAAACCAACTCCAATAACGGTAAAGCTCTGACGCAGAATCATGGTGAGCATGTCGATTCTTTGGGCGCCAAGCGCCATCCGGATGCCGATTTCCTTGGTCCGTTGCGCGACCGAATAGGCAATGACGCCATAGATGCCGATCGCGGCTAAGGTCATCGCCACCGCCGCGAACAAACTAAGCAACAACATGTTGAATCGAGGCTGAGCGATGTGTTCGGCCAGCAAATTCTCCATCGGTTTCATTTCCGGGACGTAAAGTTGACTGTCAATTTGATGAACGATGTCGCGGACCATATGCTCGATCCCAGTTAGCCTGGCGTTCTGAAGACGAAACATCAGAAACATGCGACGGGAAGGATCTTGCTCGAACGGGACGTACATTTCCGGCTCGACCGGCGTGCCCACTTCGTCGTGGTGCGCGTTGCCGACGACTCCGACGATTTCGCACGGATTCGGTTTGTCGTCGTCACCTTCGAAAATAATGCGCCGACCAACTGCCGAACCGCCGTTGAGAAATTGTTTTGCAAATGCCTCGTTCACCATAACGGTGTGTGCGCCATCCTTCGAATCCCGCGAATCGAAGACGCGACCCTGTTTCAACGGAATTTTCATCGCGCGGAAATAATCGGAATCGACTGATAGATAACCAGCGCCGGGACGTTGGCCCTTGGGAACCGGCGGTTGGCCTGCGATAGTAAATGCGCGGGTCGAATCGTTGTTGCTGAACGGAGCGGGGTCCGCGCCACCGACCATTTGTACGCCCGGAAGAGCCCGCAGTTTCGGAAGCAGGTCCCTGTAAAATGCGATCTGCTTTTCCGGTTCGGCATAACTGACGCGAGGAACGACAAAGTCCATCATGGCGAGATTTACTGGATCGAACCCCGGATTGGTCGCGCGCAGATTATAGAAACTCCTGATCAGCAATCCGGCAGAGGCCAACAACAAAACCGAGAACGCGACTTGTGAAATGATCAGCAGCGAACGGACGCGGCCGGCACGCTCGCTCCCGGAAATGCCTTTCGAACCGTGCTGCAACGCTTCGCCAACTTCTGAGCGGGTCAACTGCACCGCCGGAAAAAGGCCGAAGATGAACGTGCTGACGATGGCCGCCGAAAAAGTAAAGGCGCAGACGACTAGATTGATGCCGATTTGATCCGCCCGAGGCAAATTTTGCGGTCGCAGAATTTGCAGAACGTCGATCCCCCACGAAGCGAGAACCAGACCCCCGCTGCCACCCAAAATCGACAAGAGGAGACTTTCGCCAAGGAGCTGTCGAAGGAGTTGCATCCGGCTTGCGCCAAGAGCGGTGCGAATGGCAATTTCCCGCGAACGCCCGGCCGCGCGGGCCAAAAGTAGATTTGCGACGTTGCCGCAGGCAATGAGTAGAACGAGCGTAACTGCCCCGACCAGGATGAGCAAAGCCGGCCGCACATTACCGACAACTTCCCGATGCAACGGAACAACCTGTTCCGACTGGCCGCTGTTGGAATCAGGATATTGCCGCTCGAGTTGCGTGGCGATGCCGTTAAGTTCAGCTTCCGCCTGTCGGGCCGTGACATCGCTTTTCAAACGCCCGACAAGGGAGAGAAAATGCGCGTCGCGCCGAGGAACATAGGTGGCAACGAGACTTTCCAGGGGCATGTAGTAATCGATGTGAGGATCCTGGACAGGAAATTTGAAGCCTCGAGGCATGACGCCGAGAACGGTATGGCTGCGTCCGGAGAGATTGATTTGTTTACCGACAATTGATGGATCGCCGGCGAAAGCGCGTTGCCACAAGCCATAGCTCAAGACGACCACACCCGGGCCGCTTACTTTGTCTTCCTCGCGCGTGTAGGAACGGCCGAGCATCGGCCAGACGCGCAGGACCCGAAACACGTCGGAAGTGACGGCGAGCCCTCCCAGCAATTCCGATTCATTCGCGCCCTGCAAAACAGCTCCCGCGCGAGTGTAGGCAGCGAGGCTGTCCAACGTTTGCGACCGCTCGCGAAGATCGACGTAGTTTGGATAGGAATCGCTTTGGTGCTCGGCGTTCTCGCGCACGCTCCGCCCCCATACCATGACGATCTCGTTCGGTTTCTGGAAAGGCATCGGCCGCAGCAGGACCGCGTCCACCACGCTGAAAATGGCGCTGTTGGCCCCAATGCCGAGAGCAAGGGTTAAAACAGCGATGATCGCAAAGCCCGGCGACTTCAACAACATTCGCAACGCGTATTTCAAATCGGTGAACATAGATGCTCCTTCTTATCCGTTAGCGTCTGCCGGGGGTGGATACGTCTCATTTTGGCGCTCGAAAAATGACTAGGTTCATATCGCCGTGCCGACGCGCGCACAAAATCTTCGTTCCGTCCGGTGACCAGCGTGGATTCACAAATTCTCCCGGTGCGTCGGTTAGCTGCTGAACATGGTTACCGTCGCCGGCCATCACGAATAACTGGAAGCGTTCAGCGACCCGACGTGAAAAAACGATGTGTTTACCGTCATGCGACCATGATGGCCAGCCATCGAGGTTTCCTTTGCCAGAGACATTGTGATCGTTCGATCCATCGGCTTTCATTACGAAAATCTGCGAGAGTGGACCTTGAATACGCCGATGCAAGATCGACATCCCATCAGGGGAGTAGGAGGCGTAGGTGTAACCGCCGCCGGTGGTGATTCGTTTTAGATCAGTTCCATCCGGTCGAATCGTGGCTAGATCCATCTTCTTATCGATTTGCTCACCGATGACTTTGTTATCACTGGGCACGTCCCTGCCATCTGCGGCGGTTGCTTGAGAAAAATACGTCGTGTTAAAAAGGATCTTCGTGCTATCCGGTGACCACTCGGGATGGATGTTCTCTGCGCTTCCATTCGTCAGTTGCCGCTGGTCGGTCCCATCCGCGTTCATCAGCCAAAGTTGTGAGACATTGGATCGAACTGATATGAAGGCGATCTTCTTACCATCGGGCGACCAGGCTGGCGCGTCGTCCTCCGCGTCTCCAGTCGTTAGCTGCCGCATATCGGTTCCGTGACTGGCGCTGCTCGCGTCCATCACATGGACTTTCATCCCGCCATGGCGGCTGGAAATCAGCGCTATTTGTCGTCCGTCCGGAGACCAGAACGGTTCGTAATCAACGACCCAGGTAAAAAGCTTTATCTGCTTGAGTGGGAAATCATCAGCCCGAGCGGTAATCGTCTTGAGACAAAGCATTACCAGTAGGATGGAAAGCGGAGCCTTAATTCGGATACAATTTTTTTGATTTCTCATTACTTTCTTGCGATTTCGTAGATTGTTATTCGGCTCGCAAGGCTTGCACCGGATCGACGCCTGCAGCTCGGCGCGCCGGCAACAGGCAAGCGACCATGACAGCAATCGCCAGCACGGAGGCAGCGCAGGAACATGCGATAAGGTTCGGAGCGGGCATTTCAGCCCATTGATTACGCACTAATCGAACAACACCGAAGGTCGCCAATCCCCCAGCGAAGAGACCGAGCAAAAGGAGGGACGCTCCCTGTCGTGCTACTTGTTCAATGATATGTCTGGTTGTCGCGCCAAGTGCAGTGCGAATTCCGAACTCGCGTTCGCGTCGCGACACCTGAAGGGCGAGCGAGCCATAGAGACCGATGGCGGCAAGAACAACGCCAACTAAAGCAAATGACGAAACCAAGAGAAAAACGAAGCGTTCGGTAGTTCGCGAGCGGGCAGCTGCGTCGCTTAGCCAAATGAAATTATAGGCGGCGAGGCTATTGTTGGCGCGAGCCAGAGCGGCGCGGGCAACTGACTCGTTTATCGATCGGCTGTTCGTATGCAAAACAAAGGTGATGTCTTCCAGGGGCGCCGTTGCTCTCACCAGCATTTGCCTCAACGGTCGCGCTATCATTCCGACGACTTCTCCGTCCTGCGGATCCGCGATCGCCTTCATATTGCCGACCACGCCAACAATGGTGAACCAGGGCCGGTCGCCGTCGAGCCGCCCCCAGCGGATACGTTTACCGATTGGCGATTCGTTAGGCCAAAAGCGTTGGGCAATGCTTTGGCTAATGATGCAAACGAGCGGCGCATCCGGTCCATCGTTCTCAACAAAATCCCGCCCTTGAAGCAACGGCTGACTCATCGTTTTGAAATAATTGGGAACAGTGATGCGCGAATACGCGGTGTAGACGCCGCGCGGTTCGGGCGCAGGCGCGCCCTCCGGATTAAACAACATCAGCGTCCAAGACGCGTCCATCGGTGCCGGCGATACGACCGTGGCCGATTGGACCCCTGGCAGTTCCCGCAATTTGGTCAGCGCATTTTCCAACGCCTGTTGCTTGTCAGCAACCGTGGGAAAGAAGCGATCCGGCACTGTGACACTGAAGGCGACACGATTTTCCGTCGCGAAACCCCACGGCTCGTCGATCAACTTTCGAAAATACTGAGTAGCAGTGACGCTAGCCGTCAAAAGCGCAGCCGCGATCGCCAGCTCCACGACGACGCACAAGCCAAGCAATCGTCGGGCACTTCGATCTAACGTGGCACCTCGTCCGGTGACACTGATTGCGCTTCGCAAATTCGTTCGCGATGCCCGAATCGCCGGCAGCAAACCGAATCCCAAACCGACCAGAGTCATAATTCCCGCGGCGAATGCGAAAACGGGCAGATCCAGCCGCGCGGTGTAATCAAATTCTCGCATTGCGCTGCCGGTTGCGTCCGTCCCTTCCGGACTCATGGCAAAAAGCATTGGCGCGGCCCACGCTGAAATAATTAGACCAACCGCGGTGCCGACGATCGCGAGTAAGAGCGCTTGAGCGAGTTGTTGCCGAATAATCTGTCCACGGCTCGCGCCAAGCGCCGCCCGCAGTGCGAACTCTCCTTCCCGATCGATTACTCGAGCCAGCAACAGGCCGGCAAAATTGGCGGCGGCAATCAACAGCGCGCAAATCGAAGCGCCGACGATGATCATGATCTTCGGGCGCAAATCCATAATGAAACTCTCGCGCAACGGGGGAATG
>DATINV010000171.1:0-3146 GCA_035473775.1 Chthoniobacterales bacterium
TCATCACCGAATCGTTTGGAAACGACGCGCAGATCTCGACGAGTGGATGATCGAGCGCGAAATAGTGCGTGATTGTCTCTTGGTCGCAGTTCGCCACCAACAAATCGCAGCGTTGCTCAACGTAAACGGCCTGCTTGCCAATAGCTCCGACAAACCCGTCACCGGTTCTTTCCCAATGAAAGACCTGGCCGCTATCAAGCGTCATGGCTAGGTCAAAATCTATTGCCGGAATCTGAACTACGTTCATGCGATCCAATGACGAATGACTAATGCTGAATGACGAAAGAAGCACCGAATGTTCAAATGACGAAAAATGTTCTTCGGGCTTTATCATTCCTTTGACATTCGTCATTCGAAATTCGTCATTTGTATCTCGTCATTCGTCATTCAGAGTATCGCGTCATGGATGCGCGGCTGGCGATCGATGGTGGAGTCCTTCTTATTTACTTCGTCGTCATCATTTCGATCGGTCTGTTCATGGGACGAAAGGAGCGCGATCTGGCTGATTTTGCGCTCGGCCGCCGTCAGATCGCGTGGTGGGCCATTCTCGCCTCCCTTATCGCCGCCGAAACCAGCGCCGGCACATTTTTCGGGGCACCAGGTGAAGCATTCACTCTACGTAACTACACTTATCTGCAGCTCGCGTTCGGCGTAATCATTGCCCGCATCCTAGTCAGCTACATTTTCATCAAGCCCTACTACGACTACAAAGTTTACTCGATTTACGAATATTTGACCGCGCGCTTCGGCATCGGGACCAAGAACGCCGCTTCCGCCGTCTTTCTCTTCACCCGAGTGCTCGCTTCCGGCGCCCGCTTGTATGTCGCCGCAATTGCCCTCGCTCTCGCCTACGAAATGATTACCGGCTCCCGTCCGAACCAATCGCAGACTCTTTGGATCTATATTGGATCGACAATCGTGATCGTTTTGCTGACAGCGATTTACACCACCCTCGGAGGCATCAAAGCGGTTATCTGGACTGATGTGATTCAAGCTTCGATCATGATCGGCAGCGCTGTTGTAGCGGTTGGAGTTTTATATTTTTCGATCCCAGGAGGCTGGAGCGAAATTGTTCAGCGACATGGGCAGTTCCACCTTTCCGACCTCATTACTACCGGACTCGATCCAGCGAAACACGGTTGGGACAAATGGAAAGGAATGTTTACTATCGAGTACACCATTTTTGCCGGCCTCATCGGGTCAACTTTCATGACCATGTCGACCCACGGAACAGACCAGGACATGGTGCAACGAATGTTGACTGCGCCCGATGTTCGCCGTAGCCGGCGGTCAGTGATTCTGTCCGGCTTGGCCGACATCCCGATCGCATTCACGTTCCTAACCATCGGCATTTTGCTTTGGGTTTATTATCAAGCGCATCCAGATCCGACGCTGCCGAAAAGTCCGAACGAAACATTTTGCCATTTTATTTTGTATCAAATGCCAGTGGGCATTCGCGGCTTACTCCTGGCCGGAATTTTCGCGACCGCGATGGGCTCGCTCAGCACCGCGATTAACGCCCTGGCCACCAGTTTCACTCGCGATTGGTACGAGCATTACATCAATCGAATAGCCACGCCGGAACAGAGTCTACGCGCGGTGCGCTGGGCCACGGTCGTGTTTTCCGCACTGATGATCGTGGTTGCCTCAACAACCGCCTACGTCGTCATCGTTTATCCAAACGTTCGCATCATCCCGATCGTGCTCGGAATTTATGGCTACACCTACGGTTCCGTTCTCGGCATTTTCCTTGCTGGAATGCTGACCAAATCACGTGGCAACAATCGCGGAAATATCCTGGCAATGATTATCGGCTTCATCGTGGTCGCTATCCTAAGCGGACTGCCGAACAACATCGCTGCGCTTTTTGGAACGAGCTTCTATCGACAACCCGACTGGCTGCCGGTAATGGAATTCCCATGGTGGATCTGCTTCGGAACGATCGTCACTTTCTTTATAGCAATCCTTTTCCGGACTGGCCGCCAGACCGCGCCCGATGACGCTAAAGAATTGACTGCCGGGAGTGCGCCAATTAGTTGATGTCTTTTCCAGCACTCTCAACCACGAAAATCCTATGCATGTTGTGACCGACAAATGTAATGGCTGCAAGTTTACTGACTGCGTAGAGGTATGCCCGGTGGCTTGCTTCTACGAGATGGAAAAGCAGGTGGTCATTCACGCCGATGACTGCATTGATTGCACCGCATGCGTAGACGTCTGTCCTGTCCACGCGATCTACGCAGAGGCGGACGTTCCTGCCGAATTTGCAAAGGACACCGAGTTCAACACGACCCAAGCCGCGCAGCTGAAGGATTCAGGCGCACCAGCGATTACCGTCAAAAAAGAAGCGCTGCCCGGTGCGGCGGAACGAAGAAAAGCTCTCGGCTATTAGGGTTCTTTGCGCGGCGGCGGTTTTTCAGCGTCCAGTTTGATTCTCAATTCGCGCAATTGACGCGGGTCCACGTCGGCGGGCGACTGCGACATCAGATCGATCATTCGATTGTTTTTCGGAAACGCCATCACGTCGCGGATGGTTTGCGCGCCGCAGAGCAACATCACTAACCGATCCAAACCGAAAGCGATGCCTCCGTGCGGCGGCGCCCCAAGTCGCAGCGCCCGGAGCAAATGTCCGAACATTGATTGCTGGTCCGCTGCGCCTAGGCCAAGCGCTCCGAACATTTTCGCCTGCAACGGCGGCTCATGGATTCGAATGCTGCCGCCGCCAATCTCGACGCCGTTTAACACGACATCATATGCTTCCGCTCGGATCTCCGAGAATTTTTTTGGATCGTCGAGCATTCCAATATCTTCCACTTTCGGTCGAGTGAACGGATGATGCATCGCGTTCCATTTATTTTCCTCAGCGCTGAATTGTAGGAGCGGGAAATCGTAAACCCAAAGAAAGTCCCACACTTCCTTTTCCGGAAGCAGCTTTTGAATCTCGGAAACGCGCAACCGGATTCTGCCGAGCACTTCGCAGGCAACATCCCATTTGTCGGCGGCGAAGAAGATGCAATCGCCTTCCTCAATCTTTAGCTTCGATTTTAGTGCTGCCTTCTCGGCATCGCTGAAAAATTTCACGATCGGCGATTTCCATTCGCCGTTCTCGATCTTGATAAATGCGAGACCTTTCGCTCCAAACGTTT